>NZ_JBFAWL010000011.1:0-178785 GCF_040680275.1 Streptomyces sp. NPDC052079
CCGCGAGATGCCGGGCATTGCGCCAGGCCAGGCGGTGGTCGGACCTCTCATCAGCGTCTCCAACGGCGCCTCTCGGGCCCGGTGACACCACCCCCCAGGTCATGCCTTCGACAGGGGGGCAACAGTCATGCCGGGCCCGGAGGCCAGCGGCCCTCTTGCAGGACCGCGAAAAACATAACTGTGAGAGTTCTTCTGCGGCCCGGGATGGGTTGCTGCCAGGCTCGGCGCTCGTGATCCGGCATGACTCGAAACATAACTGGCGTTCCGTCAGGGACTGCCGTTCCCCCGAGATGTCTGCCGGACACGGGCGTCGGCCCGGCCCACCCGTTGGCTTGATCAGCAGCTTGTCCGCCTTCCGGCGTGACTCATCACAGTTCCGCCACGTGGTGACTCCACCCAGGCCGACGCCGTCACGGTCGTCCGCCTGGAGGAGAACAACCGCATGACCATGCTCGCAGAACACGTCGATGGCGTCATCGGCGTCGACACTCACCGCGACACCCTCGCCGCAGCCGCCGTCAGCCCCATCGGCGCCGTCCTGGCCAGCACAGATTCCCCGGCCAACGCCCGCGGCTATCGGCGCCTGCTGGACTTCGCCCGCCAGCAGGTTCCCGGCCGCCGCTGCTGGGCCCTGGAAGGTATCGGCAGCTACGGCGCCGGCCTCGCGGCCTTCCTGGACCAGGCCGGCGAGCAGGTCGTCGAGGTCTGCCGCCCGAAGCGAGCGGCCAACCGTGGAGGCCGCAAAACCGACATGCTCGACGCCATCCGGGCCGCCAAGGAGGCCCTGGCCACCGAGCACTTGATCCAGCCCCGCCTCCGCGGCGAACGCGAGGCACTGCGGGTACTGCTTGCCACCCGTCACGGTGCGGTCCTCGCTTCCACCGCCGCGATCAACCAGCTCAAGGCTCTGATCGTCTCCGCCCCGGACGACCTCCGCGCTGAGCTGCGGAAGCTCAAGCGCCCCGCCCAGATTGCCTACTGCGCTCAGTTCCGCGACCGCCCGGCCCAGAGCCTCGAGCACCGGATGACGGTGCGGGCCATGCGGTCCACAGCGCGTTCAGGCCCTGCAGGCCGAGGCCAAGGAGCTGGAGAACGAGATCCTCGCCCTGGTGCGGCAGCAGGCCTCCGAGCTTCTCGGCCTGCTCGGAGTCGGGCCGATCACCGCCGCCCAGATACTGGTCAGCTGGTCTCACCAGGGACGATTCCGCTCTGAAGCCGCCTTCGCCTCCTTCGCCGGTGTCTCGCCGATCCCTGCCTCGTCAGGGCTGACCAACCGACACCGGCTCAACCGCAGCGGCGACCGGCAGCTCAACCGGGCCATGCACACGATCACCCTGATCCGGATGCGACTCGATCCCTCTACGAAGACGTACATCGCACGCAAGATCGCCGAAGGGAAGACCTCCCGTGACGCGCAGCGATGCCTCAAGCGGGTCATCTGCCGCCAGATCTTCAAGATCCTTGAGCGCCCCGACCGGAACCGACTCGGCAACGTCGAAGAACTCACTCAAGCGGCTTGACACGACATAGCAGCCTCGGGGGAGTCCCGACGGTCTCGTCTGCAAGGCTGCCCAGTGTGGCGAGCACTTCGGGAACGGTGTTCGGGTAGCCGACCGGCTGAGGGGGCGGCGGGCCGCGCGTGGTCGAAGAAGCCGAGATCGCCGGGCCTGATGCGGCGACCGAGTTTGGTGCTCAGTACGTCCGCCATGATCGCTGCTGTCTGGGGTTGGATGCCCGCGCCGTCTCGCCACCGCTGCACGGAGACATGCACTGTTCCAAGGGTGATGCCGCGTGCGGCGGCGGTGTCCTTCATGCGCTTCGCAAGGCCCTTGTTCGAGACCTTGGCCTGTTCCATGACGGCGATCAACTGCGCGTTCGGCTCTCGGCTCATGCTCCCCTGCCAACCCGAGAATGACGGCGAGTGTTCATCGTGTCACAGCAGTATCAGCCTTGGGGGTTCATTGATGAACCCCCTTTGCCTTTGCCGGTGTTCACGTGAACCCCCTGGTGAACGCTCCCGGTCACGCCTGCTTCGCCGTGTACTGGCGTGCGTGAAGCAAGCGCCGCGGAGCCTCGAAAGGGGAAGTCATGGATGCGGGGAAGACCGAACGGTTGGCGGGTGAGCTGGACGCGTACGCGCACTGGTTCGCGACGCCGGAGCCGTACTCGGACGGGCACTTCCTGACGTTGACCCTGTTCGCCGAGTTCAGTGACACGGCGCGCGTCGCGCGCTATATGACGGCCGTGTTCCTCCGGGGTGCGGGCGCCTGTGCCGTTGTGGACGATGCTCGGCTGGTCGTCTCGGAGCTGGTCGGCAACGTGGTGAACCACGCCGTACCAGACCGGCATCTGTCCACCCCCGGTGGCTGCCGACGCATCGAACTGATCTTCAAGCTGTGGCCGAAGTGGCTGTTCATCGGTGTCGCCGACGAGGACTCGACTCCTCCGCTGCTCCCGGTGGGAGAGGCGTTCTCCTCGGGCCTGCTCGGAGAGTTGCCTGAAGCGATGGTGCCCGACAGCGGTCGGGGGCTGTTCATTGCTCAGCGACTGGCGGCGGCGGTCTGGTGGACGCCGGAGGAACGCGGCGGAAAGACGATCTGGGCCCGCTTTGACCTGAACAGCGAAGAAGAGCCCGTGCCGCACTGATGATCTCCGGGCCGCTGCCCTTGTTTCGCTCCTTCGCGATCGGGAGCGGGGGCGGCCCGGTAACCGGTCGGAGCTTGACCCCTTTGGCCAGGGCGCGGCTCCTCCGGGACTTCCGGAGCTTCCCTCCCCGGCCGGAGGGCCGCGCCTGACAACCACAAACCGAGACCGGGCCACCCCATCAGCCCTGGAAAGCGAGGGGTGGCCCGGCTGGGAACGCGGCGGTTCCCGGTGCCTGATGGTACCGGGGCCGCCGTGCTGCGTGTTTGCCCTGGTCCAAAGAGATTTGATGATGCGTTACCTGGATCGGGACAGAGGTGGGCAGGGTGACTGGCTCGGGCGAGAGCTGGCTGAGCGATGGGCTTGACGATGTCGCAGGGGACGACTGCGGCTTGTGGGTGCCGGGAGTCGACTACGTTTCGGGCTGGCGCACGGCGCGTGAGGCTGCGGACCGGTTGAACCGCGCGCTCCTCGGTGCGAGCTTCGAGCTGTCCGCCGTGCGGGCTGTCGCCTCGACGGACAGGGACGGGCGCGGGGTCGTGCGGCTGGCGGGCCGGCCGGAAGCGGCTGAGCTGCTCGCCGGGCTCCTGGAGCAACTCGCCGATGGCAGCGGCGGTGCGTCATGAAGGGCCTTCTCGCCGGTGAGCGGCGCGCGTGGGCATGTCGCCTGCCGGAGAGACTTTGGGCGGTAGCTGCCATGGGGCGAGTGGACAGGGGGCCCTACGCTGGCCCGGCGAATCGGGCAGGCGCTGGTCCTGCCCGCGTTTGTGCCCGATGGGCACCCTGTTCTTCGAGGCTCGCCCCATGGGAGCTGCCTGAAGGCGGTTTCGACCGATGCTCCTCGTTCCTCATGCCTTGCGGCGTCGGGCGGGCTGCTTGTCGGCGGTGATCCGGTAGGCGACCTCGGCACGGTCCGCACCGACGCGCAGTTCTTCGAGGATCAGCGGGCGGTCGTCGGTGCCGTGTGTAACGCGGGACAGGTGCAGGATCGGGGTCGCATCCGGGAGTTGGAGGGTGGCGCGTTCGTCGGGCAGCGGCATACGGGCGCGGACTGTCTCCGACCACCACAGGGTGTGGCCGTCTTGGGTGAGCAGTCGGTAGATCTCTGCCGGTTGCTGGCCCGGCTCCTTTCCGAGCGGCGGGACGGCTTCGGCCACCTCGAAGGGGATCAGGGTGCGGTGCATGGCGCGGGTGCCGGTGCCGGGGTCGTTCAGCAGTCGGTCACAGCCGAAGAGCGCTTCCTCTTCGGCGAGTTGGAGCAAGTGGCCGGTGGGCTTGGTGGTGCGGGTGCGGTAGGTGGTCGGCTCCTCGGTCTCCTCCCATGCGTCACTGTTGGGCATGGTGAACCGGTCGTCGCTGGTGCGGTTGATGCGGCGTTCGATGGTGAGGGCGGGCTGGCCGTCGGAGCGTACGAAGCTGCCCTTGCCGTGCCGTACATCGATCAGCCCTTCCGCGCGCAGTGCGGCGATCGCGTTGCGCACGGTGGGTCGGGAGACCCCGTAACGGTTGATCAGTTGGGACTCCGACGGCAAGGGGGAGTCCGGTGCGAACTCGCCGGAAAGGATCGCCTCTCGGATGGCGGCGGCCACCTGCTGGTAGAGGGCTCCGGGGCGCTGGATCTCCGTCATCTCGGCTTCTCCGGTTCGGTGTCGTAGGCACGTCGCACGCGCGTCATCACTCGTCAGCATAAGTAGTTGCGCCCTGTTGTACAGCGCTCCATAGTCGTAACTCGTAAGGACAAGTGACGTCCGAATGTGTCGGGCGTCCTGACTGGCCAGGGAGGCCGAAGAACATGCAGTCCATTCCCGTGGACACGGCGCGGCTCGGTGTACTGCGGTGCGCCATCGCGCCGGAAGCGAAGATCAGCAACCCCGAGACACAGGAGGTGAAGAAGGACCCGGACGGCAATCCGGTGTTCACCGTGGCCGTCACCGTGCGGCAGGACCGGCGGCGGATATCCGTTATCGAGATCGCGGTGACCGGTGAGCCCAAGGGCATCGAGGAAGGGCAGATCGTCACGGTCACCGGACTGACGCCGTTCATGTGGGCCATGGGCGACCGGCACGGCGTCAGCTTCCGGGCGGACGCGATCACGCCCGTGCACAGCGGCGCTGCCGCACATCGCAAGGGCGGTGACGCGTGATGGGGCCGATCCTGCTCGCCTTCGCGCTCGCGGTGCTGGCCTGGGTGCTCGTCGTCGGTGACCTGGTACGCCGGCACCGCCCGGTCTGGCAGTGGTACCTCATCGGTTACCCCGTCACCGCGTGCCGGGTGGTCCTCACCTGGCGCAAGGTCGCCATGCTCAACGACTTCGCCGTCTCCCGTCGTCCGCCCCGCGGGCTGCTCGGGGACCTGGTGGTCAAGGGCGATCCGGTCCGGCCGATCGCTCCAAGGGCCTCGTTCCCGCGCGCCACCCGCATGGGGCTGACGGTGACCGTGCGGCTGCACGCGGGCCAGACCCCGGCGACGTACATGAAGGCGGCAGATGCCCTGGTTCACGCATGGCGGGTCCACGTAGTGCGGGTCACCTGCCCGGAACGCGGCCTCATCCTGCTGTCCGCGATGGCCACTGACCCACTCCAGCGGCCCGGCTTAGTAACTGCCCCGGCCGAACTGCTGTCCGCGCTCATCGGCGCACTGGAGAGCGGCGGCGCCTGGGTGATGAATCTGAGGCTCGTCCCGCACTGGCTCATCGCCGGGGCCACCCGCTCCGGCAAGTCCACCCTGCTGGCCAGGCTGATCGCCCAGCTTGCTCCGCAACGTGTCGCCCTGGTCGGCATCGACTGCAAGGGCGGCATGGAACTCGGCCTGTTCGCCGGACGGCTGAGCGCCCTCGCGACCTGCCGGCGCGAAGCGGTCGCCGTGCTCTCCGCGCTCGTGGTCGACATGCAGGAATGGATGAACGCCTGCCGTACGGCCGGAGTGCGCTCTATCTGGGAACTGCCCGACAAGTTGCGGCCCGTGCCGGTCGTCGTCCTGGTCGACGAGATCGCGGAACTGTACCTGTCCGACGGCACCCGTGAGAGCAAGGCGGAAGCCGAACAGTGCTCCACACTCCTGCTCCGGCTGGCCCAGCTCGGGGCCGCGCTCGGCCTGCACCTGGTCGTCGCCGGGCAACGCGTCGGCTCCGACCTCGGCCCCGGCGTCACCGCCCTGCGGGCACAGCTTGGCGGCCGTATCTGCCACCGGGTCAACGACCCTGGCACGGCAGAGATGACCTTGGGTGATCTCAACAAGGACGCCGTGGCCGTCGCGCAAGCGATCACACCCGAGGAACGGGGCGTCGCCGTGTGCACCGGACCGGACGGCGGTTGGAGCCGTGCCCGCTCGAACCTGACTCCCACTGATGAGGCCATTGCCACGGCCCGGCAGTACTCCGCCATGACCCCGGAACTGCCCACCGTCGCCCGCGCCCTGGCGGCGCTGGAAGGAGACAACAAGTGATCAGCGAAGGTACGGCGTTCACGTTCGCGGTGATCTTCGGGATCATCACCGTTCTTCTCGTCCGCTCCCGCGGCCTGGGAAGCGGTCTGCGTCGGCCTCTTCGGCGTCTACCTCGGCCAGACCCCCGTGGTCTACACCGTGCACGGCCTCATCACCTGGTTCATCAGCGGCTTCTCCCACACCTGAGACAGGAAGGACACACCACCATGCCCATGCCTCGCGTGAGGCGCACTGCAAGGGCGACGGGGCCCGCAAGACCTGGACCGGACGGCTGCGCCGCTGCCGCGTCTGCCGGGGCACCGGAAACATCCGATGACCCCACCCGCCCACCGGCCGAGCAAGAGAGGTGATCCCCATGACCGACCACGCGCCACCCACCATCCTCCGTTCCGCTGCGGCGGCCCACCCCGGAAGGTCACCACCATCACCCCGGACTTCACCCCCGCTGACAGGCGCGCCGTCCTCGACCGCGCGGTGCGCCTGCGTCAGCTCCCCGAAACGGACCGCGACGCCATCCGTATCGCCCAAGATCCGCACTTCTCCCGCTGGCTGGAGCAGATCACCGCTACCGGCGGCTGCTCCCACCCCGTCCACCTCTCCGGCTCCACCACCACCCTGGACGGCACAACCGGCGAGATCCTCCGCCAGTACGACACCCGCAACGAACCCGGCGAACGCCTCCTCGTCCGCTGCCGCAACCGCCGGGCAACCGTCTGCGCCCCCTGCTCGCGCCTCCACGCGGGCGACACCTTCCACCTCGTCCGCGCAGGCCTGATCGGCGGCAAGAACGTCCCCACCACCGTCCGCGACCGCCCACGGCTCTTCGTCACCCTGACCGCACCGTCCTTCGGCCCCGTGCACCGGACCGGGGAACGCTGCCGCCCTCGCCGTAACGGCGGCACGTGCGAACATGGCCGTCCTCTCGGCTGCGGCGCCGAGCACACTGCGAAATCCCCTCGTCGGCCAACCCCTGTGCCCCGACTGCTACGACTACACCGGACACGTCCTCTGGCACGCGCACGCCTCCAAGCTGTGGGACCGCTTCGCCATCGACGTCCGACGGCGCCTCGCCTCCTCCGCCGGCCTCGTACAGTCCCACTTCGCCCACCACGCCCAACTGTCCTTCGCGCGCGTCGCCGAGTACCAGAAACGGGCGGCCGTCCACGTGCACGCCGTCGTCCGCCTCGACGGCCCCGATGGACCGGCCGACGAACCCCCGTCCTGGGGCACGGCCGACCGACTCACCAACGCTGTTCGCGCCTCCGCCGGGAGGGTCCTGGTCCGCACTCCGTACAGCCTGGCCGTGGGCGAACTGCTCCTTCGCTGGGGTGCCCAACTCGACATCCGTCCGCTGTACGCCGACGGTGACGGGCCCGGTGATGACGCGGTGGCCGCGTATGTCGCGAAGTACGTCACCAAGGGAGCGAGCGAGACAGGCGCCGGCACCGACCACAAGGTCACCACCTGGGACGACACCAATGCGGCACCCGTGAGCGGGCACGCCAGCACCCTGATGCGCACCTGTTGGCGCCTCGGCGGTCTTCCCGAGTACGCACCCCTGCACCTGCGCACCTGGACCCACACCCTCGGCTACCGCGGCCACAGCCTCACCAAATCGCGGGCCTACTCCACCACCTACGCGGCCTTACGCGCCGAACGTGCCCACCACATCGGCCATGCCGACACCCCGGAAGCGATCACGGATGCGCACTGGCGTTACGTCGGCTCCGGTCACACCCCTGGCGCCGCTCTGATCGCGGCCGGAGTCGCCGAAGACCTCGCGGAGTGTCGGCGGCTCAGCGCTGATGCCAGCACGGGGAGGTGAAGGCTGATCACTCCTCTACCCGAACTTGAGTCTGCGAACGACAGTGCCACAACTGATCGAAAGTGAGATCGTGATCGTGGATGAGGACGGCACGGAAGAACCGTTCGACGCCACTACTTGGGTCGAGTGAGACGTGAAGCCGCCTCCCTGTGTGACGGGAAGGCGGCTTCGTCCTTGTGTGGCCTGGGATCAGAAGGCTTGCGCGAAGTCGTCTTCGCGGATCACGAGCCGTTCGCGTACGTCCTTCGGGATCAGAAGGCGAAGGTGCACCTTCGGAGCCCGGACCCCCGGTACCTTCGTGCGGGTAACCTCACAGCGGATCCCGACGCGGTACAGGTCTGCGGACATGGCCTCCATGCCGCCTTCCTGCCAGTGCTCACGGAACGTCTTGCCGCCGTGGACGTTGACCCATCGGTCCTTCGCCGTCTCGGGGTCGATCGCTTGGAGCTCCCCAATGAGCTTGTCCAGTGTCGTCTCTGCCTGCTCCTTCGTGAACCGCGTCTTCGTGTACCGGCCTCCGGGTTCGAGTTCCCTCATGTAGAGCGCGACGGACTCCTGAAGGCGCTTGATCTCCCGTCGCGCCTCGGCGCCCTCCGCGTACTGACGAACCTGTACGGGGAAGTCTCCGAGGACCTTGAGTACGTCCTCCACCAGGCGCTCGTAGACCCGCTCCGGGTTGGGCGCCCCGTGTCCCCCGCTCTTGCAGTTGCGGCACCGAAGGTAGGGATAGGTACCGAACCCGTTCCTCGTGACCTGCACGGTCATGTTCGTCTTGCAGTCGGCGCACAGGAGCACGCCGAGGAACTGCGTGGCTCCGCCGGGACGGCGCGGCGGCTGCTTCTTCATCCGCTTGTCCAGCGCTGCGCCGAGAGTCTCGAACTCCTCCTCGGTGAAGATCGGAGAAGCGACCCTGATCGGCTTGCCGTCCTTGCCGAGGACCGGCTTCGAGCGACGCTGTCCGCCGTTCTTGTCCTCCTCCACGCGGTAGCCGAGGAGAGCCGGGTTACGGAGCCGGCGAAGGAGCGTCACCACGGTGAGCCCCTGACTCATGAGCCCGGCCCGCTTGAGGCAGCGCACCATGAAACGGGCGGAGCGTCCGCGAAGTGCCATGCGGCGTGCCCAGTGCAGTGCCTTGTGTGCCTCAGGATCGATGACGAGAACGACCCTCCCCGTGTCGTCCTCGTCGGTGACGTAGCCGTACGCCGGCTTCCCGATGAGCCATTCCTCCTGGGACTTCGCGTAGTCCCACAGGCTCGTGACACGGGTGGAGGTGTTGGCCGCCTCGACCTCGGCGATACCGCCGATGATCGTGACCATGATCTTCCCGGCGGTCGTCGCGAGGTCGAGGCTGTCGTTCTTCGAGACCAGGTTCTTCCCGCGCTTCAGGCTCCACTCGATCATCGTGGAGAGGTCGGAGAGTCGGCGCACGAAGCGATCGAGCTTCCAGAAAAGGATCTCGTCGAACTCGGGGGAGCGGTTGTTCAGCCAGTCCCCGAGTTCCTTCCGCTTCCACGGCGGGACCTTCGTCGCCGACACGTTCAGGTCCGAAGCGACGCCGACGACTCGGCAACCCCGCTCCCTGGCCAGGATGCGGAGATCGAGTTCCTGGCGTACCGGCGACGTCGTCTCGTCCGTCAGTACGGATAAGCGGATCGACAGGAGTGCCCGGGGAGCGTCCTCGGGGAGCGGCGCCTCAGCCTGCTTCAGCTCCTCCAGGAGCGCGAGATCGGCTGCGGTCCACTCGGCTTTCACGTTGTAGGCCGCTCGCTCCGCCGCGAGCCGCCGCTGTCCTCGTTTACTCATGTCGGGCAGCGTAGAGCTGGTTTTGAGTGTTTTTCCATATGTCCGCAGATGGACACCAGCATCCAGATCGGCCCGACCGGCAAGAAGCTGCTGCCTCTCACGGTCAAGAACAGCGGTCCCACGCCCGCGTCGAGTGGTCACTCCCACTGACGTGAGGTGAGCCCTCCGGCTGCAAGGAAGCGGCCCCCGCCGTCGGTGGGGGCCGCTTCTTCGTTGTCTGTGTGGTCGTGGCCCGTGCTAAGGGGTCTCGCGGCCGTAGGGGCGGATGCGGTGGCGGGGGGTGACCGTGCGGCGGGGCGGGCGGGTGAGGGTGATCTGGCGGACCAGTTGCTGGAAGCAGGCCAGGGCGGCGACGCCCGGCAGGGCCGCCGCGGCCGTGTCGGTGATGGTGCGGGGGGCCTGGGCCACGCAGAGGAGAACCGCGACGGAGGAGAAGAGCAGGACGACGAACCAGGAGTGCAGAGCGCGGCGTTGGTGGAGTGCCGCGCGGAGGATGGAGAGTGATCCGGCGAGCCAGGGGCCGTAGACCAGGATGGGCCACCAGGCCGATGAACTGCCGGTGCTGTGTGCCGTGGTGACGAGCAGCAGGGGTTCGTAGGTGACCACGCCGCTGAAGACGCTCACCATCGACACGGTGACCGCTGCCATGGCGGCGATGACATAGCTGGCGACGCGCACTGCATCGGGGCGTTTGCGCGGGGGTCTGCGGTGTCCGCGCGGGGCGCGCAGGGGTGGCAGTTCGGCCGTGATCTCCTGCAGATTGCCCATGGGGCTGCCGATGGGGGGCGCGGTGACCGAGGCCTCCTCGCGCGGGGGCGGCACGGTTCTGCCGTACTCCTCGCTGCGGGCCTCCTGGAGCAGATAGGCCAGTTCCTCGGCCGGGTCCCAGGGGGGCACGGCCGGTTCCACGGGCTCCGCGTAGACGGCTCCGGCCCGGTGCCGTCCGGTGCCCGCTTCGGGGTATTGGTCCGGGACGTCGGCGCCGTACCAGAGATGGTCGTAGCGTTCATCATTCATGTCAGGATTGATTCATCGGGCCGGTGGCGGCGGTCAACAGCGGTTCTGTGACGTGCAGTTGGAGCGGCCCTGACCTGCTTTCCTTCATACAGCGACTAACGGCGGCTGTTTCACTTGGATGCGCGGCGAATGAGTGAACGGCCGTGGTGATAATTGTTTTGTGTAAGTCTCGGCATTCCGGTTCTCCGACTGGCGCTCAGCGTATTAGCAATATTTTTTTCGGCCTTGTGGGATCCGTGCGGGCGGCTACGGCGTCCTTGCGGGTATGGAGCTGGAGAAGTCGCCGGAGCGGCCCGCGGGCGGCGAGGGGTGCCTTGTCGTGGCGATCCGTGTCCCCGTGCGGATCGTGGTTCTGGTGCTGGTCGTACCGGTGCGGATGCTGTGGGACGCGCTGGTGGTCGCCGGGCGGTTCCTGAACGACACGGTGCTGCGGCCGGTCGGGCGGGCGCTGCTGTGGATGGGGCGTGCGGTGTTCGTGTGGCCGTTCGTGGGGCTGTGGCGGTATGTGCTCGTGCCGCTGGGCAGGGGAGCGGCGTGGCTGGGGAGGGTGCTTCTCGTCCTTCCGGCCGTGTGGTGCTACCGATATGTGCTGACTCCCCTCGGGCATGCGTCGGCCTGGGTGTACGCGCGGGTGCTGACGCCAGTCGGGCACGCGCTCGCCGCCGCCGGTGCCGGGCTGTGGGCGAGGGTCGTGTGGCTGGGGAGGCATCTCCTCGTCGTGCCGTCGGTGTGGGTGTACCGGTGGGTGCTGACGCCGGTGGGGCACGCGCTTGCCTGGTGCGGCCGGGGATGCGTGTGGCTGGTGACGGTGATCGCCGCCGGGATCGGCACGGGGCTGTACTGGATCACCCGGATCCTGCTGGTGCTGCCCGCGCTCGCGGTGTGGCGCTGGGTGCTGGCGCCGGCCGGGCGGGTGCTCGGTGTCGTCGCGCGGGAGATCGGCGCCGCGCTCGGGCACGCCTGGCGGGTCGCCGGGTACATCTCGCTCGCCGTGGGGAGGGCCCTCGGGACCCTCTTCCGGTGGATCTTCGTGGAGCCGGCGCGGTGGGTGTACCGCAGTGTGCTGACTCCGGTGGGACATGTGGTGCGCGACGCCGTGCTGCGGCCCGCCGGCCACGCCGCGCGTGCCGTGGGCCGGGCCACCCGGCAGGCGCTCGAGTCCGCCCGCGCCTCAGTCCGCCGGGCCCGTGCCGACGTCCGCCGGATGCTGCTGGGCGGACCGAAGGATCCGCAGCTCACGCCCCGGCGGGAACCTACCGGCCGGGAGGCACGTACTCTTGGTAGCAGTACGACCGCTCTCACGAAGGACTGAAGAACACTGGGCAAGCGACAGCCCGAAGGCCCGCCGCCCGCACCCGCGGTGCAGCGCATCCGACTGCGTTACACCAAGCGCGGCCGCCTCCGGTTCACCAGCCACCGTGACTTCCAGCGTGCTTTCGAGCGCGCGCTGCGCCGCGCCGAGGTGCCGATGGCGTACTCGGCGGGGTTCACGCCGCATCCGAAGGTGTCGTATGCCAATGCCGCACCCACCGGCACGGGCAGTGAGGCGGAATACCTGGAGATCGCGCTCACCGAGCCGCGCGACCCCGAGCGGCTGCGGGCCCTTCTCGACGAGTCACTGCCCGCCGGGCTCGACATCGTCGAGGCGGTCGAGGCCCGCTCGTCGAGTCTCGCCGACCGGCTGACGGCTTCCGTGTGGGAGCTGCGGCTGGACGGCATCGCCCCCGAGGACGCCCGCCGCGCGGTGGACGTCTTCAACGCGGCCGGGACCGTGGAGGTCCAGCGCCGCACCAAGAACGGCGTCCGCACCTTCGACGCCCGCTCGGCGGTGGCACACCTGGAGAGCGCGGAAACGCACTCGTCGCCGGCTGATAGGCCGACCGACCAGGCCTGTGCGATACTGCGCCTGGTTGTTCGGCACGTGACGCCTGCCGTACGACCCGACGACGTCCTGTCCGGTCTCCGCGCCGTGGCCGACCTGGCGCCGCCGGTCCCCGCAGCGGTGACCAGGCTGGCGCAGGGGCTGTTCGATGAAGAGACCGGCACGGTGACCGACCCGCTCGCGCCCGACCGCGAGGCAGCAGCGACCGAGCCGCATCCGGCCGGCGCCACTGCCGCCGCGACGGCGCCGGCGTAAGGAAGGTCCCGCGCAGGGACGTACGTCGTAAGCGCCGCCCTCGAACTCGGGAGCCACCTGGGTCGGGCAGCGCACCGACCAGAAGACTTTCGCCAGGCCGTACGCATTGGGCGTACGGAACCGGCGAGACAGGACACAGAGAGCTCCCGAGCGGCGCCCGCGCCCCGGACGGCGGCAACCGCGCATCGCGCGAGCCGCGGACGTCACCGGCATCGCCGGACCAGGTTGCGGCGCCCGGGAGCCTGACGGGAGAAACGCCCGCATGCTCGAACCGATCGAGCCCATCGAGGGCTCCGAACCGAACACTCCGAGCGACACCCTGCCGCCGAGGCGGCGCCGTGCCGCTTCCCGCCCGGCGGGCCCGCCCGCCGCCACGGTCGGCGCGACGGCCGAGACCGTCGCGCCCGCCATACCGACCACCGAGAGCGCCGACGTCCCTGAGTCGCCCGAGCCCGCTCAGCCCGCTGAGCTCGTGGAGGACCGGGAGACCGCGGAGAAGGAGACCGAGGCCGCCGCGCCTCGGCGTCGTCGTGTGGTCCGCCGTGCGGCCGCGCCCGCAGGGGCACCGGCGTCCGCGGAGGCCGCCGAGACGGTCGTGCCGGCGACTCCGGCCGCGTCCGGGACCGCTCCGGCCGACGAGCCCGCCCCTGAACCCGCCGCCGAGGACGCGGCTCCCCGCCGCACCCGTCGCCGGGCGACGCGCTCCGTGACCTCGCCGACGGAGCCCGCCGAGGCCGCCGAGACCGCTGAGGCCACCGGGACCGCCGAGACGGCCGCGACGCCTGAGGCCCCCGAGGCCGACGAGGACGCCGCCCCGCGCCGCACCCGCCGCCGTGCCACCCGCACCGTGACATCCCCGGCGGAGGCGCCAACCGCGCCCGCCGAGACACCCGAAGCACCCGAAGCCCCCGCCGCTGAAGCCCCCGAGGCCGGCGAGGACGCCGCTCCCCGCCGCACCCGGCGCCGCGCCGCGCGCAGTGCGTCCGCTCCGGCCGGTACGCCGGTGACCGCCGCGACGGCGGAGGGCGACGCAGACGAGACCGAGCAGGCCGCCCCGACCGCCGAGGAGGCCCCGGTGACCGAGAACGACAAGCAGGACGAGACCCCCGTAGAGGCGTTCGCCGCCCAGGCTCCCGAGGCCGAGCAGGCACCCGCCGAGCAGGCACCCGCCGAGGAGGCCGGCCCGCGCCGCCGCCGTCGCGCCGCCCGCAAGGCCGCCGCCGGATTCGCCGAGCCCGCGCGGGACGCCCGCGCCGCCGAAAGCGAGGAGGCGGAGAGCTCGCCGCGGCGCCCCGCGCGCCCCGCCGTCGCCGTGTTCCAGCCGCCGGTGTTCACCGAGCCCCGTTTCCAGACCCCCGAGCGCGCCGCCGCCGAGGCGGCGGCCGAGGCCGCCGAGCCGGAGGAGACCGAGGAGTTCCCGGAGGAGCAGCCCGCAGCCTCCCGCCGCCGTCGCCGGCGCCGGGGTGCGGGCGACGCGGAGGAGACCGCGCAGGCCGCTCCGGCGACCGACGAGGAGGAGGCCGAGGAGCCGGCCGAGGACCACGCGGACGCCGACACCGAGGACCAGGACGACAACGAGTCCTCCGGTTCCCGCCGTCGCCGCCGCCGCGGTGGCCGTCGCCGCCGGCGCGGCGAGTCCGCCGAGACGGAGGCCGAGGGCGACGAGTCCGCGGAATCCGGGGAATCCGGGGAAGGGGACGCCGACACCGAGCGCCTCTCCGCGGAGCAGGCCGCCCAGGACGCCGAGGACACCGCCGAGCAGGCGGCGGAGGACGCCGAGGACCGCGAGGATTCCGGCGGCTCCAGCAGCAGCCGTCGCCGTCGCCGCCGCCGTCGCCGGGCCGGTGACGGAGCCGGTGAGGGCGAGTCCTCCGGTGACGACCCGGAGCGCACGGTCGTCAAGGTGCGCGAGCCGCGCAAGGCGTCCGAGCCGTCGGACGAGGTGCAGTCCATCAAGGGCTCCACGCGTCTGGAGGCGAAGAAGCAGCGCCGCCGCGAGGGCCGCGAGCAGGGCCGCCGCCGTGTGCCGATCATCACCGAGGCCGAGTTCCTGGCCCGCCGTGAGGCCGTCGAGCGCGTCATGGTGGTGCGCCAGCAGGGCGACCGTACGCAGATCGGCGTCCTGGAGGACGGGGTGCTCGTCGAGCACTACGTCAACAAGGAGCAGGCGACGTCGTACGTCGGCAACGTCTACCTCGGCAAGGTGCAGAACGTGCTGCCGTCGATGGAGGCCGCCTTCATCGACATCGGCAAGGGCCGCAACGCGGTGCTCTACGCCGGTGAGGTCAACTTCGAGACGCTCGGCATGTCGGGCGGCCCGCGCCGCATCGAGTCCGCGCTGAAGTCCGGCCAGTCGGTGCTGGTCCAGGTGACCAAGGACCCGATCGGTCACAAGGGCGCCCGTCTCACCAGCCAGGTCTCCCTCCCGGGCCGCTACCTCGTGTACGTGCCCGAGGGCTCGATGACCGGCATCAGCCGCAAGCTGCCCGACACCGAGCGGTCCCGGCTGAAGACCATCCTCAAGAAGATCGTCCCCGAGGACGCGGGCGTCATCGTGCGCACCGCCGCCGAGGGCGCGAGCGAGGACGAACTGCGCCGCGACGTCGAACGCCTCCAGGCGCAGTGGGAGGAGATCAAGAAGAAGTCCAAGAACGGCGGCAGCGCGCCCACGCTGCTGTACGGCGAGCCGGACATGACCGTCCGGGTCGTGCGGGACATCTTCAACGAGGACTTCTCCAAGGTCGTCGTCAGCGGTGACGAGGCCTGGGAGACCATCCACGGGTATGTGTCGCACGTGGCGCCCGACCTGGCCGAGCGGCTGTCCCGGTGGACCAGCGAGGTCGACGTCTTCGCCACGTACCGGATCGACGAGCAGCTCGCCAAGGCGCTGGACCGCAAGGTCTGGCTGCCCAGCGGCGGTTCGCTGGTGATCGACCGGACCGAGGCGATGATCGTCATCGACGTCAACACCGGCAAGTTCACCGGGCAGGGCGGCAACCTCGAGGAGACGGTCACCAGGAACAACCTGGAGGCGGCCGAGGAGATCGTGCGTCAGCTGCGGCTGCGCGACCTCGGCGGCATCATCGTCATCGACTTCATCGACATGGTGCTGGAGTCCAACCGGGACCTGGTGCTGCGGCGCCTGCTGGAGTGCCTGGGCCGGGACCGTACGAAGCACCAGGTCGCCGAGGTGACGTCGCTGGGCCTGGTCCAGATGACCCGCAAGCGGGTCGGCCAGGGTCTGCTGGAGTCGTTCTCGGAGACCTGCGTCCACTGCAACGGGCGCGGTGTCATCGTGCACCTCGACCAGCCGGCCGCCGCCGGTGGCGGCAAGCGCAGGAAGCGGGCGCGGGCCGGTGCGGCGGAGCAGCCGCACGAGCACGAGCACGAGGTCGCCGTGGTCGTCGCGACGCCCGAGCAGGAGGCGGAGGCGGAGTCGGCGGCCGAGGTCGCCGCCGAGGCGGCGGAGCCGGTCGCGCTCCCGGCGCCCGAGTTCGTCCCGGACGAGGAGCTGTACAGCAGCGCCGCCGAGGCGGAGGCCGCGGCCACCCGTGGGCGTACGCGCCGCCGGGCGAGCCGGCGGGCGTCCGCTCCCGCGGGTGCCCCGAAGCGGGAGGCCGAGAAGGCCGGCCGGCAGAAGGCGCAGGAGCCCGCGGCCGAGGCCGCCCCGACGGCCCAGGACGTGACCGCGGCGCAGGAGGTGGAGCGTCCGGTGCAGCCGGAGTCGGCCGCCGAAGCGCTGGCCGAGCCCGCGGCCGTGGAGGACGCGGTGGTTCCTGAGCCGGCCGTCGAGGAAGCCGCCCCCAAGGGCCGTGGTCGTCGCCGGGCCACCCGCAAGGTGTCCGCGCCGGCCGGTTCCCCGGCGGGAGCGGAGGCCGCGGTGGTGACGGTCGCCGAGACCGCGAAGGCGGAGGAGGCGCCGAAGGCCGAGGAGGCCCCGGCGGAGGCTCCCGCCCCGGCGGAGTCTGCCGCCCCGACCGAGGCTGCCGCCCAGGCGGAGCCCGAGGCCCCGGCCCGTCCGCGCCGTCGCGCGGTGCGAAAGCCGAGCACCTCCACCGCTTCCGAGGACGCGGCCGTGACGGTCGTCCCGTCGGCCCCGGCGCAGGAGCCGTCCGCCGAGCCCGCCGGGAAGCCCTCGGAGGAGCCCGCCGCCGAGGCGGAGGGCGAGGCCGCCGAGGAAGCCGCTCCGGCCAAGAAGACCGCCCGCAAGGCGGCCAAGAAGGCCCCGGCGAAGAAGGCCCCGGCGAAGAAGACCGCCGCCAAGAAGGCGACGACGGCCAAGAAGACGGCCGAGAAGACGGCCGAGAAGAAGACCGCCGCCAAGAAGACGACGGCCAAGAAGGCGGCGAAGACCACCAAGGCGGCCGCCGCCAAGACGACCGCAAAGACGACCGCCAAGAAGGCGGCGCCGAAGAAGACCGCGGCCGCGGACCAGCAGCCGCAGTCCTCGGTCACGGCCGTGACCGACGAGGGCTGACCGGCCGTCTACCCTGTGTGGTCCTGTCCCCCGTGGACAGGACCACACCCTTTCCCAAGGGCAGCGCCCCCCTGCGCCCGACCGCGCGCGGACGCGCCCGTGAGACAGTTCTGCCGCCGAGATGACACATCCCCGACTCGGTCGGATCCGGGGAACGTAAGGAGAAAAACCGCGATGATAGGCCTCGTGCTTGCGGCCGGTGCCGGACGCCGTCTGCGCCCCTACACCGATACGCTTCCCAAGGCGCTGGTGCCGGTGGGCGCGGACGGCGACCCGGACGGGGCGACGGTCCTGGACCTGACCCTCGCCAACTTCGCCGAGATCGGGCTGACGGAGGCCGGTGTCATCGTCGGCTACCGCAAGGAGGCCGTGTACGAGCGCAAGGCGGCCCTGGAGGCGAAGTACGGGCTGAAGCTGACGCTCATCGACAACGACAAGGCCGAGGAGTGGAACAACGCCTACTCGCTGTGGTGCGGCCGTGACGCCCTCAAGGACGGTGTGATCCTCGCCAACGGCGACACCGTGCACCCGGTCTCGGTGGAGAAGACCCTGCTCGCCGCGCGCGGTGACGGCAAGAAGATCATCCTCGCGCTGGACACGGTGAAGAAGCTCGCGGACGAGGAGATGAAGGTCGTCGTCGACCCGGAGAAGGGGATGACGAGGATCACCAAGCTGATGGACCCCTCCGAGGCGACCGGTGAGTACATCGGTGTCACGCTCATCGAGGGCGAGGCGGCCGGGGAGCTGGCCGACGCGCTGAAGGCCACCTTCGAGCGCGACCCGCAGCTGTACTACGAGGACGGCTACCAGGAGCTGGTGAACCGCGGCTTCCGGATCGACGTGGCGCCGATCGGTGACGTCAAGTGGGTCGAGATCGACAACCACGACGACCTCGCCCGTGGACGGGAGATCGCGTGCCAGTACTGACCCGGCTCATTCCCTCGCCGGTCGTCGTCGACATCCGCCCGGGTGCCCTAGACGACCTGGCGACCGTCCTCGCGGACCAGCGGATCTCGCAGTCGGGCAGACTCGCGGTGGCGATCAGCGGCGGCTCCGGGGCCCGGCTGCGGGAGCGGCTGTCGCCCGCCCTGCCGGGGGCCGACTGGTTCGAGGTCGGCGGCGGCACCATCGACGACGCGGTCCGGCTGGCCGACAAGATGAAGTCCGGCCGCTACGACGCCGTCGTCGGACTCGGCGGCGGCAAGGTCATCGACTGCGCGAAGTACTCCGCCGCGCGCATCGGGCTGCCCATGGTCGCCGTGGCCACCAACCTCTCGCACGACGGCATCTGCTCGCCCGTCTCCATCCTGGACAACGACGCGGGCCGCGGCTCGTACGGTGTGCCCACGCCCATCGCGCTGCTCATCGACCTCGCGGTGGTACGCGAGGCGCCGATCCGGTTCGTGCGGTCGGGGATCGGGGACGCGCTGTCCAACATCTCCGCGGTCGCCGACTGGGAACTGTCCCACCGCGTGAACGGCGAGAAGGTCGACGGCCTCGCCGCCGCCATGGCGCGGCAGGCCGGTGAGGCGGTGCTGCGCCACCCCGGCGGCTGCGGCGACGACGGCTTCCTCACCGTGCTGTCCGAGGGGCTGGTGCTGTCGGGGATCGCCATGTCGATCGCGGGGCACACCCGGCCCTCCTCCGGGGCCTGCCACGAGATCAGCCACGCGCTCGACCTGCTGTATCCCCGGCGTGCCGCCAGTCACGGCGAGCAGGTCGGCATCGGCGCGGCGTTCGCGATGCATCTGCGGGGCGACCATGAGAGCTCCCGGATGATGGCCGACGCGCTGCGCCGGCACGGGCTGCCGGTCGTCGCAGGGGAGATCGGTTTCGACGACGAGGAGTTCGTCCGCGCCGTCGGCTTCGCCCCGGAGACCCGCCCGGGCCGCTACACGATCCTGGAGCATCTGGAGCTGTCGCCGGCGCAGATCAAGGGCGCCTACGCGGACTACGTCGCGTCGGTCGGCGGCTGACGGTGGGGGTCCGGTTTGACCCTGCTGGGCCGGGCCCCGTAACCTGGATCGTCGGCGTGTCCATCGGGACCGCCACATCCCCGTAAACCTCTTCCTCCCGGACGCGGGCCGCGACCGGGAGAGGTCGTCCGCGTGTGTGCGTGGGCGGCTGGCCTGCGGGGGTGCCGTTCTTCGAGTGAGAGAGTGAGATCCGCGTGTACGCCATCGTGCGCAGCGGTGGTCGCCAGCACAAGGTTGCTGTCGGCGACATCGTCGAGGTTGACAAGATTTCCACCGCCCAGGTCGGCGACACGGTCGAGCTCTCGACCCTGCTCGTCGTCGACGGCGACTCCGTGACCAGCGACCCGTGGGTGCTGGCCGGCATCAAGGTCCAGGCCGAGGTCGTGGACCACCACAAGGGCCAGAAGATCGACATTCTGCGCTACAAGAACAAGACCGGCTACCGCCGTCGTCAGGGCCACCGCCAGCAGTACACGGCGATCAAGGTCACTGAGATCCCCGCGGCTGCGAAGTAAGGGACTGAGAAGAGATGGCACACAAGAAGGGCGCATCGTCCACCCGTAACGGTCGTGACTCCAACGCTCAGCGCCTCGGCGTGAAGCGCTTCGGCGGTCAGGTCGTCAACGCGGGCGAGATCCTGGTCCGCCAGCGCGGCACCCACTTCCACCCGGGCGCCGGCGTCGGCCGTGGCGGCGACGACACGCTGTTCGCGCTGCAGGCCGGTTCGGTGCAGTTCGGCACCAGCCGTGGCCGTAAGGTCGTGAACATCGTTCCGGTCGCCTGATCCAGGCTTTAGACCGTTCGTTTCGCGAGGCGGACCTCACTTCCCGGTCGGGAAGGCGGGTCCGCCTTTCGCGTGTTAACCAAAGAGCACAGAAATACGTGCGCACCTGTACGTCTCACCCTCTGATGGAGGCATCCCACCATGACCACCTTCGTGGACCGCGTCGAACTGCATGTCGCCGCGGGTAACGGAGGCCACGGCTGTGCCTCCGTCCATCGCGAGAAGTTCAAGCCGCTCGGCGGCCCCGACGGCGGCAACGGCGGACGCGGCGGCGATGTGATCCTCACCGTCGACCAGTCCGTGACCACGCTGCTCGACTACCACCACTCGCCGCACCGCAAGGCGACCAACGGCAAGCCCGGCGAGGGCGGTAACCGCAGCGGCAAGGACGGCCAGGACCTGGTGCTCCCCGTGCCGGACGGCACCGTGGTGCTCGACAAGGCGGGTAACGTCCTCGCCGACCTGGTCGGGCACGGCACCTCGTACGTCGCCGCCCAGGGCGGACGCGGCGGGCTCGGGAACGCCGCCCTCGCCTCGGCGCGGCGCAAGGCGCCCGGCTTTGCGCTCCTCGGTGAGCCGGGGGACGTCCAGGACATCGTGCTGGAGCTGAAGACCGTCGCGGACGTGGCGCTCGTGGGCTATCCGAGCGCCGGCAAGTCGTCCCTGATCTCCGTGCTCAGCGCCGCCAAGCCGAAGATCGCCGACTACCCCTTCACCACGCTCGTGCCCAACCTCGGTGTCGTCACCGCCGGTTCGACCGTGTACACCATCGCCGACGTGCCGGGGCTGATCCCGGGCGCCAGCCAGGGCAAGGGGCTGGGCCTGGAGTTCCTGCGGCACGTCGAGCGGTGCAGCGTGCTGGTGCATGTGCTGGACACCGCCACCCTGGAGTCCGACCGTGACCCCGTCTCCGATCTCGACATCATCGAGGAGGAGCTGCGGCAGTACGGCGGTCTCGACAACCGGCCGCGGATCGTCGTCCTCAACAAGATCGACGTACCCGACGGCAAGGACCTCGCCGAGATGGTGCGGCCGGACCTGGAGGCGCGCGGATACCGCGTCTTCGAGGTGTCCGCCGCGGCCCACACCGGGCTGCGCGAGCTGTCCTTCGCCCTCGCCGAGCTGGTGGCGGCGGCGCGTGCCGCCAAGCCGAAGGAGGAGGCGACGCGGATCGTCATCCGGCCCAAGGCCGTCGACGACGCCGGTTTCACCGTCACCCGCGAGGAGGTCGGCGGGGAGCCGCTGTTCCGGGTGCGCGGCGAGAAGCCCGAACGCTGGGTCCGCCAGACCGACTTCAACAACGACGAGGCCGTCGGCTACCTCGCCGACCGGCTGAGCCGCCTCGGTATCGAGGAGGAGCTGGTGAAGGCCGGTGCCCGCGTCGGCGACGCCGTGGCCATCGGACCCGAGGAGAACGCCGTCGTCTTCGACTGGGAGCCGACCCTCACCGCCGGTGCGGAGATGCTCGGCCGCCGCGGCGAGGACCACCGGTTCGAGGCGCCCCGCCCGGCCGCGCAGCGCCGCCGCGACCGCCAGGCGGAACGGGACGAGGCCGAGCGGGAGTACGACGACTTCGAGCCGTTCTAGGTCCCGGACGCTCTATGCGGGAGGTGCCCCGGGCCGAGTCATCGGCCCGGGGCACCGCCATGTCCTCCCCCGTCCGCGGGAATTGACCGAGCGTCAGCTGTTACGAGATCTTGCATTGTCCGACGGGTTCTCGAAACGGGACGGGAAAAATCGGGAGTTACGGTGATCAGAAACGCTGCTCATGGGGGGGAGCACTGTGAACACCGAGCCCGTACCGAAGCCCACCGTATCCGTGGTCATCCCGGTCTACAACGCGGGTGACTATCTCGAGGAATGTCTGCAGTCGATCGCGGACCAGTCCCTAGGATTCGACCGCCTCGAGATCGTCGCCGTGGACGACGCGTCCACGGACGGCAGCGCGGACTTACTGGACGCCTGGGCGGCACGTCACCCCGGGCGCGTCCGCGTCGTGCGTCTGGAGGAGAACACCGGCGCCCCGGGCGGGCCGCGCAACCGCGGCATCGAGACGGCCACCGGCGAGTTCCTGTTCTTCGCGGATCCCGACGACCGCCTCGGCACCGAGGCGCTGGAACGGATGGTGGGGGCCGCCCGGCGTGACGGCTCGGACGTGGTGCTCGGACGCATCAGGGGAGTGGGCCGCAAGGCGCCCATCACACCGTTCCGCAAGAACGTCGAGGGCGGGGACGTCTTCTCCTGCAAGGCCGTGTGGACCCTCACCGCGCACAAGCTGTTCCGGCGCTCCCTCGTCGAGGAGCACCGGCTGCGCTTCGCCGAGGGGGTCCGGCTGGCCGAGGAGCAGATGTTCGTTGTCCCGGCCTATCTGCACGCCCGGTCGATGTCCGTGGTGGCCGACTACGACTGCTACCACCTGATCCACCGGGACGGCTTCCCCCATCTGACCCACGAGGCTCCCGAGCCCGGCCCCTTCTACGCCAACCTGCGGGACGTACTGGGCGTGGTCGTGGATTATGTGCCGCCCGGCAGCCGGCGCAACAGCCTGGTGTACCGCTGGGTCACCCTGGAGATACTCGGTCGTTTCAAGGAGCCCTTCGCGGAGCTGCCGGACGCGACACGGGCCCTGCATGTGCAGCTCGCCGGGCAGCTGCTGCGCGACTACGCCCCACCGGAACTGGTGGCCGAGCTGCCGCCGCTCTCCCGGCTGCGCTGCCTGCTGCTCTCCCAGGGGGCGGAGGAGGAGCTCACCGCGCTGTGCGCCCTGGTGCCCCGACCGCGGCCGACGCCGGAGATCCCGTCCGCCCCGCCGGTACCGCACGCGCGCCCGCGCCCGCGTCTGCGGGGCCGGATCCGCGCCCTGACCGTGGCCCTGGCCGGGAAGGCCGGGCGCTGAGACGACAGCGGCCGGGGAAGCGCGAAAGGGCGACGGCCGGACGCATCGCGTCCGGCCGTCGCCCTTATCTGCTCCGGAGCGGGCCCGCTCAGACCTCCTTGGCCTGCTCGAGCATCCGGTCCACGACCCGCTTCGAGGCCTCGCCGTCGTCGAGGTCGCAGAACAGGTGGTGGAACCGCGCGAAGCGCTCCTTGTACTCCGCCGACACCTTGTCGATGTCGCGGATCGCCGTGACCAGCTCCCCGGAGGTGGAGATCAGCGGTCCGGGCGAGTCCTTCTCGAAGTCGAAGTAGAAGCCGCGCAGCGTGTCCCGGTAGTGCTCCAGGTCGTACGTGAAGAACAGCATCGGCCGCTTCAGGTGGGCGTAGTCGAACATCACCGACGAGTAGTCCGTGATCATGATGTCCGCCGCCAGATACAGGTCGGCGATGTCCGGGTACTCCGACGCGTCCCACACGAAGCCGTTGCCGGCGCCGGGCACGGCGTCGACGACGTTGGAGTGACGCCGGATCAGCAGCACATGGTCGTCACCCAGACGGCGACGGGCGTCGTCCAGGTCGATCCGCAGATCGAACAGGTACTGGCCGGCGCTGTGCGACTGGTCGTCCCGCCAGGTCGGCGCGTACAGCACGACCTTCTTGCCGCTCGGGATCCCGAGCGTCTCCTTCACCTTCTCCGCGATCTTGTCGCGGTCGGGCGAGTACAGGTAGTCGTTGCGCGGGTAACCGGCCTCCTGGATCTCCCCGTCGTAGGAGAAGGCCCGCTTGAGGATCGGCGTGGAGAACCGGTTGGAGGAGACCAGCAGGCTCCAGTTCTTCGCCTCGAGCGCCAGACGGTTCTGGTACTCGCGGTCGAAGTACAGCGTCTCGATGTCGTGGCCGATCTTCTTCAGCATCGTGCCGTGCCAGGTCTGCACGATGACCTGGCCGGGCCGGCGCTCCACCCACTCGGGCAGGTGCCCGTTGGTGACGATGTACCGGGAGGTGGCCAGCGCCTCGAACCACTCACGGCCCCACATGCGCACCTTGTCCGCGGTGGGCGGCAGGACCACCTGGCCGTCGCGCACGGCCCACAGGAACTTCATGTCGCTGCCGCGGCGCAGCAGTTCCTCGTGCATCGCCCGAGGGCTGTCGGAGTACTGCTTGCCGTTGTAGCTGAGGAAGAACACCTGGTCGCGCAACGGCTGGCGGCGGCCGGGCTCGTACACCTCGCGGCGCAGCTGGAGCTGGCGGTACGGGCCGCGCTCCAGGTCGCTCAGCTCGGAGCGGCAGTTGAGCTGCGGGTAGTCGCTCCAGCGGTTCTCGAACCAGTAGCGGCGGCCGCCCAGCACGCTGTGCAGCGGGAACCGAGGCAGGGCCAGCCGGTCGATGACGAACTGGGCGTCCGGGACGTCCGGGTTGGAGGAGCGGAGCAGCAGGTTCCAGCGGCCCGCCTTCAGCGGCACCTGACCGGAACCGCCCATCACCGACGGGTCGAAGGCCACGGTGAACGTGCCGTCCTCGGACCAGTCGGCCGTCGCCGTGCGCTCGTCGTAGCGGTTGGTCGCCTTGAGGACCAGGTCGGAGCCGACGAGCTCCCGGCTGCCGCGGCCGCGCACCACGAGCTTGCCGTCCTCCAGGCCGACGTCCGTGATCACGGCACGGCGGGTGCGACCGGTGATCTTCAGATAGCCGTTGTGGCCGGACGTCAGGGCGATCTCACGGTGGGCGCCCTCCTCGCCGAAGGAGGCCGGCAGGTCGAAGGAGAGGTCCTCCAGGCCCTCCCGGACGACACTGCTGAACTGGCGCTCCGTGCCGTCCCCGGCGGTGGCCACCAGCACCGTGCTCCACCGGCGGCGGTCCGGCTGGGCCTGGTCGTCGACCGTGCTGGTGCTCAGCAGGGCCACGTCCGCCAGCGGCACCCTCGTCACGAAGGTCGCCGTGCTGCCCTGCTGCGCCACCTCGACGGGGTACGTGCGCACCTCGCCGCTCTTGCCGTGGCTCAGACGGAACGTCACCGTCTCCCCGGACTGCAGCGGAACGCGGATGTCACCGCTGATCTCCACCGCGTCGCCGTCCAGTCGGCGGTCGGTGATCAGGGCGCGCACCTTCTCGATGCGCAGCTTGAGCGCGCTGCGCTCGACGGTCGGCAGCAGCCGGAAGTCCTCGTCGAGCCACTGGTACGGCGGGAAGTTGGCGGCCGAACCGCCGCGGGCCCAGACGCCGCTGCGCCGCACCAGACCGGAGGCGTAGACATTGATGCCGACGTGCCAGAGGCCCTCCTGCCAGGTGCCGCCCTTGCGCAGCTTCGCCGGGTCGAGGGCCAGTTCCCAGCCCGCCCAGTCGTAGTTGTAGCGCTGCTGACCGGAGTCGGTGGTGCACTCGGGCCGGTGGACGTTCTTGGCCGGCAGGAAGACGCGCCGGCGCGAGCCGTTGCGCTTCAGCTGGACGATCTTGACGCTGCTCCGCTTGGTCGACACGTCGATCTTGTCGATGTAGGCGTCGCCGGACAGCACCAGCTTGCCGTCCTGCCAGGTCACCGAGCGCAGCGGGGCGCGCAGGTCCAGGTCGCCGTCGATGCGCAGCGCCGCCTTCGGCAGGTCGAAGCCGCTCTCCTCCAGCGTGCGGAAGCTCGCGTACTTGCGGAAGGTGCCGGAGACCTCCACCGGCTCCTTGCGGCGCTGCGAGGCCAGCAGGGCGATCAGCTCCGGCATGGCGTGCTTGCGGACCAGCAGCCACTGCACCCGCAGATCCGTCGGCAGCGCCATGACGATCTTCGGGTCCACCATGTCGAGGTAGCGGTTGGCGGCCTCGAGGAACGCCTCGTGGAACTCGGCGGTGGCGTCAGGCAGCACCCGCATGAACAGCCGCAGGTCGTCGCGGAGCACCCGGTCGTCGTACTGGCGCTTGTACTCGGCGAACTCGGGGCCCGACTGCTGGGCCAGGTAGTCGCTGACCATGCTCACCGCGGTGACCCGGTCGCGGATGGCCTGGGGCTCCTTGCGGCGCTGGGTGATCGAGGGGGCCGACTCGCCCTCGCGCAGCCGCCAGAAGTACGTCGGCTCACCGATGATGTCGACGGCCGCCGCCCGGTAGTGGGCGGGCAGCACGACGGGGATGTCCTCGTGGAGGATCCCCTCGGGGAAGACGAAGCTCTCCTTCTCCCAGAAGCTCCGCCGGAAGATCTTGTTGCAGGCGATGCGGTCGGCTATGAGCTTCGGGTACTTGGATATGTGGGTGCCCTTGCGGGCCTCACCGGCGAGCATCTTCAGCAACGGCACCTGCCACGTCTTCTCGCCCTTGAGGTGGAAGACGTTGCCGGTGGCGAAGTCCGAGCCGGAATCGTCCAGGCTGCCGATCATCTGCCGGTAGGCGTCCGGCGGGATGAGGTCGTCACTGTCGACGAAGGTGAGGTACTCCGAGGCGTCCGACATGTGCTGGATGCCGGTGTTGCGGGCCGCGCCGAGTCCGGCGTTCTCCTTGCGGATCAGCTTGAAGCGCTCGTCGCGGCTCGCGTACGTCTCGGCGATGGCCGCGGAGCCGTCGGGGGAGCCGTCGTCGACCATCAGGACCTCGAGGTCCCGGAAGGTCTGCGCGGCGAGCGAGTCCAGGCACGCGGGCAGATAGCGCTCGACGTTGTAGATGGGGACGATGACACTGAGCCGAGGGGCCATGGCTTGGTGGTCTCCTTCCGGGGGGTCAGGCCCGCTCGACCAGTTCGAGCGCCTGGTCGGGGGTCGGTGCGTGGGGGCGTTCGGTGAACGGGACGAACGGCAGCGTGCTCTCCTCACCGAGGAAGACGCGCCGCACCACCCTTTCGGCTGCGTGACCGTCGTCGAACTCACAGAAACGGAGCCGGAACTCCGCGCGGCGCTCGGCGGCGTCCGGTCCTTCGTACTCCCGCGAGCCGAGCAGCCTGATCAGCTCGGCCTGGGTGGTGGCCACCGAACCGGGCGGCTCCTCCAGCAGGTTGAAGTAGGTGCCGCGGACCGCGGAGTAGATGTCCCAGTCGGGGGCGTAGATGATGATCGGCCGGTCGAGGACCGCGTAGTCGAACATCGCCGACGAGTAGTCCGTGATGAGCGCGTCCGCGGCCAGGTACAGCTCCTCCACCCGGCCGTGGCCCGACACGTCGACGATACGGCCGCTGCGGCGCAGTTCGTCGACGTGGGGGGAGCTGCCGTAGAAGTAGTGGCCGCGGATCAGCAGCGTCACGTCGGGGCCCAGCTCGTCGGCGAGCCGCGCGAGGTCGAGGGCCGGGGTGAATCCCGGCTGGTACTCGCGGTGGGTGGGCATGTACAGCAGGGCCCGGGTGCCGGCGGTCAGTCCCAGCGCGGCACGGGCCCGGCGCACGTCCTCGGCCTTGGCGTTCACCAGGAAGTCGTTGCGCGGGTAGCCGGTCTCCAGGCTGGTGTACGAGCAGGGGTACACCCGCTCCCACACGGCGGTGGAGAAGCGGTTGGAGCTGAGGCTGAAGTCCCAGCGGTCGCAGCGCTGGAGGAGCTTGGCGAAGTTCATGTGGGTGGACGCCGGGTACTTCTGCTGGTCCAGGCCCATCGTCTTCAGCGGGGTGCCGTGGTGCGTCTGCAGATGGATCTGGCCCTGCCGCTTCACCACCGAGTCCGCGAAGTTCACGTTGTTGACGAGGTACTTGGCACGTGCCACGGCCGCCCAGTACTCGCGCGAGCCGACCCGGACGTACTCCACGCCCTCGGGCACGCTGTCCACCGCGTCCGGCCGGACGGCCCACACACGGCGGATCCCGGGGGCGAGCCGGGCCAGCTCGGCGTCGATCGCCGCGGGATTGCAGGAGACGCTGCGGCTCCAGTAGGCGGAGAACAGTGCGAGGTTCTCGTCGAGGGGGAGCCGCAGCTGCGACTGGTAGAACATGCCGACCGCGCTGCGCTTGGACCGGCTGAGCGCGGCCGCCGCACGATTCCTGACCCTCCGGCGGAACTTCACGGCGGCGGTGGCACCGGCCAAGGCCGCGTACGCGTCACGCTCGAGCAGCGCGTACTTGTGGCCGCGGCCGCCGGCCGGACGCTGGAAGCCCTCGGGCCGGTGGGCGCGGTAGTCGGCCGAGGCGCGGTGGAAGAACTCCGCGCGGGCGGACTGCGGCAGCCGGCCCGGACGCTCCAGCACGGTCAGATAGTGGTCGACCATCTTGCGGAACAACGGGCCGCGCCACTCGTCGAGTTCCGGGTGCGCCGCGATGAAGTCGAAGACCCGGCCGTACTGGTCGAAGACGTCGAAGTGCTTCCGGCTGACCGTCTTCAGGATGTTGCCGCCCTCGCGGCGCTGCCGGTACAGAACGCAGACGCGGTCCAGTACGGCGATGCTCTCGGCGCTGATCATCGAGCAGAACGTCCAGGGGGCGTCCTCGTAGTACCCCGCCGGGAAGGTGAGGCCGGTGCGGGCGATGAAGTCGCGGCGGTAGGCCTTGTTCCAGACGATCTGGAGCAGATTGAGCAGCTCGGGGCGGTCGGCGAGGCGGAAGACGTCCGGGCCCTCGCTGCTGAGCAGGTCCGCCCGCTGGTTGGGGCGGACCTCTCCGTCCCAGTAGGTGCGCGCGTAGTCGTAGACGAGTATCTCGGGGTCCCCGGTGGCGTCGAGGCGGTCGGATATCGCCGCCAGCGCACCGTCGGACAGCGTGTCGTCACTGTCCAGGAACAGGACATAGTCGCCCTCGGCGCGCTCCAGGCCCGCGTTGCGCGCGCGGCCCAACCCCACGTTCTCGGTGAGGTGAATCACATGAATGCGCGGGTCTCTCGCGGCGTACTGGTCCAGAATGGCGCCCGATCCGTCCGGCGAGCAGTCGTCGACGGCGATGATCTCGAAGTCCGTGTAGTCCTGCCCGAGGAGGGAATCCAGGCACTCGGGCAGATAGCCCTGCACCTTGTACACAGGGACAACGAGGGAGAGTCTGGGCATCCTTACAACCTGTTCCGAGAACTGACCGCGTGCGCTTGGGCTTGGGGCCTGGCCGCGCTCCGGGCATGCATGGACCTGGAGGGCGTCGCCGCATCAGCGTAAAGGATTCACGCGGGGTTTCCGTGGGGGAGGTGGCCCGCCGCCCGACGACCGGCCCATGACGGAATCGACCGATTCCAGGCGCTTTTTGTTCGCCGCCGGTGGGCAGACTGTGCCCGCACGCCGGTGTCCGGTCCAACCCGTTGATTCCGTTCCGCACCAATGGCCGGATTCGATTTTCCGGGGCCCGCGGAACACTCTGCATGCAGTGACTGCGACCTTGGAGGCATGAGCATGAGCTGGCTGGTCACCGGTGGGGCCGGATATATCGGCGCGCATGTGGTGCGTGCCCTGCGCGACGGCGGCGAGTCCGTGGTCGTCTACGACGACCTGTCCACGGGCAGCAGGGACCGGGTGCCCGACGGAGTGCCTCTGGTCGTCGGCAGCGTCGGGGACCGTGACCTGCTGGAGCAGGCAATTCGTGACCATGCTGTGACAGGGGTCGTGCACATCGCCGCCAAGAAGCAGGTCGGCGAATCCGTGGAGCGACCGCTCCACTACTACCGCGAGAACGTCACCGGGCTGCAGACGCTCCTGGAGGCCATGTCCGCCACCGGCGTCGACAAGGTCGTCTTCTCGTCCTCCGCCGCCGTCTACGGCATGCCCGATGTGGACCTCGTCACGGAGGACACCCCCTGCGCGCCGATGAGCCCGTACGGAGAGACCAAGCTCATCGGCGAGTGGCTGATCAAGGCCGCGGCCACCGCGTACGGCATCCGCGGCGCCTCCCTGCGCTACTTCAACGTGGCGGGCGCGGCCTCCCCGGAGCTGTCCGACGCCGGGGTCTTCAACCTCGTCCCCATGGTCTTCGAGCGGCTGGAGGCCGGCGAGGCGCCCCGCATCTTCGGCGACGACTACCCGACCCCCGACGGCACCTGCGTCCGCGACTACATCCACGTCCAGGACATCGCCTCCGCCCACCTCGCCGCCGCCCGCCGCCTCGACGAGGCCCCGAAGGGCACCGCACTCACCCTGAACATCGGCCGCGGCGAGGGCAGTTCGGTACGTGAGATGGTCGACCGCATTCTCAAGGCCACCGGCAACGAGAACGTCGCCCCCGAGGTGACGCCCCGCCGCGCCGGGGACCCGGCCCGTGTGGTGGCCTCGGCGGACCGCATCCGCGAGGAACTGGGCTGGACGGCCCAGCACGGCCTGGACGAGATGATCGAGTCGGCCTGGCGGGGCTGGCGGCACCGGCGGTAGTCGGAACGGGCTCAGGGTCTGTCGTTCGGATCACGCCGCAGACGCGGGGCATGATCCGCCGGACAGGCCCTATCCCCGTGACGCCGCCCCGGACGGCAGACCCGCGGGCGGAGCCGTGACGTGCGGCTCGTACTCCCGCCGCTGGCCCGGGACTTCGGCGTCCTGGCGCACCGCCATCCGCCCGCGGTGTCCCTCGGCGGCTGCACACAGCGCCCGCACCGCCGCTGCGAAGCGCTGCTGGGACGTGGGCTCCGCCGGCCCCAGCAGCCGCAGTTTCAACTGCGCGCGGGCCTCGGAGAGGGTGTCCTTCTCCGGGTCGCGCACCGACTCCAGCAGCGCCGGGAGCCCCGTCGCGTCCGGGGTCAGGACCGTTGCCGCCGCCACCGTGGGGAAGGCCGCGCGGAACGCCGGTTCGGGGAGGTCGCCGGTGTTGGCGACCGCGTAGGGCTTGCCGCCGGCCAGGAAGTCGGTGATGACGCTGGACACATCGCTGATCAGCAGGTCGGCGACGTTGAAGCAGGCGTAGAGCGAGGGGCGGGCGTCGTCGATGATCCGGTGTTCGTCCTGAGGGCACGACGCCCAGTAGGCCTCCTCCCAGGCCGCCCTCACCCGCGCCACCGCCTCCGCCCGGCCCGGCGTGGGCGCGCACTGGGCCAGCATCCGCTCGGCCTGGTCGGCGGCCGCCCGGAACTCGGCGCTGGTGAGACGGTCCAACTCCGCCGTGAGACGGGCGAGTTCCGCCGACGGCGCGGAGCAACGGAAGCGGTTCGCCGCCCGGATCAGCTCCCGGATGCGGCGGTCCGCGGCGCCCGCCCGCGGGTCCACCGAGCCGGTCAGCGGGTGCGGCTTGTACAGCAGCCGCACGTCCGGGACCGAGAGCAGCGCCCGCACGAGGTTCTCACCGGCCGCGATCACCGAGGTGTTGCCCGGGTTGCCGTCCCAGCCCTCCCAGGTCGGCGCGTACAGCACGGTCGTGGGGCGCCCGGCGGGCGGGCCCGCGTACGGGCGCACGGTCTCCAGTTGGGGCCGGCCGATCTCGACCACGTCCTTGTCCTCGACCCCCACCTCGGCCAGCGCGTACCGCTCGCGCGCCGCCGGACCGGCCACCCACACCTCGTCGTACGCCTTCGCGTACGGATTGCAGGACGACAGCTTGTCGCTCTCTCCGTGGTTGACGAAGGCGTGCTTGATCGTGGGGATCCGCAGCACCTGCGAGGTCTTGCCGGAGTTGGAGGGGTGCAGGAGCACCTGCAGCGTGGAGTGCTCGAGCCGCATCAGCGTGGGCACCTTCGGCAGGCACACGATCGGGATGTCGGTCGCCGCGATCCTCGGCACCATGAACCGCTCCCGCAGGATGATCACCGGCCGGGCGTCCAGCCGGGCCAGCGGCTCCAGCCACATGTCGGCCTGGTAGGCGGAGGACACCCCGCCCGAGAAGTACAGACCGACCGTCGGCCGGTACTCCGCCAGCCACGCGTCGAACCAGTCGAGCACCTCCTGCTCGCCGGCCGGGCGCCGCCCGGGCAGCAGCCGCAGCAGCAGGGCGCCCAGCCCGGCCAGGGCCAGGACCAGCGACAGCGCCACCCCGGCCGCCGCGCAGCGGGTGTCGTCGCTCACCGCCGTCGCCGCCAGTCCGGCCGTCGCGGGCAGGCCGAACACCAGCAGCCGGTGTCCCGGGCGGCGCAGCAGCAGCGGCGGGGCGGGGGAGAGCCGCAGCGCGGAGGCGTCGATGTTCCGGGTCACCACGGGCAGCGTGCGGGTACGGCGGACCAGTACGGACACCGCCTGGACCGCGCAGTGCAGGGCGTAGAACGCGAGCAGCCCCGCGACGACGGCCGCGTACCGCGTCTCCCGGTCGTGTTCCCCGAGCCGCAGCAGACCCACGACCAGCAGCAGATCGCGCAGCACATGGCGCACGGTGATGTCCGCGTGCGCCTTCGCGAACACCGACAGCACGCCCCGCTGCCAGCGGTACAGCACACCCTCGACGACCAGGGACAGGGCGGTCGCGGCGACCAGCAGCGGCACATGCGGGGACAGGGCCGCGACGGCCTGGACGGCGCAGGCGCCGACGAGGACGGCCGCCACCAGGGCGTGGGCGAGGACGGTACCGCCGGGCGGACGGAGCAGTGGGGAGCGGTGGCGGCGGACTCCCGCCCTGAACCGCCGACGGGACGTGGGATCGGGCACTGCGGTCACTCCAGGGTCGTCGTGGGCGTGCGCCCGGGTTAACGCCCACCGGCCTCCGTACGACACGCGCGTGTCCGGGAAGCCCCGGCGCGCGGATCTGCTATGTGCCGCGGCCCCCGTCCCGGACCCTGGACGGCCGAGCGTCCTTCGCTCTGCTTCGCGTAGATTGCCTGACGGGTGAAGTGATCGGCACGAGGGGACGGGCGGCAAGGTGGCAGGCGCGAGGCAGGCCGTGGGCGAGGCACGCAGGATCGTCGTCAAGGTCGGCTCCTCGTCGCTGACCACCGCGGCGGGCGGTCTGGACGCCGACCGGGTGGACGCCCTCGTCGACGTGCTGGCCAAGGTGCGCAGCGGGGGGGAGCGCGAGGTCGTGCTCGTCTCGTCCGGCGCCATCGCCGCCGGGCTCGCCCCGCTGGGGCTGCGCCGCCGCCCCAGGGACCTCGCCCGTCAGCAGGCGGCCGCCAGCGTGGGGCAGGGGCTGCTGGTCGCGCGCTACACCGCCTCCTTCGCCCGCTACGGCGTGCGGGTCGGCCAGGTGCTGCTGACCAGCGACGACATGAGCCGCCGCGCCCACCACCGCAACGCCTCACGCACCCTCGACAAGCTGCTGGCGATGGGCGCCTTCCCGATCGTCAACGAGAACGACACCGTCGCCACCGACGAGATCCGCTTCGGTGACAACGACCGGCTCGCCGCCCTCGTCGCCCACCTGGTCCGCGCCGACCTGCTGGTGCTGCTGTCCGACGTGGATGGCGTCTACGACGGCGACCCCTCCCGCCCCGGCACCTCGCGCATCGCGGAGGTGAGGCGGCCCGAGGACCTCGCCCACGTCGAGATCGGCAGCGCCGGCAAGGCGGGCGTCGGCACCGGCGGCATGGTCACCAAGGTCGAGGCGGCCCGGATCGCCGCCGCCGCCGGAATCCAGGTGGTGCTGACCAGCGCGGTCCACGCGGCGGAAGCCCTCTCCGGCGGCGACACGGGCACCTATTTCCACCCCACCGGCCGCCGCTCCGCCGACCGCCTGCTCTGGCTCCAGCACGCCTCCACCCCGCAGGGCTCGCTCACCCTGGACGACGGTGCCGTGCGCGCGGTCGTCGAGGGCCGCAAGTCCCTGCTGCCGGCCGGGATCGCCGGCGTCGAGGGGGAGTTCAGCGCGGGCGACCCGGTGGAGCTGCGGGACCGTGAGGGACGGGCGGTGGCGCGGGGGCTGGTCAACTTCGACGCCAAGGAGATCCCCCTTCTGATCGGCCGCTCCACCCATGAGCTCGCCCGGGATCTCGGACCGGAGTACGAACGCGAGGTCGTACACAGGGACGATCTGGTGGTCCTGCATCCGTAATGTGGCGAAACGTCCGTCCTCGGTGGTGGACGTTCCGCAAAATCGCCCCGCGATCCCCGGCGGCCTGCTCCACTTTGTCGCAGGGACAAGCCCGCCCGACCCCCGGGCGGTCCGCGTGTGGAGGAGGCCTCGTGAGACGAGTGCGCCCCGGTACGACGGCGTCTCACGGTGGTTCCGGCTCCCGTGCGGCGGGCGACGAGCGCGCCCTGGCCAGTGTCCCGGCCGGCGACCGCTTCCCGGGCGGCGACCCCGGGGACCTCCCGCGCCTGTGGCATGTCACTCTCAGCGTCTCCGGGGCGCCGGCCCCGGTCACCGAGGTCCGGCGGGCCCTGGAGCAGCTCGCCCACGACCACCCCTTCCTGCTCACCAGCCGCTACGCCGACGACCACGCGGAGATCCGCTACTGGGAGGAGGCCCGCGACCTGCACGACGCGGCCGCCGTGGCGCTGCGCCTGTGGGGCGAGCACCGGCAGACCGCGGGGCTGCCGCCCTGGGAGATCGTCGGCCTGGAGGTGATCGACCGGCGCACCTATCACCAGCGCGTCGCCGCGGGATACGGGCCGGTCCTGGCCTCCCCTGTCGGTGTCCACCCGTTCTGAACCGTGTCTCATGGTGCGGGATGACGGCCGGTGGTCCCCGCCGGCCGCACTACCCTTCCCCCATGACCACGCTCTCGCCGTACGACTCGATGTCCCCGGTCAACCAGGCCGCCTACCGGGCCAAGGGCGCCGCCGCCACCCTCGCGCCGCTGCCGCGTGCCGCCAAGGACGACGCGCTGCTCGCCATCGCGGACGCGCTGGAGGTCCGCGCGAGCGAGATCGTCGAGGCCAATGCCCAGGACGTGGCCAAGGCCCGTGAGGCCGGCACCAGCGAGGGCATGATCGACCGGCTCACCCTCACCCCGGAGCGGGTGCGCGCCATCGCGGCCGACGTACGGGACGTGGCCGCGCTGCCGGACCCGGTCGGCGAGGTGGTCCGCGGCTCCACGCTGCCCAACGGCATCGACCTGCGCCAGGTCCGGGTGCCGCTCGGTGTCGTCGGGATCATCTACGAGGGCCGGCCGAACGTGACCGTCGACGCCGCCGCCCTCTGCCTGAAGTCCGGCAACGCGGTCCTGCTGCGCGGCTCCTCCTCGGCGTACCGGTCGAACACCGCGCTGGTGCGGGTGCTGCGCGACGCCGTGCACGGCGCGGGCCTGCCCGCCGACGCCGTCCAGCTGGTCCCCGGCGAGGGCCGCGACAGCGTGCGCGAGCTGATGCGCGCCCGGGGCCTGGTCGACGTGCTCATCCCGCGCGGCGGGGCCTCCCTGATCAACACGGTCGTCCAGGAGTCCGTCGTCCCGGTCATCGAGACCGGCACCGGCAACTGCCATGTCTACGTCGACGCGGCGGCCGACCTGGAGACGGCCGTCGAGATCCTGGTCAACTCCAAGGCCCAGCGGGTCGGGGTGTGCAACGCCGCCGAGACCCTCCTGGTCCACCAGGACATCGCCGCGCAGTTCCTGCCGCTCGCCCTGGACGCCCTCGCCGACGCCGGGGTGACCGTGCACGCCGACGAGCGCGTGATGGCGTACGCGAAGGACTCCCGTGCCACCGTCGTGGAGGCGACCACGGAGGACTGGGAGACCGAGTACCTCTCCCACGACATCGCCGCCGCCGTCGTCGACTCCCTCGACCGGGCCGTCGAGCACATCCGGCTGTGGACGTCCGGGCACACCGAGGCCATCGTCACCACGTCCCAGCAGGCCGCCCGCCGCTTCACCCAGTTGGTGGACTCCACCACGGTCGCCGTGAACGCCTCCACCCGCTTCACCGACGGCGGCCAGTTCGGCTTCGGCGCGGAGATCGGCATCTCCACACAGAAGCTGCACGCCCGCGGCCCGATGGGCCTGCCCGAGCTGACCAGCACGAAGTACATCGTCACCGGCGACGGCCACGTACGGCGCTGAGGAAACGCACACCCGGCGGCCGGGCGCGTCTCAGCAGACGGATGAATTTCCATACCGTCTGCCCAAAATGACCCCCCAGGTCTACTCTGGATCCGTGCCGGAGGACGTGGGGGGCACGCCGTTCCCTGACGGCTGGGAGCCCGACGACGACCACGACCGCGGGGTGTCGGACGAAGAGTTCGCCTCCGTGGTCTTCGACGAGGCCTTCGTGAGCGCGGCCCAGGTGCACGAGCCGACCGCCGTCGAGCGCCTCCTGGCCGCCGCCCAGGCGAGAGCCGAGGCCTCCGAGGCCGAGGCCCGCCGCTCCCGTGCGCGCGGTGAGCGCTACGACGACGGGTACCGCGGCTACCGGCACGACCCCTGCTACGACGACCCGGACGACGACGCCGACGTCCTGGAGGACGAGCACGGCACCCCGGGCGCGTACGGCGGGCCGGTCCGCTGGCACCGCCCCGTCGCCTGGATACTCGCCCTGGTGATGGGCATCGGCATGGTCGCGCTCGCCTTCTCGGCGGTCTACCGGGGCTCCTCCCACCGTCAGGAGCCGGTGCCGCCGGCCACGACCGGCGTGGACCGGGGCGGTGCGGCGACCCCCTCCGCGTCGGCCGACTACTCCCGGCCGACCGTCCCGGTGATCCCGCGCGGCACCCCCTGAGAGCGGCCGTCCGTTTGGTGAGGACCTGTCACAAGTTCCGGTCCGGCCGGGCGTTTACCGGGCCGTCCCCGAACCTACCCTGAAGATATGGGAGGGCCTCCGGACCCGCCCGAGGGGACGCCCGAGGGAGCCCCCGGAGGCGGAGAGGACGAGTACAGGTCCGTCGTCTTCGACGAGTCCTTCGTCCGTGCTGCCCGGCTCCAGGAGTACTCCGCCCAGGAGCGCATCACCGACCACGCCCCGGCCGTACGCCGCCGCCCGCCCCGGCGCAGGGGAGGCATCTCCCGGCAGGTGCTGGTCCTGGTCCTGCTCATCGCCGTGGCCCTCGGCACCGCCCTCTACCTGGGCATCCGGCCGTCCTACCGGACCCCGGCCGCCGACGCGCCCGCCGAGCCCCTGCGGATGACCGTCGTCCCGCTCGCCCCGCAGAACGAGGTACCCGGCACCGCGGACGTAGAACAGCTGTACGCGCACAGCCCGGCGGCGCAGTTCCGCACCGGTGCCGAGGGGGTGCCGCTCCCCCTGTCCCGGCGCACCACGCACTTCTCCGACACCCAGGTGGTCACCGCCCTGCTCACCGCCAAGGACTACCTCGTACGGTCCTCCCTCGACCCGGACGTGCTCACCGGCGGCGAGACACGCCCCGTGCGGGTGCTGCTCGACTCCGGCCAGCTGGACCAGTTCGACCGGAGCTTCGACCGGCCCGCCGGCGACGGCCGGCACGCACCCACCGGATGGCTGGTCCGCTTCGACCCCGCCCGCGTGGAACTGGCCGACGACCAGATCCGCGCGCACGGCACCATGCAGGCCGCCGAGTCCGACTCCGCCACCCTTGACGTCACCACCGACCACACCTTCGTCTACGCACTGCGCCCGGCGGGCGCCGGACAGGACGCCGAGGCGTCACTGTTCACGGTCCGCCGCGAGCTGCACTTCCGCTTCGACCGCGACGACCTGCGCCTGCACCAGGCCGAACTCGTCACCGCCCACATCCAGGCCGGACCCCTGTCCTGTGCACAGGACGCCGCCGCCCGGCTGCGCCCGCTGCTCGCCGGCCAGACGGCCGAGAAGGGCGGACCGGCCGGCACCGACCCCTACGCCACGGACAGCGCCCCGGCCCTGTGCGGCACGCTGGCGAAGGACGCGCAGCCGACCCTGTGAACGACGTCCCGCAGGCGGACCTCAGGCGCCGTCGCGCGGGGACTCCCCGTCGTCGGTGTCCGACGGCGCACCCGGCTCCCGCGGCCCCGGCTTCGGCGCCGACGTGAAGCCGCCGAAGCCGCGACGCACCCGGTCCCCCAGATCACCAGCGCCGCCCGCGATATCGCTGACCAGCTTCATCAGCGGGTCCTTGGAGTTCCTCACGTCACCGGCGTAGCTGCTCGCCGACTGCCGCCAGGAGTCCCGCACCGAGGCGTCCGTGTCCTCGTCACGGTGCGGGTAATGGCCGTCCATGATCCGCTGGTAGTCGCGGGAGGCCTGCCACATCTTCAGCTCGGCGGCGCGCACCGTGGTGAACGGGTGCGAGCGGGGCAGCACGTTCAGGATCTTCAGCACCGAGTCGCGCAGATCGCCCCCGGCCTCGTACTCCTCGGCCTGCTCCAGGAAGGCGTCCACGTTCATCTCGTGCAGATGGTTGCCGCCCGCGATCTTCATCAGGCCGCGCATCGATGCCGTCAGGTCCTGCCCGACCAGCAGTCCGGCCCGGTCCGCGGACAGCTCCGACTTGCGGAACCACTCGCGCAGCGCCGTCACGATCGCCGTGATCGCGAAGTTGCCCAGCGGGATCCACGCGACCCGGACCGCCAGCGACGTCAGGAACAGCAGGATCGTCCGGTACACCGAGTGCCCGGACAGCGCGTGCCCGACCTCGTGCCCGATGACCGCCCGCATCTCCTCCTCGTCGAGCAGCTCCACCAGACCCGTGGTCACCACGATGATCGGCTCGTCCAGGCCGATGCACATGGCATTCGGATTCGCGTCCTGGTTGACGTACATCGGCGGGACCTTCTCCAGGTCCAGGATGTAGCAGGCGTCCCGCAGCATGTCGTTGAGGTGCGCGAACTGCCGGTCGGAGACCCGCACCGAATCGGACAGGAACAGCAATCGCAGACTGCGCTCGGGCAGCAGACCGCTCAGCGCCTTGAAGACCGTGTCGAAGCCGCTCAGCCTCCGCAGCGACACCAGCGCGGAGCGGTCGGCCGGATGTTCGTACGCACGCGAGGAGATTCCGGGGAACCGCCTGCGCTGCCTGCTCGGCACGTTCTCGTGCCCGTTGTGCTGTTGGCCGTCGGACATGTTTCCCCCATGGGCGTCTGAAGTGACCTTCGCGGGCCGTAACCGGCCCTGTGCTCTCCCGCGGCAGGACCAGCCTAGGCGCGGACAGCGCCGGACGGGCAGTGCGGACGGTACAGCGGGAAGGACGGCCAAGGGCCGTACGAGGTTGCCCGCCGGAGTGCCGTGGCCGCTCGCGGCCGTAACGGCGGAGTCGGCGTGAGCGCCGCCAAGGCCCCCGCTTACGATGAGCGGACGTCTTTATCCCGCCCACACGCGATAGGTTCTGCCGAAGATGAGCTTCCCCAGCACCGCTGCCCAGTTGGTCACCCTTGCCGCCGAGGGCGGAGAGCACGGCGGCAACCACGAGAGCCTGAGCCCCTACCTGACCGGTGGCGGGGCCCTGTTCGTCCTGCTCCTCCTGCTGTGGATCACCACCCGCTTCAACCGCGACCGCTGATCCCGGCTGCCCGGCAGGGCACTGGCGGAGGGGCGCTCGGGCCGGGCCGGTAGGGTCTGCACGCATGGGAGAGCAGGACATGCCTACCGGTCCCGGCAGCGGCCCGGCCAAGCACGGCAAGCGCCGTCTGGGTGTGATGGGCGGCACCTTCGACCCGATCCACCACGGGCACCTGGTGGCGGCCAGCGAGGTCGCGGCGCAGTTCCACCTGGACGAGGTGGTGTTCGTCCCCACCGGGCAGCCGTGGCAGAAGAACCACCGCACGGTCTCCGCCGCCGAGGACCGCTATCTGATGACGGTCATCGCCACCGTGGAGAACCCGCAGTTCTCGGTCAGCCGCATCGACATCGACCGCGGCGGACCCACCTACACCGTGGACACCCTGCGCGACCTGCGCGCGCTCAACCCGGACACGGACCTCTTCTTCATCACCGGCGCCGACGCCCTCGCCCAGATCCTCACCTGGCGCGACAGCGACGAACTCTTCTCCCTGGCACACTTCATCGGCGTGACCCGGCCCGGCCACCACCTGACCGACCCCGGCCTCCCCGAAGGCGGTGTCTCCCTGGTGGAGGTTCCCGCCCTCGCCATCTCCTCCACGGACTGCCGTGCGAGAGTCTCCAAGGGAGAACCCGTCTGGTACCTGGTGCCGGACGGAGTCGTGCGGTACATCGACAAGCGCCAGCTGTACCGCGGCGAGTGATCCGAGAGGGGCACCGGTGAACGACCGATACGACGCGGGATACGAGGGCGGCGCCCCGTACGAGCTCGTCGGCTACGACGAGTACGGCCGGCCTGTCTACCGCCAGGCCACGGACCAGCAGGCTCAGCAGGCCCAGCAGTACGACGGCTACCAGCAGCAGGGCTACGGCTACGACCCGTACGCCACCGGCGGGCACCAGCAGCCGTCGTACGACCCGTACGGGACGCCCGGCCGCGCGGCCCCGCAGCAGCCCCAGGCCCCCTCGTACGGCTCCTACGACCCCTATGGCACCCAGCAGACCGGCCGGAACGCCCCGTACGACCCCTACGACCCCTACGGGCAGCACCCGGGCGCCGCCGCCCCCGGCACCGGACAGCAGCCCCGCGTCGCCGAGCAGACCGCGCACATCCCGCAGCAGGCGGGCCCCGTCGACGAGGCCGACGACCCCTACGACCCCGCCGACCCCGACGGGCCCGGCGGCCGGGAGTACCGCACCGAGCAGTTCGCCTTCGTCGAGGACCCCGACGACGACTCCGAGGACGTCATCGACTGGCTGAAGTTCACCGAGAACCGCACCGAGCGGCGCGAGGAGGCCCGGCGCCGCGCCCGCAGCCGGATCGTCGCCCTCGTGGTGGTCCTCGCCCTGGTCGCGGCCGGCGGCGTCGGCTACCTCTGGTACGCCGGGAAGCTCCCCGGACTGTCCTCCGGCCCGGAGACGGGCACCACGACGGCCGCCGGCGCGCAGAAGCGGGACGTGATCGTCGTCCATCTGCACGACACCGAGCGGGGCGGTACCGCCACCGCCCTGCTCGTCGACAACACCACCACCCAGCAGGGCACCACCGTCCTGCTCCCGAACTCCCTCGCCCTCACCGCCGAGGACGGCACCACCACCACGCTCGCCAAGTCCGTCGAGGACGACGGCTCCGCGGGCACCAGGACCGCGCTCGACACCGTCCTCGGCACCGACATCGAGGGCACCTGGCGGCTGGACACCCCCTTCCTGCTCACCCTCGTCGACCTCGTCGGCACCATCGAGATCGACACCGACACCGACGTGCCCGACCCGGACGCCAAGAAGAAGGGCGAGGCGCCCCTGGTCAGGAAGGGCAAGGGCCAGACCCTCAGCGGCAAGATGGCCGTCGCCTACGCCACCCACCGTGGCTCGGGCGAGGCCCAGAACGCCCAGCTGGAACGGTTCGGGCAGGTGCTGCACGGTGTCCTGCGCAAGCTGACCTCCGAACCGGACGCCGCCACGACCACCATCCAGACCCTCGGCCAGATCATCGAGCCGCCGCTCACCGACAAGGACCTCGGCGCCTTCCTCGCCGGGCTCTCCGACCTCGCCAAGGGCGGCGACCACAAGACCGCGCTGCTGCCCGTGCAGCAGGACGGCACGCTCACCGCCGAGGCGAGCGACAGTGTGGTCAAGGACGTCCTCGGCGGCACCGCCAAGAGCCCCGACCCCAACGCCGCGGTCAGCGTCTCCGTACGCAACGCGACCGGTGTCGACAACCGCACCGACAAGGCCCGCGTGGTCCTGCTCAACGGCGGCTTCACCTTCCGGGGGGCCGGCACCGCCGCCGCCCCGGAGGCGACCTCGAAGGTCGTCTACGCGGACGCCGCCGACAAGGAGAACGCCGCCGAGGTCGCCAAGACCCTGGGTCTGGACGCCGACTCCGTCAGCAAGGGCAGAACCTCCGCGAACGCCCGCGTCTCGGTCGTCCTCGGCCAGGACTACGACCCCGCTTCGTAAGGGGACCGGCGCACCCCGAGTCATCAGGTGGGGTGCGCCCGGCTGTCGTGAGACCCTGGAGGGTAAGTGACCGCCGACCGAAAGCCTCGCAGTGACCGCAACCGACCGTTCCCTCGAACTCGTCCGCACCGCCGCGCAGGCGGCCGCCGACAAGCTCGCGCACGACATCGTCGCCTACGACGTCAGTGACGTGCTGTCCATCACCGACGCCTTCCTGCTGGCGTCCGCGCCCAGCGACCGACAGGTCAAGTCGATCGTCGACGAGATCGAGGAGCGGCTGAACAAGGAGCTCGGCGCCAAGCCGGTCCGCCGCGAGGGCGACCGCGAGGCCCGCTGGGTGCTGCTCGACTACGTCGACATCGTCGTCCACGTCCAGCACAGCGAGGAGCGCGTCTTCTACGCCCTGGAGCGGCTGTGGAAGGACTGCCCCGTGCTGGAGCTGCCGGAGGACGCCGTGGCCACCCGCGGCAAGGCCGCCGAGCACGCCGAACAGCAGGAGGCCGAGGAGGCGGCGCAGGCGGGCGGTGACTGGCGGTGAGTGCCACGGGTGAGGTGCGCGGCTCCGGAGGCCGGGGCCGCCGCGTCATCCTGTGGCGGCACGGCCAGACCTCCTGGAACGTGGAGCGCCGCTTCCAGGGCTCCACGGACGTCGAGCTCACCGAGACCGGCATCGCCCAGGCCCGCCGGTCCGCCCGGCTCCTGGCCGGCCTGCGGCCCGACGCGATCATCTCCTCCGACCTGAAGCGGGCCGCCGACACCGCCGCGGAGCTCGCCGCGCTCACCGGCCTGCACGTCACCCACGACGAGGCCCTGCGGGAGACCTACGCGGGCGTCTGGCAGGGCCTGACGCACGACGAGATCATCGCCAGGTACGGCGACCAGTACGCCGCGTGGAAGCGCGGTGAGCCGGTTCGCCGGGGCGGCGGCGAGCTGGAGACCGAGGTCGCCGACCGCGCCGCCCCCGTGGTGCTGCGGCACGCCGAGAAGCTTCCGGAGGACGGCACGCTCGTCGTGGTCAGCCACGGCGGCACCATCCGCACCACCATCGGCCGGCTGCTCGGCCTCGACCCGCACAACTGGGAGAGCCTGGGCGGCCTCACCAACTGCTGCTGGTCGGTCCTCGGCGAGGGCGCCCGGGGCTGGCGCCTGCTGGAGCACAACGCCGGCACCCTGCCGGAACCCGTGCTCGGCGACGACGACTGAGGGCCCGAGGGCCCCGGCTCCGGCGGGCGGGAGCCGCGGGTCCCGGGCCGGGACCGCCCCGGGACCCGGATTTCACTTTCTGGCAGGTCGCAGGCTAAAGTTCCTCTTGTTCGCCCCGCCGAGCGGGACGGAACACCAAACGGCTACGCCGTGTGGTTCGGGGCTATAGCTCAGTTGGTAGAGCGCCTGCATGGCATGCAGGAGGTCAGGAGTTCAATTCTCCTTAGCTCCACATGACGAAGATCCCGCCTCCCCTCAGGGAGGCGGGATTTTTCGTTGTCCGCAGATGAGCAGGACGGGTCCCCGAGGCGTATACGTCTGCGAGGCGCCGAGCCGTGTCCCGACCGGTACCCCGGCGTCGCTGACCGTATTGGCCCGGTCGTGGCAGAATCAAACGACCGGAAGGGGGCGCGGCCCGACGGGAGGGAGTTGTGATGCCTGCGAGCATCCTCGAGGAGGTCGACCACCTTCTCGGAGCGGTGTCGACCCGACGGACCTCGACCCGGCTCAGCTGCCCTTCCTGCGGTTCCGCGCACGTCGCCCAGGTACTCGGCGACAACGGCGGGATCTCCTTCGTGTGCACGGCCTGCGGCCACAGCTGGAGCTGACCGATGGGTGCACACAGGCGGAAGTGCGACTGGTGCGGCAGCGGCACGCCGATCGTCCGTGACATGGAGCCGCTCAATCCCGACTACCAGTACTGGTGCGAGGAGTGCGCGCGGGCGCTGATCATAAAAGGCGACCCCATCGAGACGTACCGCGAACTCGAGGGCGAGCCGATCTACGGGCGGCTCCTGGAGGAACACTGCACCCTCAAGCGCTTCTACTCGTTCGTGACCGCATGACCCCGTGCGGGCAAACCGGACAGGGCCCGAGCGAAGCGAAACCGATTTGGTGTTGGGCCGGGTCGACCGTGTAAAGTTGGCGACGCCGCCGGGGAAACCGGGCGGAGCACGGCAAGGGGCTATAGCTCAGTTGGTAGAGCGCCTGCATGGCATGCAGGAGGTCAGGAGTTCAATTCTCCTTAGCTCCACTGAAGTCGAGGGCGGATCATCCGAACGGATGGTCCGCCTTCGCTGGTTGTACGGCGCGGGTGGTGAGGGTCGTCCGCGCCGGGGCGGCCCGAAGGCCGCCCCGGGCGGTCGCCGTCAGCGTCCCAGGGCGCGCCGGCCGCGTCCCTGGGAGAGCACCGGCAGATTGCGCGAGGGCGCCTTGGCCTGGGGCGACTCGTCCTCGATGCGCAGGGCCAGCGCCGGACAGCGGCGCACCGCGCGCAGCGCCTTGGCCTCCGCGAAGCGCGGCACCTGCGCCTGAGCCACCGTCGGGAAACCGTCCGCGCCGAGCTGGAAGACCTCGGGGAGGATGTCCGCGCACAGACCGTGGCCCCGGCACAGCGTCCAGTCGACGTAGATCTTCTGACGGCTGGGGCCGTTCTCCTCGCCTCCGCCGCCCGGGATGCCCGTAGGGGCCCTGCCTCCCTCGAAGAGCGGCAGAACGCCCGCCACGGGCCGTCCGCAGCCGTTGCCGAGGACATGGGCGGCCAGGTCGTCGGTGAACGCCTTGACGGTCGACTCCAGGAACATCGCGGAGCCGTCCGGGTGCGAACAGGCGCCGCGCCGCTTCACGTTCTTGGCGACCTGCTTGACGGCCTCCAGGGCGGCCGGACCGCCGCCGTTGAGGATGTCCTCCAGACCGCGCGCGGCGGCCGGCAGACCCAGGTAGCAGGGGCCGCACTGGCCGGCGCTCTCCTCGGCCAGCCACTTCGCCACCATCAGCGACTCGCCCAGCGGGCAGGTGTCCTGACTGATCGGCAGGATCGCGCCCGCGCCCAGCGAACCGCCCACCGCGTCCAGGGAGTTGCGGGAGACGATCGCCTCGTTGACGGTCGCCGCGTCGATCCACTTGCCGTGATAACCGCCCGTCAGCACCCCCTGCGGCACCGGCGGGCCGCCGGCGAGCTGCAGGACGTAGCGCAGCGGCACACCCGTCGGCACCTCGATCACCATGGGGCGGGTCACCGCCCCGGACACCGTGAGCATCACGGTGCCCGGCTCGTCGTACAGGCCCGTGTTGCCGTAGCGCTCCGGGCCGATGCGGGCGGCGATGGCGAGCTGGGCGAAGGTCTCGGCGTTGGACAGCAGTGTGGGCGCGCCGCCGACGCCGTTCCTCGAGGCGCTGACCTTGCGGCCCGGCGGGATGGCCGGGCCGCCGTCGATGGACCGGATCAGGGAGGCCGCGGCCCCCGTCACCATGCGGACCGGGTTGCGCTGCACGCGGGCGCGCAGCGCGGAGCGGCGGCCGTTGCTCAGGCCGCGCTCGGCGAGCGCCTGTTCCATCGAGCGCTGGGTGGACTCACGGGTGACTCCCACCACGAGCGTGCGGGCACCCATGGCCTCGGCGCACAGCAGCGCGCCGTCCAGGATGAGATGCGGGGCCCGGTTGATGAGCACCGTGTCCTTGCGGCAGGCCGGCTCGTCCTCGCTGCCGTTGACGACGACGACCGGCCGGACGCCGCGCTTGATCGCCGCTTCGGCGACCGAGCGCAGCTTCTTGTGGAAGGGGAAGCCCGCGCCGCCGCGGCCCCTGAGATTGATGCGTTCGGCGAGCTGCGCGAGCTGCTCACCGCCCAATGGCTCGAGCGGCCCGTGCACCTTGAGGTGCATGGGCAGATCGAGCCGGTCGACAAGGTCGAAGCCCGACGTCAGCTGGGGAAGCCCGACCACGCGGACTTCGGGTACGTCGGGCAGAGCCTCGTTCACTTATAGCCTCCGGACGGCATGTTCCAAGGTTCGCCCGAACCCGGTGCGCCGAAGTCGTAGGTCGACGACGGCGACGCACCGGAGGGTGTTTCAGGGGTGGGACCGCTGTTGTACGTGTCACTCGGGTTGTACGTGCCGTAGAGGCTGTTCGTCTCACCGGTGTCGTACACATCACTTGAGCCATAGCCGGCGCCGACCGAATTGTCGTAGGCCGGGATGTTGTATCCGGTGTCGTTGAGCGGGTCGTACGACGACGGCGGGGCCTCGCCGACCGGCGGCGGCGACGGGACCGGCCAACTGCCCGAGGTGCCGGCGGGGCCGTCCACGCGTGGCATGGCCTCGGTGGGCTGCATGTCCAGCGGCAGCTCCATGCGGGCGGTCGCGTCGGCAGCGAGGGGCGGCGATCCGGCCGCGGGCCGGCCGGGTGCCGACACCGCGCGGTAGGCGGCCGCGAAGCCGTTCGCCGGTTCCGGGGCAGGGGCGCGCTCGGCGCTCTCGTACAGCGGGCGTTCGCCGCCCGGCCGGCCGTCGCCCCGGGCGGTGCCGCGCCTGCCGTAGCCGGGCAGGGACGCCTCGGCCGTCCGGGCCCGGCTCTCCTCCAGCTTCTCCTCCCGTTCCCGCTGCTGGTCGGTGCCGATCAGCGCGGTGATCCGCTCGGCGATTCTGCGCTTGACCCGGGGCGGGGAGGCCCGCACCACCAGGGCCGTGAGGACGCCGAGCAGCGACAGCCCGTAGAGGATCAGAAAGATCGGCTTCGCCGCGCGACCCGCGTAGAGGCCGTGCACGAGCGCGGCACACCAGGCCGGATAGGCCAGCATGTGCATCGCCCGCCAGCGGGCCGCTACGGGGGCCGGGGAGGCGAAGCGGTTGCGCAGGATCCCGGTGATGCCCACGAAGATCATCAGCATGCCGGCGAGCGTGCCCAGGCCGATCAGGAAGGACCGGCCGGCGACGGCCTCGTCGTCGGTGAGGGCCAGCCCGAAGGGGATCACCGCGGCGATCCACGTGGTGTGGTCGAGGGCCAGCTTGATGACGATGTGGATGACCAGGAAGACGATCGAGGCGACCGCGGTGCTGCGGTGCACCGCCTGCGCCAGGATCCGCTGGCGGGGGCCGAGCAGGATGCGGTCCTGGGCGACGAGTCCCCAGATCACCGAGCAGCTGAGGCAGACGAGTGAGAGCACGCCGACGCCGAAGTTGAGGAACTCGAGGAACCAGTCGTCCGCCGTGCTGTCGTCCGGCCTCACGACCTACCTCCCGACATCACGACGTGGAGCGGGCACGACGGAGTCGCAGCCGACCGGCCCCGAGCGGGGGGTGGGCTGCTGTCTGGACGAGGGTTCATGGGGGCAACTCCGAACGGTTCGGTAAAGCGGTCCCGCTGCCGAACTCTAAGGGGCGTCGTACGGATCAGTACCAGGTTTGAGTTATTGCGCTGTTATCAAAAGACAATGAGCCCGTTGTGATGTCCCTTAGTGGTCGTTACGCGAAGTAACCTTTGACCTTCGGTCAACGTGGCGGGGAAGCGTCGCGGTCGGATCCATGGCATGCGGTACCCTGTCGCCATGCGTGCCGTACGCCTTCTGCTTAGCGAGCCGCGCTGATCAGTCCCGACCGCCGGTGACCGGTGGGTCGGAATCGGCGCGGCGTCCCCTCCTGTGCGAGGGGATTTTTCATTTCCGGCAGTCGCAGCAGCAGGCAGAGACGATCGATGGAGCTTTGAGGATCATGAGCGAGACGAACCCCGCAGCCGCGGAGGCCGCGCCGCACCGCTACACGGCCGCCCTGGCCGCCGAGATCGAGGCACGCTGGCAGGACGTCTGGGACGCCGAGGGGACGTACGCCGCGCCCAACCCCAAGGGCGACCTGGCGGGCGACCCGGAGCTGGTCGCCCGGCCCAAGAAGTACATCATGGACATGTTCCCGTACCCCTCCGGGGCGGGCCTGCACGTCGGTCACCCCCTGGGCTACATCGCCACCGACGTCTTCGCCCGCTTCCAGCGCATGACCGGGCACAACGTCCTGCACACCCTGGGCTTCGACGCCTTCGGCCTGCCCGCCGAGCAGTACGCCGTGCAGACCGGCACGCACCCGCGCGTGTCCACCGAGGCCAACATCAAGAACATGCAGAGCCAGCTGCGCCGGCTGGGCCTGGGCCACGACAAGCGCCGGTCGGTCGCCACGATCGACCCGGACTACTACAAGTGGACCCAGTGGATCTTCCTGCAGATCTTCAACTCCTGGTACGACGAGGAGGCGAAGAAGGCCCGCCCGATCTCCGAGCTGATCGCCCAGTTCGAGTCCGGTGAGCGCCCCGTCCCCGGCCACACGCGCCCGTGGAGCGAGCTGACCGAGGCCGAGCGCGCCGACGTCCTGGGCGAGTTCCGCCTGGCCTACGCCTCCGACGCGCCCGTCAACTGGTGCCCGGGCCTGGGCACCGTGCTGGCCAACGAGGAGGTCACCGCCGAGGGCCGCTCCGAGCGTGGCAACTTCCCCGTCTTCAAGGCCAAGCTGCGCCAGTGGAACATGCGCATCACCGCCTACGCCGACCGTCTGCTGGACGACCTGGACGACCTGGACTGGCCCGAGGCCATCAAGCTGCAGCAGCGCAACTGGATCGGCCGCTCCGAGGGCGCCCGCGTCGACTTCCCCATCGACGGCGAGAACATCACCGTCTTCACCACGCGCCCCGACACCCTGTTCGGCGCCACGTACATGGTGCTGGCGCCCGAGCATCCGCTGGTCGAGAAGTTCACCCCGGACGCCTGGCCCGAGGGCACCCACGAGGTGTGGACCGGCGGCCACGCGACACCCACCGAGGCCGTCGCCGCCTACCGCGCGCAGGCCGCCTCGAAGTCCGACGTCGAGCGGCAGGCCGAGGCCAAGGACAAGACCGGCGTCTTCATCGGCGCGTACGCGACCAACCCGGTCAACGGTGCCAAGGTGCCCGTCTTCATCGCCGACTACGTCCTGATGGGCTACGGCACCGGCGCGATCATGGCCGTCCCCGCCCACGACACGCGCGACTTCGCGTTCGCGCGCGCCTTCGAGCTGCCCATGGTCTGCGTGGTCGAACCGACCGACGGCCGCGGCGCCGACCCCGCGACGTGGGACGACGCCTTCGTCTCCTACGACGCGAAGATCATGAACTCGACCGGCCCCGGCGTCTCCCTGGACGGCCTGGGCGTCGCCGAGGCCAAGGCCCGCATCACCGAGTGGCTGGAGCGCGAGGGCCACGGCGAGGGCACCGTCAACTTCCGCCTGCGCGACTGGCTGTTCAGCCGTCAGCGCTACTGGGGCGAGCCCTTCCCGATCGTCTACGACGAGGACGGCGTCGCCCACGCCCTGCCCGAGTCGATGCTGCCGCTGGAGCTGCCCGAGGTCGAGGACTACAGCCCCCGCACCTTCGACCCCGACGACGCCGACACCGAGCCCGAGACGCCGCTGTCCCGCAACGAGGACTGGGTGAACGTCACCCTGGACCTGGGCGACGGCCGCGGCCCGCGCCGGTACCGCCGCGAGACCAACACCATGCCCAACTGGGCCGGTTCCTGCTGGTACGAGCTGCGATACCTGGACCCGCACAACAGCGAGAAGCTGGTCGACCCGGAGATCGAGCGGTACTGGATGGGCCCGCGCGAGGGCATGCCGCACGGCGGCGTCGACCTGTACGTCGGCGGCGCCGAACACGCCGTGCTGCACCTGCTGTACGCGCGCTTCTGGTCCAAGGTGCTGTACGACCTGGGCCACGTGTCCTCGTCCGAGCCGTTCCACAAGCTGTACAACCAGGGCATGATCCAGGCCTACGTCTACCGCGACAGCCGGGGCATCGCCGTACCGGCCGCCGAGGTGGAGGAGCACGACGGCGGCTACTGGTACCAGGGCGAGCGTGTCACCCGGCTGCTGGGCAAGATGGGCAAGTCCCTGAAGAACGCGGTCACTCCGGACGAGATCTGCGCCGAGTACGGTGCCGACACGCTGCGCCTGTACGAGCTGGCCATGGGCCCGCTGGACGTGTCCCGCCCGTGGGACACCCGCGCGGTGGTCGGCCAGTTCCGGCTGCTGCAGCGGCTGTGGCGCAACATCGTCGACGAGGCGACCGGAGAGGTGACCGTCGTCGACACCGAGGCCGCCGACATCGACGAGGACACGCTGCGCGCCCTGCACAAGGCGATCGACGGGGTGCGCGGCGACCTGGAGGGCATGCGCTTCAACACCGCCATCGCCAAGGTCACCGAGCTGAACAACCACCTGACCAAGCGGTCGGGCGCGCTGCCGCGCCCGGTCGCGGAGTCCCTGGTGCTGCTGGTGGCGCCGCTGGCCCCGCACATCGCCGAGGAGCTGTGGCGCAAGCTGGGGCACACCGACTCGGTGGTGCACCAGGACTTCCCGGTCGCCGACCCGGCGTACGTGGTCGACGAGACCGTCACCTGCGTCGTGCAGATCAAGGGCAAGGTCAAGGCGCGGCTGGAGGTGTCCCCGGATATCTCCGAGGACGAACTGGAGAAGGTCGCGCTGGCCGACGACAGGGTCGTCGCGGCGCTGGACGGGGCCGGGATCCGCAAGGTCATCGTGCGGGCACCGAAGCTGGTGAACATCGTCCCGGCGTGAGGTGAGAACGGGGGCGTAGCCGGAGGCCGGAACAGGGGCTCCGGGTAGTCCCCTACGGGCAGGTTCGGGGTTCTCTCGGAACTCCTGACCTGCCCGTTGCGTTTACCGTTGAAGAGCGGCGCGGAGCGTGCCGGGACGTTGCCGGGACAGGCCGAAAAGCCTGGAGGAGGAGCCTCGTGGAAGCGGTGTTCGCAGTGATCGCCCTGCTCTTCGTGCTCTTCGTGCTCTTCGTGGCGCTCGGCGTCTACGCCACGGTGAAGGTCGTCGGCGCTGCCAAGCGCAGCGCGGACCGTCACCTCACCCAGGCCCGCCGCACCGTCGAGGACCACACCCTGAGGGCCAAGGCATTCGCCCAGTCCGGCCCGGCCGGTGAGATCGCCCAGCTGCGGCTCACGCTGCGCACCTCCATGCGGGCCACACAGGATGCGCTGGAGGCCGCCGCCACCGAGGATGCCTCCCTCAAGGAGTCCCTCGACCTGTTCCGGCGGCTCAGCACGCACGGCCATGACCTGGACGGCGAACTCAGGCGCCTGGAGTCCGAACCGGACCGCACCACCCTCGCCGCGCGGCTGCCCGAGCTGCGGGAGCGCACCGAGCGCATCACAGGCTCCGCCGACTCCCTGCGCTGGGCGGTCCGCGACCGCACCCGCCGCTTCGCCGACGATGATCTGGACTCCCTGAGCGGCCAGATCGACATGGAGGCCGGAGCGCTGCGGCACTGGACCGCGACGGAAGCGCAGCCCGCACCCCCGCCCTGGCCCGAGGCCCCCGCCGCCGACGCCCCGTCGGCCGGCCAGACCTGGCCGGAATCGCCGGCTCCGGCCTCCGGGCGGAAGCCGGAACAGGACCCCGAGCGCGCCGCCCTCGACCCGCCCGCGCCTCGGCAGGCGTACTCCTGGGAGAAGAAGCCGCGTCCGGAGAGCACCACGTGAGCACGGCCCGGACCGCCTGATCCGGCCGCGGCCCGACGCGGCCCGCGGGCCCGGGCTGCCGCACGGACACTACGCCAGGTAACCTCCAGCTCATGTCCCGCCATGTCGCGATCGTCACCGATTCAACGGCCTACCTTCCGGCCCCGACGATGGAGCGGCACCGCATCACGGCGGTACCCCTGACCGTGGTCCTCGGCGACCGCGCGCTCGAAGAGGGCACCGAGATCTCCACCCGGTCCCTGGCCCAGGCTTTGCAGAAGCGGCGCCCGGTCACGACGTCACGGCCCGGCCCCGAGGTCTTCGCCGAGACCTACCGCAAGGTCGCCGAGTCCGGCGCCACCGGCATCGTCTCCCTGCATCTGTCCGCCGAGCTCTCCGGCACCTACGACGCGGCGGTCGTCGCCTCCCGCGGGGCGCCGGTGCCGGTGCGGGTGGTGGACACCGGCATGATCGCCATGGCGCTCGGTTTCTGCGCGCTGGCGGCGGCGGAGACCGCGGAGGCGGGCGGCACCGTGGACGAGGCGGTCACGGCCGCGGAGAAGCGGGCGGCGGGCACATCGGCCTACTTCTACGTCGACACGCTCGACTATCTGCGCCGGGGCGGCCGGATCGGCGCCGCCCAGGCCCTGCTGGGCTCGGCCCTCGCGGTGAAGCCGCTGCTCCAGCTGGCCGGCGGCCGTATCGAACCGCTGGAGAAGGTGCGGACGGCGTCGAAGGCGATCGCCCGGCTGGAGGAGATCGCGGCCGACCGGGCGGGCGGCGCGGAGGTCGATGTCGCCGTTCACCATCTCGCCGCCCACGAACGCGCGTCGGCCCTCGCGGAACGACTGCGGACCCGGCTGCCGAAACTGGCGGAGCTGCACGTCAGCGAGGTGGGTGCGGTGATCGGGGCGCATACGGGGCCGGGGCTGCTGGGGGTTGTGGTCTCGGCTCGATGAGGCGGGGTCGGGGCGGTGGGATCAGGGGGCGCCGCTCGGAAGGGTGACGAAGTTGTCCACAACCGGCCAGTAATCCCCGGAATTCGACCATGATCATTGCGGATCGGCCGCAGTCCCCGATCCTCATCGCATGGCACTTCGATCACGCTCACGCACCGCACACGCGACCAGCGGCCCGGGCCGCGCCCCCGCCTCCGACCACCGCGTCCGCCACCGCCGCCCGGGCAGGCCCCGTTACCGGGCCCGGGAGCGGGAGCGTCCCCCTTCGGCGGAGGAACTCCGGCGCCGGGCGGACACCTTGTTCGGCGAAAGCGAGGCGATCCGCGGGCAGTCGGGCGGCACGGGCGGGCACGCCGGCACCCCGCAGGCGCCGACGCCCGCCGGCGACAGGCGCGCCGGGCGAGTACCGAGCTGGGCAACGAACCCGGCGGGGCGAGCCGCCCCATTAGCGGCCGTGAACCATTCGACGACGGCCGACACGAGCCGGCGGACCGCCGCAACCACGTACCGCCCGGTGACCGGCAGCCGAACGATCGTCGTGCGCTCACTCACACCCGGCCGCACGCCTGCCGCCGCCCAAGTGGCCGACTCGCACCACCCGCCGCCAGGCCGCAAGGAGCCCGCATCCGGAGCCACCGACGTGCCTCCCACCACGCACGACCCAGAACCTCCCCCGGACCGACGACCGAACCGCGCCGCCCTCGCACTCCGGGAGCGCCTCCCTCTATGGGTGCAGATCCATTGCGGTCTGGAACGACGCAGCGTGATCGCACTGTCGGCACTGCTCGTACTCGTCCTCGGCTTCGCCGTGCAGCACTTCTGGGCAGGCCGGACCCAGCCCGTGAAGGCCCCGGAGGTGGTGCGGGCGGCCGTCCCTCACGGTGAGCGGGCAGCCGAGAAGGACAGCTTCCCCGCCGCACCGGCCGGCGCGGCCAAGACCGGCGCTTCGGCGGCGCCCGAGATCGTCGTCGACGTCAGCGGCAAGGTGCGCGACCCCGGCATCCATCGCCTGCCCGCCGGTTCACGCGTCGAGGACGCGCTGCGGGCGGCGGGCGGAGTGCGTCCCGGCACGAAGACCGACACCCTCAACCGCGCCCGTTTCCTCGTCGACGGCGAACAACTGGTCGTAGGAGGCCCGGCCCCCGCCGGGGCGTCCCAAGCCCCCGCACCCGCCCCCGGCACCGGCACGGCGGCGGCCGGCCCCCCGACCCCGGTGTCCTTGAACACCGCCACCCTGGACCAGCTCGACGCCCTCCCGGGAGTCGGCCCCGTGCTGGCCCAGCACATCGTCGACCACCGCACCCGCACCGGCGGCTTCCGCTCGGTGGACGAACTGCGCGACGTCAATGGCATCGGCGACCGCCGCTTCGCGGATCTGCGGAACCTCGTACGGCCATGAGCACCGGCACGACGGACCAGGCGCAGGCCCCACCACCCCCGGAAGCCATCGCCCGCCGGCCCGTGCACGCTGCGTCCGGCAAACGGCTCGGCGCCGCGCATCCGAGACAGGAAGGACCCACGGACCTCCGGCTGGTCCCGCCCGCACTGATCGCGTGGGCCACGGCGGCGCTGATACTGCACGCACCGCCCTCCCTGGTGGCGGGCGCCGTGATCCTGCCCCTGCTGACCGCGGCCGCACTCCTCGGGACACGGAGCCGCCTGACGCGCCGGGGACGCGCCACGGCCCACGCCGCAGCCGCCGCGCTGCTTTGCGCCGCCGCTGCCGCCGGCTCGGCGGGGCTGCACGGCGCGGACCTGCGGCGCGGCCCGGTGCCCGAGCTGGCGCGGGAGTACGCCCAGGCCACCGCCGAGGTCGAGATCACGGTCGATCCCCGGCTCAGCCGGCCCAGGGTCAGCGGAAACCACATGGCCCGGCCGTCCGTGCTGATCGAGGCGGACGTGCGACGGGTGGAGGGGCCTGACGGAGCGGCGCGGACGACTCGGGCCCCCGTCCTCCTGATCATCGACGCGCATCCGCTCGGACGGACGAGCGCGTCGACGAACCAAGGGAGTTCGCCCTGGCTGGGCCTGCTGCCCTCCACCCGACTGCGGGTCGAGGCACGGCTGGCCCCGGCGAGGGCGGGCGGCGACCGGTTCGCGGCCGTCCTGCGGGTGAAGGGCGAGGACGGACCGCAGACGGTGCACGGGCCGTCCGACCCCCAGCGGCTGGCGGGCCGGCTGCGGGCCGGACTGCGGGAGGCGACCGACGGACTGCCGGAGGACGCGCGTGCCCTGCTGCCCGGCCTGGTCGTGGGCGACACCGCGCGCCTCACTCCGGAGCTGGACGAGGCGTTCAGGGAGACCGACCTCACGCACACGCTCGCCGTCTCCGGCGCGAACTTCACCATTCTCCTCGCCCTGCTCCTCGGCCCTCCCGGCCTGGCCCAGCACGCCGAGCGCCGCGGCCTGGCCCCCCACCTGGGCATCTCCCTACGCGCGACGGCCCTCCTGGGAGCCGTGCTCTCCCTCGCCTTCGTCGTCGTGTGCCGGCCCGACCCCAGCGTGCTGCGGGCCGCCGCCTGCGGATCGGTCGCCCTGCTCGCCCTCGCCACCGGCCGCCGCAGATCCCTCATCCCGGCCCTGGCGACGGCCGTACTGCTCCTGGTGCTGTACGACCCCTGGCTGGCCCGCAGTTACGGCTTCCTGCTCTCCGTGCTGGCCACCGGCGCCCTGCTCACCCTCGCGCCGCGCTGGAGCGCGGGCCTGCGCCGGCGCGGCGTCCCGCCCCGTCTCGCGGAGGCGCTGGCCGCCGCAGGGGCCGCGCAGGCACTGTGCGCGCCGGTGGTGGTCGTGCTCGCCGCGCGGGTGAGCCTGGTGGCGATCCCGTGCAACCTGCTCGCGGAGTTCGCGCTCGCACCCGCCACGGTGCTCGGCTTTCTGGCCCTGGCCACCGCGCCCGTCGCGATGCCGGCGGCGAAGGCACTGGCCTGGTGCGCGAGCTGGCCCGTGGAGTGGATCGCGCAGGTCGCCAGGACCGGGGCCGCGCTGCCCGGCGCGGGCGTGGACTGGCCCGCGAGCTGGACCGGAGCGGCGGCCCTCGGCGCCGTCACCGTGGTCGCACTGCTCCTGGGCCGCCGTCTGCTGCGCCACCCCTGGTGGTGCGCTGCCGGCGCACTGCTCCTGCTCCTCCTGGTGGTGCAGCCACGGCCCCTGACCCGGGCCGTCACGGGCTGGCCGCCGCCCGGCTGGCGCATGGTGATGTGCGATGTCGGTCAGGGCGACGCGTTGGTGCTGGCGGCCGGCGAGGACTCCGGCGTGGTCGTGGACGCCGGTCCCGACCCGGCCCTCGTGGACGGCTGCCTGCGCTCCCTGGGCATCACCCGCGTCCCGCTCGTCGTCCTGACCCACTTCCACGCCGACCACGTGGCGGGCCTGCCGGGGGTCCTGCGCGGACGGGAGGTGGGCGGCATCGGGATCACGGCGTTCGAAGAGCCCGCCGACCAGGCCGCGTTCGTACGAAGACTCGCGGCCGCCCACCACATCCCGGTGACGCACGCCGTCGCCGGCGAGGAGCGACGCACGGGCGGGCTGTCCTGGGAGGTGGTGTGGCCGCCGCCGGGCGCCCATCCGGCGGCGGAGGGCCCGAACGACTCCAGCGTGGCCATGCTGGTCCGCACGGCGGGCCTCCGCCTGCTGCTCCTCGGCGACCTGGAACCCCCGTCCCAAAGCGCCCTGGCAAGATCCCCGGCATCCGACCGCCTGACCGACGTGGACGTCCTCAAGGTCCCCCACCACGGCTCTTCGTACCAGTCCCCGGACCTCATCCGCCGCGCATCCCCCCGACTGGCCCTGATCAGCACAGGAAAGGACAACACCTATGGCCACCCGTCCCCGGCCACGATCACCGCATTGACAACCGACGGCGCGACGGTCCTACGCACGGACCAGGACGGCGCCCTGGCGGTAACCGGCACCGGAAAGGACCACCTGGCGGTGACCCGACACGGCAACAGCCGTCGCCCGTAAGGGGCTAGCGCCGCTGAGCGGGCCTCCGGGACGTGGTCGGGGGGGTACCGTTCCGAGTGTCGAGTTCAGAACGGAGCTCCGTATGCCCCCGTCCACTGAAGAACGCGCGGGTGCACGCATCGCGCATGCCCGCAAACTCCGCCGACTGACGCAGCGCGAGCTGGCCGACCTGTCGCATGTCTCCTACAGCACCTTGACGAAGGTTGAGCAGGGCATCATGCCTGCCAGCCCTTCCGTCCTCGGAGCGCTCGCCCGGACCCTGTCGCTGCCCGTCACGGACCTCACCGGGCAGCCGTATCTCGACGAGCTGCGCCAGGACCAGCTCGACGGCTTGATCAACCCGATCCGGGAAGCGCTGAACATCTACGACCTCGGCCCCGACCCGGACGTGAGCCCCCGCCCGGTCGGCGAGCTGGAGGAGCACGCGGAGCGGCTCTGTGCCTTGGTCCGCGCCACGAACATCAAGCAGGTCGCCGCCGACCTCCCCGGCCTCATCCACGAGGTGACCACGAACGCGCACCTGGCGGCGGACGACCGCAGTTGGCAGTTGCTCGCCAGCACCTATCGGACCGCGTACGACGTCACGACCAAATTGGGCTACCCGGACCTGTGCACCGTCGCCCTGGACCGCATGGACTGGGCAGCCCGGCGGGCGTCCGACCCCGTGCTGTCCGGCATGCGCCAGTACCTGCGGGCACTCGCTTACCTGCGGGCCAGCGACTACAAGACCGGCAAGCGACTGATAGTGCTGGGCATGGCCGCTCTGGAGCAGGCGGAGTCCGGGCGCGTCCTGGATGTCGTCACTGGGCAACTGCACCTGGGGGCTGCCGTCCTCGCCGGCCGGGACAAGAACAAGGACGAAGCGGAAGGGCACCTCAGCGAGGCGGCCCGGATCGCGGAGCGCACCGGGCCGGCGGAGAAGACGCACTGGCTGAGCTTCGGGCCGACGAACGTTAAGGTGCACCGAGTCAGCGTGCTGGCGGAGCTGGACCTGTACTCGGAGGCTGTCCGCCAGGCGCAGAGCATGACCCTCCCCGACGGGTGGCCGCCCTCACGACTCGCCCACCACCAGGCGGAGGTCGCGCGGGCCCAGATGTGGACCGGCCAGACCGACGCGGCATTCAAGAGCCTGCTGGCCGCGCGGAAGCTGGCACCCCAACAGACCCGTTACCACCCGACTGTCCGGGAGACGTACGCCGGCCTGGACGCGGCAAGGCGGCAGATGCCGGACAGCTTCGGCAACTTCGGCTCTTGGCTCGGTATGTGACGGACCGTTAGCTACTGGCCCTAACTATCAGCCAAGACTGATAGTTAGGGCCTCCTCGCGTCGGCACTCTGGCTACGAAGGCACCCCGGCGACCGCGCTGCGAGCGGCCCCGGGGGGTGGCCAACGCTGCATAGGAGCGTCGACACCATGAACGCTACAGCCCGCAGAAAACTCGGCGTCAAGATGACCATCGAGGTCTTCACCGTGAACCAGTGCGGCCGGGTGATCGAGGACCGGGGGACCGTGTGCGTCACGAACGGCCGAGGGCCCATCCCTCTCGGACACAACTGGCCGCCCTGCGCATGCCCCCGCCACCGTGCCGGGCAGGCGGTGACCCGGTGAACACCAACCACCCGGGCACGGAGGCCGGACCGGCCGGCATCGGCTCCATGCGCGCCGTCGCCTCCTGGTTCATCGACCGGCCCACCCTCCCGCGTCACGGCGACGTCGCCCGCTTCGACCACGACTTCCGCCGGCACCTGGACCAACTGCTGCCGCTCCTCGAGGAACTCACTGACCGGCGCGACAGCGGCGACATCCAGGCCCGGGCGGCGCTCGCCGGCGTCCGGGAAGCACGGCGGTGGCTCACCGAGCCGGAGGCCGCCGGTCTGGCCGGTGAGGTCGCCCGCGTCAAGCGGCTTGCCTGCGCGGTGCTGGCACTGTGCGACCACCACGAAACGCTCACCAACAACACCGCCTACCTGACCCACGACCGGCCCCTCACCGACGGCCCCACCAGCCACTGACCGGCGGTTGCGACCCTGACCCTGCGGTCGCCGACCGGGGACGGGGGACGGATCACGCTCAGCGGCCGGCGGTTCACCGTCACGGCGCCGGACGGGACGCGGGAGGAACGGGAGACCGGCACGGACGAGGAGGTGCTGGCGCTCTACCGGGACCGGTTCGGCATCGCGTCGCTGGACACGGTGCCGAAGGTGTGGGACGGCGTGCCGGACAATGGCCCGTGTGAGTGATGTGCGACATGTGCTGGTGCTGCCCGACCGTGATGCCGCGGAAGAGGTGGCCGAGGCCCTCGGGGAACGGTTCGGGGTCGACGAGGAGCCGCGGCTGGTGCGGGACGCGCTGGCCGGTGAGGACGACGCGGAGGACGCGCAGTGGCTCGTCGTCCTGCGGGACGAGGCCGGGCGGCTCGACCCCGGCGAGCTGAACGAGTTCGCCGGCGAGTGGGAGGGCTGGCGGGAGGAGCCGTAGCCGGCGGCGTTGTCAGTGGGGCGTGGGATGCTTGTCGCGATGGCCAGGAAGACCGGATCCGACGACCCCCTCGCCCCCGTGACGCTCGCCGTGGGCCAGGAGGAGCTGCTGCTCGACCGCGCCGTGCGGGAGGTGGTCGCCGCCGCGAAGGCGGCCGACGCCGATACGGACGTACGCGACCTGACCCCCGACCAGCTCCAGCCGGGCACGCTCGCCGAGCTGACCAGCCCGTCGCTCTTCGCGGAGCGCAAGGTCGTGGTCGTACGCCAGGCGCAGGACCTGTCGGCCGACACCGTCAAGGATGTGAAGGCGTACCTCGGATCGCCCGCCGAGGAGATCACCCTCGTGCTGCTGCACGCGGGCGGAGCCAAGGGCAAGGGCCTGCTCGACGCGGCGCGCAAGGCGGGGGCGCGGGAGGTGGCGTGCCCGAAGATGACCAAGCCGGCGGACCGGCTGGCCTTCGTGCGGGGCGAGTTCCGCACCGCCGGGAGGTCCGCCACGCCCGAGGCGTGCCAGGCGCTGGTCGACGCCATCGGCAGCGATCTGCGCGAGCTGGCCTCGGCCGTGTCCCAGCTGGTCGCGGACGTCGAGGGCACCATCGACGAGGCGGTCGTGGGCCGGTACTACACCGGGCGGGCGGAGGCATCGAGCTTCACCGTCGCCGACCGGGCGGTCGAAGGACGCGCGGCGGAGGCTTTGGAGGCCCTGCGCTGGTCACTGTCGACCGGGGTGGCCCCGGTGCTGATCACCAGCGCGCTCGCGCAGGGCGTACGGGCGATCGGGAAGCTGTCGTCGGCGCGCGGCGGCCGGCCCGCCGATCTCGCCCGGGAGCTGGGCATGCCGCCGTGGAAAATCGACCGGGTGCGGCAGCAGATGCGCGGCTGGACCCCGGACGGCGTGGCCGTGGCACTGCGCGCGGTCGCCGAGGCGGACGCGGGAGTCAAGGGCGGCGGGGACGACCCGGAGTACGCCCTGGAGAAGGCGGTGGTCACCATCGCCCGCGCGGCGCGGTCGCGAGGCAGGTCATAGCCCGCACGCACGGCCGTTGATCGAGTTCTCCCGCCCCTCCGCGAGGGGGAGAATCGGAAGTGTCAGCCGTAGGTCGCCCGAGCGCACGGAGAGGTGGCGAGCACAATGGCTGAACACCCGAGCGCACAGATCGTCCGAAAGGGATACGAGGCCTTCACCCGCGGGGACATGGAGACCCTGCGCGGCATGCTGGCGTCGGACGCGACCCACCATGTGCCGGGGTCCGGCGCGCTGTCCGGTGACTTCAAGGGCCGGGACGAGATCATCGACATGTACCGGCGGATCGGTGAGGAGACCGGCGGGACGTTCACCGTCGAGCTGCGGCAGATCCTCGTAGACGGCCGCGGACACGCCGTGGGCGTGCACCACGCGACGGCCGACCGCAAGGGCAAGCACCTGGACGAGGACGGATGCATCGTCTTCCGGATCGTCGGGGACAAGATGACGGACCTGGACGAGTGCGTCGCCGACATGGACGCGGTGAACGACTTCTGGGCGTAGCCGACCAACAGAAGGCCCCGCCACCCACCCTGGGGAAGGGTGAGGGCGGGGCCTCCGGATGAAGCGTGTGAGCTCGTACCCGCGTGGCGAACGCAGGCCGCGTACGAGCTCGGGGTGCCGGCCGGGGGCGGATGAGAGAGGGCCCGCCCGGGGTCCCGCCGGCGATCAGATCACAGGGTTGTTCAGCCCTTGACGGCCGCGACCTTCTGCGCCAGCGCCGACTTCTTGTTGGCGGCCTGGTTCTTGTGGATGACGCCCTTGGAGACGGCCTTGTCGAGCTGACGCGCGGCGACGCGCTGGTACTCGGTGGCCTTCTCGACGTCACCCGCGGCGGCGGCCTCACGGGCCCTGCGGATCGCGGTCTTCAGAGAGGACTTGACGGCCTTGTTGCGCAGCCGGGCCTTCTCGTTGGTCTTGTTCCGCTTGATCTGGGACTTGATGTTCGCCACGAATTGAGCCTCTACAGGTTCTGGCACGGGACCGTGCGGGAGCCGCACGGCTCGGTACCGGGTGATTTTCTTGGGGTGTGCCTCGCGCTGAGAGGGCATGAGACACAGCCCCCCACACTACCAGCGGCTCATTAGGTGGCCCAAACCGGTCCCGGGTCCCCACCCGTGGGACCATGGAGGCTACGTATCGATCCGACCCGAGACCGCAGACGCACAAGCACACGTATGCGGACGCCTCAAGAATCAGGACCCTGCGTGCCCGCGATCCCCAGCCATGTGCCCGAGCCGAGCCGTACCGACCCCGCGCTGATCCGCAATTTCTGCATCATCGCGCACATCGACCACGGCAAGTCCACGCTCGCCGACCGGATGCTCCAGCTGACCGGAGTGGTCGAGCAGCGGCAGATGCGCGCCCAGTACCTCGACCGCATGGACATCGAGCGTGAGCGCGGCATCACGATCAAGTCCCAGGCCGTGCGGTTGCCGTGGGCGCCGACCCACGACAAGGGCAGCACGCACATCCTCAACATGATCGACACCCCGGGGCACGTCGACTTCACCTACGAGGTGTCCCGCTCCCTCGCCGCCTGCGAGGGCACGATCCTCCTCGTCGACGCCGCCCAGGGCATCGAGGCCCAGACCCTCGCCAACCTCTACCTGGCGATGGAGAACGACCTCACGATCATCCCGGTGCTCAACAAGATCGACCTGCCGGCCGCGCAGCCGGAGAAGTTCGCCGAGGAGCTGGCGAACCTGGTCGGCTGCGACCCCGACGACGTGCTCAAGGTGTCCGCGAAGACCGGCCTCGGTGTCGAGGCGCTGCTGGACCGGGTGGTCGCCGACGTCCCCGCACCGGTCGGCGTCAAGGACGCCCCCGCCCGCGCGATGATCTTCGACTCGGTCTACGACTCCTACCGCGGTGTCGTGACGTACGTCCGTGTCATCGACGGCCAGCTCAACAAGCGCGAGCGCATCCGGATGATGTCCACCGGCGCCACCCACGAGCTGCTGGAGATCGGCACCAACTCGCCGGAAATGCTGCCCGCCGACGGCCTCGGCGTCGGCGAGGTGGGCTATCTGATCACGGGTGTGAAGGACGTCCGCCAGTCCAAGGTCGGTGACACCGTCACCACCCAGAGCAAGGGCGCCGAGGAGGCGCTCGGCGGCTACAAGGACCCCAAGCCGATGGTGTTCTCGGGCCTCTACCCCCTGGACGGCTCCGACTACCCGGAGCTGCGCGAGGCACTCGACAAGCTCCAGCTCAACGACGCCGCCCTGGTCTACGAGCCGGAGACCTCCGCGGCCCTCGGCTTCGGTTTCCGCGTGGGCTTCCTCGGCCTGCTCCACCTCGACGTGATCCGTGAGCGCCTCGAGCGCGAGTTCGGCCTCGACCTCATCGCCACCGCCCCCAACGTGGTCTACCGCGTGGTCATGGAGGACGGCACCGAGCACACCGTCACCAACCCGAGCGAGTTCCCCGAGGGGAAGATCAGCGAGGTCTACGAGCCGGTCGTGCGGGCGACGATCCTCGCGCCCAGCGAGTTCATCGGCTCGATCATGGAGCTGTGCCAGAACCGGCGCGGTGTGCTGCTCGGCATGGACTACCTCTCCGAGGACCGCGTCGAGATCCGCTACACCCTGCCCCTCGCCGAGATCGTCTTCGACTTCTTCGACCAGTTGAAGTCCAAGACCCGCGGCTACGCCTCGCTCGACTACGAGCCCACCGGCGAGCAGACCTCCAGCCTGGTCAAGGTCGACATCCTGCTGCACGGCGACAAGGTGGACGCCTTCTCCGCGATCACCCACAAGGACCAGGCGTACGCGTACGGCGTGCGGCTCGTCGCCAAGCTCAAGGAGCTCATCCCGCGCCAGGCCTTCGAGGTGCCGGTGCAGGCCGCCATCGGCTCCCGCGTCATCGCCCGCGAGACCATCCGCGCCATCCGCAAGGACGTCCTCGCCAAGTGCTACGGCGGTGACATCTCCCGTAAGCGGAAGCTGCTGGAGAAGCAGAAGGAAGGCAAGAAGCGGATGAAGATGGTGGGTTCCGTGGAGGTTCCGCAGGAGGCCTTCATCGCCGTCCTGTCCAGCGATGACAGCGCGGGATCGGGCAAGGGCAAGAAGTAGTCGCGGTTACTGCGGGTCACTCCGCAATCCGGGCGAACCCGGGCCCGTCGCACGCGAGCGCGGCGGGCCCTGAGCGTCGGTTGGGTAGCTCTCTGTACGAAGTAACAGGCCGTGGCCCCTTACGCCATGGCCGGTCGACCTTTAGTCTGTCCGTGCTCGATAGTTACTCGCGAGTTAAACAACGACGCGAGGAAACCCCAGCCGCACTGAGCCAGCCGCACCGTCGCGGGCCCCGGAGGATGTCGTGAGCGACACACAGACACTGATCGAGAACCGACCGCCGACCGTGGCGGCCCTCTTCCTGGAGCGTGTGGCGGCCACACCGGACGCCGAGGCCTACCGCCATCCCGTCCCGCCGGCCTCCGGCGAGGGCCCGGACGACTGGAAGTCGCTCACCTGGGCGGACACTGCCGAGCGGGTCCACGCCATCGCGGCCGGCCTGATCGAGCTGGGCGTGGAGCCGGAGCAGCGGGTCGCGCTGGCCTCCGCGACCCGGGTCGAGTGGATCCTCGCCGACCTCGGCATCCTCTGCGCGGGCGCCGCCACCACCACGATCTACCCGCAGACCAACGCCGACGAGTCGGCGTACATCCTGTCCGACTCCCAGAGCCGGGTGCTGATCGCGGAGAACGCCGAGCAGGCCGCCAAGGCGGTGGAGAAGCGCGCGGAGCTGCCCGAGCTCACCCGGGTCGTGGTCGTCGACCCGGCCGGCGTCGACACCGACGACTTCGTGATCACACTCGCCGAACTGGAGCAGCGTGGCGCCGCCCGCCTCCAGAAGGAGCCGGAGCTGGTCAAGGAGCGCGTCGCCGCGATCACCAAGGACCAGCTCGCCACCCTCATCTACACCTCCGGCACCACCGGCCGCCCCAAGGGCGTCCGCCTGCCGCACGACTGCTGGTCGTACATGGCGAAGGCGATCGCCGCGACCGGCCTGGTCAACAGCGACGACGTCCAGTACCTGTGGCTGCCGCTCGCCCACGTGTTCGGCAAGGTGCTCACCTCCGGCCAGATCGAGGTCGGCCACGTCACCGCCGTCGACGGCCGCGTCGACAAGATCATCGAGAACCTTCCGGTGGTCCGGCCGACGTACATGGCGGCCGTGCCCCGCATCTTCGAGAAGGTCTACAACGGCGTCGCCGCCAAGGCGAAGGCCGGCGGCGGCGCCAAGTACAAGATCTTCCAGTGGGCGGCCGGGGTCGCCCGCGAGTACGCCAAGGTCACCCAGGACAACTTCCGCCGCACCGGCACGGCGAGCGCCCCCTTCGGCCTGCGCAGCAAGCACGCCGTCGCCGACAAGCTCGTCTACGCCAAGATCCGGGAGGCCTTCGGCGGCAACCTCCGCGCCTGTGTCTCCGGCTCGGCGGCCCTCTCGCCGGACATCGGCTTCTTCTTCTCCGGCGCGGGCATCCACATCCTGGAGGGCTACGGCCTCACCGAGTCCTCCGCTGCCTCCTTCGTCAACCCCGGCGAGGCCTACCGCACCGGCACCGTCGGCAAGCCGCTGCCCGGCACCGAGGTGCGCATCGCCGACGACGGCGAGATCCTGCTGCGCGGCCCCGGCATCATGCAGGGCTACCACAACCTGCCCGACAAGACCGCCGAGGTCCTGGAGGAGGACGGCTGGTTCCACACCGGCGACATCGGCGAACTCTCCGCCGACGGCTACCTCCGTATCACCGACCGCAAGAAGGACCTCATCAAGACCTCCGGCGGCAAGTACATCGCGCCCGCCGAGGTCGAGGGCCAGTTCAAGGCGGTCTGCCCCTACGTCTCCAACATCCTGGTGCACGGCGCCGACCGGAACTACTGCACCGCCCTCATCGCCCTCGACGAGATCGCCATCACCGCCTGGGCGGCCGAGAACGGCATGGAGGGCAAGCCGTACGCCGAGATCGTCGCCGCGCCCGCCACGGTGGAGATGGTCGACGGCTACGTCAAGCAGCTCAACGAGGGCCTCCAGCGCTGGCAGACCATCAAGAAGTTCCGCCTCCTGCCGCGCGACCTCGACGTGGAGCACGGTGAGATCACGCCGAGCCTGAAGCTGAAGCGCCCGGTGGTCGAGCGCGAGTACAAGCACCTCATCGAGGAGATGTACGAGGGCACCCGCGAGGCGTGACCGTCACGCGGTGACGGATGAGCGGGGCGGGGTCCCGGGCCGGTTCGGCCCCGGAACCCCGCCCCGCTGACGTGTTCCTGTCTGTCTGCCTCATCTGCGGAGCCGCGGTAGTACCCTGTAGTACATGGAAGCGACTGCGCGTGAATTTAACCAGAACGCATCGAGGATCCTCGCCGCGGCCGAGCGCGGCGAGCGGATCACGGTGACCAAGAACGGGCGGCCGGTCGCCATACTGTCGCCGGTCACGGAGGAGCCCGTACCCGATCATCCCACGGACCCGATGGGTGACGAGGACATCCCCGTGTTCCACAGCGGCTCCAGGATCGACTGGTCCGAGGGGCGCGGCTCCTACCTGGAGGGATTCGGCGCGTGACCGTCCTGATCGCCGACACCTCGGGCCTGTTCTCCCTGTTCGACGCGGACGCTCCCGAGCACGCGGCCTGTCGCAAGGCCGTCGCGGGCTCCTCCCACCTGGTGGTGAGTCCCCTTGTACTCGCGGAGCTCGACTACCTCCTGAGTACCCGGGTCGGGCCCGAGGCCGCGCACGCGGCGCTGGGTCACGTCCGGGACCGCGTCGCCGTGCGCCGGTACGCGGTCCCGGAGATCGAACCGCACCTGTCGACGGCGTTGGTCACCATGCGGAGGTATCCGCAGATCGGTCTCACGGGCACGATGAACGTGGTGATGGCGGCCGAGTACCGCACGGATGCGATCCTCACCCTGGACCGCCGACACTTCCGCACGGTGCGCCCTTTGACCGGTCACACCGCGTTCCGGCTGTGGCCGGACGACCAGTGACTCCGAGAGGTGCTCGCCTGAGGGGGCGTCGCCCTTCCGATACAGGCAATCTCCTGACCGTTCATGACCGCATGCGGAGCACTGTTCTCACCCGTGGTGGCGCACTTCGGTAACTGCTTGCTTATGGGCGGGGTCTTTCTGTCACCCTGTCGGCAGCGATCGAGTCTTCTTCGTACGAACTGCCCGGGGAGCCGCCCATGCGGGCCATTCCGACCCAGCGGGAAACCGCCCCGCGCGTCCTGGACGCGCGCGGGCGCGCGCGGGTGGAAGCGACCCTGTCCGGAAGCCCTCTCGCCCCCGGCTCCGCACGGGCCCTGCTGCGCAAGGCGTTCACCGAGTGGGCCCAGCTCCCGCTGCCCGGCGCCGAACAGCTCACCGGCCGCGTCGGCGACGACGCCACGCTCCTCGCCAGCGAGCTCGTCACCAACGCCGTCGTGCACGCCGGCACCGAGGTGCGCCTGACCTGCGGGCTGGAGGAGGACACCGGCGCACTCGTCGTCGAGGTCACCGACCACCACCCCTCCCGCGCCCCGCGCGGCAGCGAACCGGAGGCGTCGGCGTACGACGCCCCCGAGTACGGGCGCGGCCTGCGCCTCGTCGCCGCGCTCGCGGAATCCTGGGGGATCACCTACCGCCCGGGCACCAAGACCGTGTGGGCGCGGCTGTCCGCCGGGGAGTGCGCGGTCAGCGAGCAGATCGAGGCGTACGCAGGGGAGCGCGCGTCGGCGCATGATCTCCGGGTGGCGGAGATCCTCGCCCCGGACCCGCTGGACGCGCCGTTACCGCAGGACCCGCTCGCCGGCCACCGGGAGCCGACGGGGCCCGCCCGGGAGACCTGGCGCGGAGGCTCGTACGGCGACGACTGGCTGGCGCGCCGCCACGGCCGCGACGGCACCTGGCTGGGCCGCGGCGCCCTCTCCTTCCTCGCCGAGGCCTCCGACCTGCTCGCAGGGCAGCTCGACGAGGACCTGGTCACCTCCCTCACCGGCCAACTGATCGTGCCGCGGCTCGCCGACTGGTGTGCGGTGTGGCTGGAGGACGAGACCACCGGCCACCGCGGCTGGAGCGACGACACCCGGGCCGGCGGACCCCGCCTCGCCCGCGTATGGCACGCCAGCGAGAACCGCATCGAGGACCTGAGCCACGCCCTGGAACAAAACCCACCCCACCCCGGCGACCCGTTACGCCCGGGCCCCGTGCCGTACCCCTGGCCGGGGGCCGCCCTGGACGGCCCGTCGACGGCGGCCGACACACCGGCCGGGCGGCCCGACGGGCCGGGCGTGGAGGGGGCGGACGCGTTGGCCGGGGAGTCGGGCGTGCTGGCCGAGGGTGTGCTGGCCGGGGGGCCGGATGTGCTGGCTGAGGGGCCGGGTGCACCGGTCAGGAGGCCGGATGTGCTGCCCGAGGGGCCGGGTGTGTCGGCCGAGGGGCCGGGTGCACCGGTCGACGGGGCCGGGTCCGGGGGGCCGGGTGGTCGGGACCATGGGGCGGCCGGGGAGGGGGCCGGTGTTGCGGGGGACGGAGGAGACTGTGGCACCGCTCTCGCCTACCGGCTCGTCGCCGGTGGGCGGCCGCTCGGGACGCTGGTGATCGGGCGGGGCGGGATCGACCGGTTTCCCGATGAGGTCACCGGCCTCGTGGAGGACCTCGGCCGGCGGGTCGCCCTCGCCATCGGAGCCGCCCGGCAGTACGCCCGCCAGGCCACCATCAGCGCCGTGCTCCAGCGCGGCCTGCTGCCCGGCGCCGTCGCCGAGATCCCCGGCGTGCGCAGCGCCCTCGTCTACGAACCCTGCGACAAGGGCGGACCGAGCGGCGACTTCTACGACCTCTTCCCGGCCGGCCGCGGCCGCTGGTGCTTCGCGGTCGGTGACGTACAGGGCAAGGGCCCCGAGGCGGCCGTCGTCATCGGACTCGCCCGGCCCTGGCTGCGACTGCTCGCCCGCGAGGGCTACCGCGTCGCCGACGTCCTCGACCGCCTCAACCAGCTCCTCCTCGACGACGCCACGGAGGCCGCCGACGCCGCCGCCCGCGCGCTGGTGGCCGCCGGGGCCCGCCCGACCGCCCCCGGCGACGGGCCCCAGACCCGCTTCCTCTCCCTCCTCTACGGCGAGCTCATGCCCTTCCCCGGCGGCGTCCGCTGCACCCTCGCCTCCGCCGGACACCCCCTGCCCCTGCTCCTCGACCCCGACGGCGGCGTCCGTCCGGTGGCGCAGCCGCAGACCCTGCTCGGCGTCGTCGAGGACGCCGCGTACACCAGTGAGACCTTCGACATGTACTCCGGCGACACCCTCCTCTGCGTCACCGACGGGGTCACCGAGCGGCGCTCCGGCTCCCGCCAGTTCGACGACGGCGACGGGCTGGCCATGGCCCTGGCGAGCTGCGCGGGGATGGACGCCGAGCTGATAGCGGAACGGATCACGCAGCTCGTGCACGAGTTCGGGGCCCGGCCGCCCGCCGACGATCTCGCGCTGCTGGTGCTCCAGGCCGAGTGACGTGCCCGGTGCGGGACAATGGAGCACATGCCTTCCGCACTCCCCGACGGCGAGCCCGTCCCCGCCGACGGCGCGCTGCCCGCGTCCGCGCTCGCCGGGGCCGCCGACCGCCCCCTCGGCTTCTACCTGCACGTCCCGTACTGCGCCACCCGCTGCGGCTACTGCGACTTCAACACCTACACCGCGACCGAGTTGCGCGGCAGCGGCGGCGTGCTGGCCTCCCGCGACAACTACGCCGAGACCCTGATCGACGAGATCCGCCTGGCGCGGAAGGTGCTGGGCGACGACCCGCGGCCGGTCCGCACGGTCTTCGTCGGCGGCGGTACGCCGACCCTGCTCGCCGCCGCTGATCTCGTACGGATGCTGGGGGCCATCCGGGAGGAGTTCGGGCTGGCGGCGGACGCGGAGGTGACGACGGAGGCGAATCCCGAGTCGGTCGACCCGGCGTATCTCGCCGCGCTGCGGGAGGGCGGCTTCAACCGGGTCTCCTTCGGCATGCAGAGCGCCCGGCAGCATGTGCTGAAGGTTCTGGACCGCACCCACACCCCCGGACGGCCGGAGGCGTGCGTCGCCGAGGCGCGGGCGGCGGGCTTCGACCACGTCAACCTCGACCTGATCTACGGCACGCCGGGGGAGTCCGACGACGACTGGCGGGCGTCCCTGGACGCGGCGCTCGGTGCCGGGCCGGACCATGTGTCGGCGTACGCGCTGATCGTGGAGGAGGGCACACAGCTCGCCCGCCGCATCCGGCGCGGTGAGGTGCCGATGACGGACGACGACGTCCACGCGGACCGGTACCTGATCGCCGAGGAGATGCTGTCGGCGGCGGGTTTCCACTGGTACGAGGTGTCGAACTGGGCCACGTCGGAAGCCGGCCGCTGTCTGCACAACGAGCTGTACTGGCGGGGCGCGGACTGGTGGGGCGCGGGCCCCGGCGCCCACTCGCATGTGGGCGGGGTGCGCTGGTGGAACGTCAAGCACCCGGGCGCGTACGCCGCGGCATTGGCGGAGGGGCGGTCGCCCGGGGCGGGGCGGGAGATCCTGACGGACGAGGACCGGCGGGTGGAGCGGATCCTGCTGGAGCTGCGGCTGCGGGAGGGTGTGCCGCTGTCGCTGCTCAAGGAGACGGGGCTGGAGGCGTCGCGGCGCGCGCTGACGGAGGGGCTGCTGGAGAGGGGACCGTACGGTGAGGGCCACGCGGCTCTCACCCTGCGCGGGCGGCTGCTGGCGGACGCCGTGGTCAGGGACCTGGTGGACTGATCACTCGGCGGAGTGAATCACTGCGGAACGCAGGTTCGGTCCCTCACACTGGTCCCTAGGCTGCCGCCAAAAGGACTCGGCGGATGTGGAGGGCCACGGAGATGACCGCTGTGGACGAGCGCGGGATGACCAGGTTCTTCGAGGAATTCGAGCCTCCAGAGGGCGTCAGGGTCGAGCTTCTCCGGGGCGACATCGTGATGACGGCCGGCCCTGAGCTGGTGCACAACCGCATCGTCGCGAATGTACAGGACCAGATTCCGCGCAAGCAGTGGGCTCGTCTCCAGACCCAGGACGTCGACATCATCGACGAGGCCAGCGAGCCCGTGCCGGATCTGGTGGTCCTCGGGCGTGATGCGACGCCCGAGTCGGGCCGTTTGCTGCCGTCCGAGGCGATCACGCTGGTGGTCGAGGTCGTGTCCAAGACCAGTGCCGTGCGGGACTACCTTGTCAAGCGGTCGATCTACGCTGCCGGCAAGATCCCCGCGTACCTCATCATCGATCCGATCATGGCGCACTGTGTCCTGCTCACGATGCCCGTCGGAGAGGGGGAAGCGGCTGACTACACGGCACAGATGAAGCTGGACTTCGGGCATCGAGTGCCGCTCGACATGCTGGGAGTCGGCTTGGACACGGGCGAATTCGGGACCTTCCCCGGGGTCAGGCCCCACCGCTTTCCGTGACGAAGTCGATCAGTTCCTCCACCCGCCCCAGCAGTTCCGGCTCCAGGTCCTTGTACGTCCGCACCGAGCCCAGGATCCGCTGCCACGCCTCCCCCGTGTGAGCCACCCGCCACCCCAGCGCCGCGCACACCCCCGACTTCCAGTCCTGCCCCCGCGGCACCCGCGGCCAGGCCTCGATGCCCACCGACGACGGCTTCACCGCCTCCCAGATGTCGATGTACGGGTGGCCCACCACCAGGGCGTGCTCGCTCGTCACCGCCTCCGCGATACGCCACTCCTTCGAGCCCGGGACCAGATGGTCCACCAGGACCCCCAGCCGCGCGTCGGGACCGGGCGCGAAGTCCGCCACGATCGACGGCAGGTCGTCCACACCCTCCAGGTACTCCACGACCACCCCCTCGATCCGTAGGTCGTCGCCCCACACCTTCTCGACCAGCTCGGCGTCGTGCCGCCCCTCCACGTAGATGCGTCCCGCGCGGGCGACCCGCGCCCGTGCGCCGGGAACGGCCACCGACCCCGATGCCGTACGCGTGGGCCGGGCGGGACCGGACGCCGGCCGTACCAGCGTCACCGCCCACCCCTCGAGCAGGAACCCCCTCGGCTCCAGCGGGAACACCCGGTGCTTGCCGAAGCGGTCCTCCAGCGTCACCGTCCCCGCCTCGCAGCGGATCACCGCGCCGCAGAAGCCGGTGCCGGGTTCCTCCACGACCAGCCCGGGCTCGGCGGCGACCTCGGGGACGGGCCCCGGTTTCTTCCACGGAGGGGTCAGATCGGCGGAGTACTGGCGCATTCTCACGACGATACGAGGATCCCGCCCGCCGTGATCAGTCCGACACGCCGAAACGCCGTGCCAGCGCGTCCCGTTGGGCCCGGACGAACGCCGCGTCGACCACCGCCCCGTGACCGGGAACGTACAGCGCGTCCTCCCCGCCCAGCGCCAGCAGCCGGTCCAGCGCGGCCGGCCACCGCTCCGGTACGGCGTCGGGTCCGGCCTGCGGTTCGCCGGACTCCTCGACCAGGTCGCCGCAGAACACCACCTCCGGGTCGCCGGGGACCAGGACCGCGAGATCGTGGGCGGTGTGCCCCGGGCCCACGTTCGCCAGCAGCACCTGACGGTCGCCGTCCGCCCCCAGGTCGAGCGTCCACTCCCCGCTCACCGCGTGCCGGGGCGCGACCAGCGCGTCCACCGCCTGCTCCGCCACACGCGCGTCCAGACCGTGCCGCACCGCGTCCGCGCGCAGCTCCTCGCGCCCCCGCGCCGTCAGCACGGTGTCCATGCCCACCGCGCCGAACACCTCCACCCCCGCGAACGCCCCGGCGCCGAGAATGTGATCGAAGTGTGGATGGGTGAGCGCGAGATGCGTCACACGCCTGCCGGTGAGGGCGTGCGCCTCGGCCCGCAACCGTGCGCCCTCGCCCAGACCGGAGCCCGCGTCGACGAGCAGCACGCCGCCCGCCCCCACCACGAGCCCCGCCGTGCAGTCCCACACCGGCAGCCGGCACCGGCCCACCCCGGGCGCCACTTGTTCCCATCCCGACTCTTCCCAAGTCACGGTCATGACGGGACGCTATCGGGGACGGTGCCGCCCGGCGCGTCGTGCGCGGGACCGGCCTTGCCCCGTGCCTACTCCCCGGCCGTACACTGAACCGGGGAAGTCTGGCACTCGCGTGCGAAGAGTGCCAGAGACGTTACCGGGCGGAAAGCTACTGGAGGTGTGCGCGATGCTCAGTGAACGCCGACTCCAGGTGCTGCGCGCCATCGTCCAGGACTATGTGGGCACCCAGGAGCCCGTCGGCTCCAAGGCGCTCACCGAGCGGCACAACCTCGGCGTCTCCCCGGCCACCGTGCGCAACGACATGGCGGCCCTGGAGGACGAGGGCTTCATCGCCCAGCCGCACACCAGCGCCGGGCGCATCCCCACCGACAAGGGGTACCGGCTGTTCGTCGACAAGCTCGCCGGCGTCAAGCCGATGACCGCGCCCGAGCGGCGCGCCATCCAGAACTTCCTCGACGGCGCCGTCGACCTCGACGACGTGGTCGCCAGGACCGTACGGCTGCTCGCGCAGCTCACCCGGCAGGTCGCCGTCGTGCAGTACCCGTCGCTGACCCGGTCGACGGTGCGGCACGTGGAGCTGCTGTCGCTGGCGCCCGCGCGGCTGATGCTGGTGCTGATCACGGACACCGGCCGGGTCGAGCAGCGCATGGTCGACTGCCCGGCGCCGTTCGGCGAGTCCTCCCTGGCGGATCTGCGGGCGCGGCTGAACAGCCGGGTCGCGGGCCGCCGGTTCACGGATGTGCCGAGTCTGGTGGAGGACCTCCCGGAGGCCTTCGAGTCCGAGGACCGCGGTACGGTCTCCTCGGTGCTCTCCACTCTCCTGGAGACGCTTGTCGAGGAGAACGAGGAGCGGCTGATGATCGGCGGCACCGCCAATCTCACCCGCTTCGGACATGACTTCCCCCTCACGATCCGGCCCGTCCTGGAGGCGCTGGAGGAGCAGGTCGTGCTCCTCAAGCTGCTCGGCGAGGCGAAGGAACCGGGCGTGACCGTCCGTATCGGTCATGAGAACGCCCATGAGGGACTCAACTCCACGTCCGTCGTGTCGGTGGGCTACGGTTCGGGCGGCGAGGCGGTTGCCAAGCTCGGCGTGGTCGGACCGACCCGCATGGACTACCCGGGAACGATGGGAGCGGTACGCGCAGTGGCACGGTACGTCGGACAGATCCTGGCGGAGTCGTAGTGGCCACGGACTACTACGCCGTACTCGGCGTGCGCCGCGACGCGTCGCAGGAGGAGATCAAGAAGGCCTTCCGGCGGCTCGCCCGCGAGCTGCATCCGGACGTCAATCCGGATCCGAAGACCCAGGAGCGGTTCAAGGAGATCAACGCCGCCTACGAGGTGCTGTCGGACCCGCAGAAGAAGCAGGTCTACGACCTCGGCGGCGACCCGCTCTCGCAGTCCGGCGGCGCCGGCGGCGCGGGCGGCTTCGGAGCCGGTGGCTTCGGCAACTTCTCCGACATCATGGACGCGTTCTTCGGTACGGCGTCGCAGCGCGGGCCGCGCTCGCGCACCCGCCGGGGCCAGGACGCGATGATCCGCATCGAGGTGGAGCTGGACGAGGCCGCGTTCGGCACCACCAAGGACATCCAGGTCGACACGGCGATCGTCTGCACCACCTGCAACGGTGAGGGCGCCGCGCCCGGCACCTCCGCGCAGACGTGTGACATGTGCCGTGGCCGCGGTGAGGTATCGCAGGTCACGCGGTCCTTCCTGGGCCAGGTCATGACGTCCCGCCCCTGCCCGCAGTGCCAGGGCTTCGGCACGGTCGTCCCCACCCCGTGCCCGGAGTGCGCGGGCGACGGACGGATCCGCTCCCGGCGCACGCTCACGGTCAAGATCCCGGCCGGTGTCGACAACGGCACCCGGATCCAGCTGGCCGGTGAGGGCGAGGTCGGCCCCGGCGGCGGTCCGGCCGGTGACCTGTACGTGGAGATCCATGAACTCCCGCACCCCACCTTCCAGCGGCGCGGCGACGACCTGCACTGCACGGTCACCATCCCGATGACCGCGGCGGCCCTCGGCACCAAGGTGCCGCTGGAGACGCTGGACGGCATGGAGGAGGTCGACATCCGGCCCGGCACCCAGTCCGGCCAGTCGATCCCGCTGCACGGCCGGGGCGTCACGCACCTGCGCGGCGGCGGCCGGGGCGACCTCATCGTCCACGTCGAGGTGCAGACCCCGACCAAGCTCGACCCCGAGCAGGAACGCCTCCTGCGTGAACTGTCCAAGCTCCGCGGCGAGGAACGCCCCACGGGCCAGTTCCAGCCGGGGCAGCAGGGGTTGTTCTCCCGGTTGAAGGACGCGTTCAACGGGCGGTGACCGGTTGCCTGCCGGGGCTGCGGGGGTGTGCTGCTGGGGGTCCGGGGGTCGGCCCCCGGGCAGGCACAGTCAGCCGGGGCAGCAGGGGCTGTTCTCCCGGCTGAAGGACGCGTTCAACGGGCGGTGAGGGGCGCTTTCGGAGGGCGGTGACGGCCGGGTCCGAAGGCGGTGACGCCCGGGGCGCGGGGCCCCCGAAAAGTGGCTTATGCCAAGGGGAAGGGCCGATTCGGAGTTGGCCGGGGGACGTGACAACATGCCGTCATGTCCTCCGTACCGACCGATCTTTTCCCGCTCCCCATCGTGCAGGCGCCGATGGCGGGCGGTGTCGCCGTGCCGCAGCTCGCGGCGGCCGTGTCCGAGGCGGGCGGGCTCGGTTTCCTGGCCGCCGGGTACAAGACCGCGGACGGGATGTACCAGGAGATCAAGCAGCTGCGAGGGCTGACCGCACGGCCCTTCGGCGTCAACCTCTTCCTGCCGCAGCCGGAGACCGCCGACCCCGCCGCGGTCGATGTCTACGCCCATCAGCTGGCTGGTGAGGCCTCCTGGTACGAGACGGAGCTCGGCGACCCGGACAGCGGCCGCGACGACGGCTACGAGACCAAGCTCGCCGTGCTGCTGGACAACCCGGTGCCGGTGGTGTCGTTCCACTTCGGAGTGCCGGCCCGCGAGGTGCTGGACTCGCTGCGCCGCGTCGGCACCTTCACGCTGGTCACCGCCACCACGGCGGAGGAGGCCCGGGCCGTGGAGCGGGCCGGCGCGGATGCGGTGATCGCGCAGGGCATTGAGGCCGGCGGCCACCAGGGCACCCACCGCGACGTCCCGGAGACGGCGGGCTCCGGCCTCGGAGTGCTGTCCCTCGTCGCCCAGGTCCGGGAGGCCGTCGGTATCCCGGTCATCGCCGCCGGCGGCATCATGCGCGGCGGCCAGATCGCCGCCGTCCTCGCGGCCGGCGCCGCCGCGGCCCAGCTCGGCACCGCCTTCCTCGCCGCCCACGAGTCCGGCGCGAACGCCCTGCACAAGCAGGCCCTCACCAGCCCCCTGTACGTCCGCACCGAGCTGACCCGCGCCTTCTCCGGCCGCCCCGCCCGCGCCCTGGTCAACCGCTTCGTGCGCGAGCATGGCCCGTACGCGCCCGCCGCCTACCCGGACGTCCACCATCTCACCGCACCCCTGCGCAAGGCCGCCGCCAAGGCCGGTGACCCACAGGGCCTGGCGCTGTGGGCGGGACAGGGCCACCGGATGGCCCGCGAGCTGCCCGCCGGACAGCTGGTGGAGGTGCTGGCCGCCGAACTGGCCGCCGCCCGGACGTCGTTGTCGGCGGGAGGCGCCCGATGACCGCGCCGGTGTTCGTCGTCGACGACTTCGCGACGGACGGCACCGGCCGTTACGTGCTCGACGGCCCGGAGGGCCGGCACGCCGTCACGGTGAAGCGGCTGCGGGCCGGCGAGGGCGTCGTCCTCACCGACGGCGCGGGCCGCTGGGCCGAGGGCGAGGTGGAGGCCACCGAGGGCAAGGACCGGCTGATCGTGCGGCTGGGTGAAGTGGCCGAGGAACCGGAGGAGTTCCCCAGGCTCACCGTCGTCCAGGCCCTGCCCAAGGGCGACCGGGGCGAGGTGGCCGTGGAGACGATGACCGAGGTCGGCGTCGACGCGATCGTGCCGTGGTCGGCGGCGCGGTGCATCACGCAGTGGAGGGGCGAGCGCGGGCTGAAGTCGCTTGCCAAGTGGCGGGCCACCGCGCGTGAGGCGGGCAAGCAGTCGCGGCGGGTGCGGTTTCCCTCGGTGGCGGACGCGGTGACGAGCAAGGGGGTTGCCTCACTTCTCGCCGAAGCGGAGTTCGGTGCGGTGCTGCATGAGAGCGGGACGGAGCCGCTGGCGACGGCGGAACTTCCCGTGTCCGGTGACATCGTGCTGGTTGTCGGGCCCGAAGGTGGGGTGTCGCCGGAGGAGTTGGCGTTGTTCGAGGCGGCGGGTGCGGGGGTTTACCGGCTGGGGCGCACTGTGCTCCGCACGTCGACGGCGGGTACGGCCGCGGCGGCGCTGCTGCTGGGGCGCACGGGGCGCTGGTCCTAGGCTTCTTCCGCCCCCGCCGCCCTTTCCCGTCCCAACCCCGGGGGCGCTGCCCCCGGACCCCCGCTCCTCAAACGCCGGAGGGGCTGGATTGTGCCGGACGGGCTGAAAATTCAGCCCGTCTGGGGGTGCCCCTCTGGGGGAGTTTGAGGACGAGGCCCGAAGGGCCGAAAGGGGGGTCCGGGGGCAGCGCCCCCGGGGGACGGGAACGGGAAGGGGCGGCGGGGGCGAATTCAGTGTGGCCGTATGCGCCCTACCGCCCCGGCTGTGACGGTGGCAGTCTGCCGTGCATGGGGGCGATGAAAAGGGCTCCGCGAGGGGCACGTTGGGGGCGGCAGATGCTCGCCGTCGGCTTCGCCGCGATCGCCGTGACCGGCATCGCGGCCTGCGAGGGCGGCGGACTCAGCTCCGCGGCCATCGCGCTCACGACCGACGAGACCGTGACCGACGCACTCAACAACCGGAAGGCCGACGTACGGTGGCTCAGCTGCACCGCGTCCTTCGGTGACAAGGCCGGCACAAACACCACCGCCGCCGTCGACTGCCAGGGCGAGACCCAGGACGGCAAGGAGATCACCGTCACCGGAGAGATCACGCACGCCATCAACAGCGCCTGCGTACGCGGCAACATCACCGCGAAGGTCGACGGCAAGCAGGTGTTCCGCGTCGACGGCCTGGGCGACTGCCAGGGCAGCTCACCGCCCCGCGTGAGCGAACCCACGCGGGGCAACGGCGGCCCCCGCCCCACCGTCACCGTGACCGTGACGACGACCGTGTGGTGCGAGCAGTACCCGTCCTGTCGCCCCGTCGAGGGCAAGTGATCAGAACCCCTGTCCAGGACCGCCCGCTCCTGCATAGGGTGATCGGGTGACACAGCCTGCATCGGTCGCATCCGCCGCTTACCTCCGGTTCCCGCATCTGCACGGCGAGTTGGTCGCCTTCACCGCCGAGGACGACGTGTGGCTCGCCCCGCTCGACGGCGGCCGCGCCTGGCGGGTCAGCGCCGACAACGTGCCGGTGACCCAGCCCCGGATCTCGCCCGACGGCGCCACCGTCGCCTGGACCTCCACCCGTGACGGCGCCCCCGAGGTGCACATCGCGCCCGTCGACGGCGGCCCCGCCCGGCGCCTGACCCACTGGGGGAGCCTCAAGACCCAGGTGCGCGGCTGGACGGCGGACGGACGGGTCCTGGCGATCAGCGCCCAGGGCCAGGCCGGCCTGCGCCGCACCTGGGCCCGCGCCGTCCCCCTCGACGGCGGCCCCGCCACCACCCTCCCCTACGGTCCCGTCGGCGACGTCGCCCAGGGCCCGCACACCGTGCTGCTGTCCGCGCCGATGGGCCGCGAGGCCGCCTGGTGGAAGCGCTACCGGGGCGGCACCGCGGGCAAGCTGTGGATCGACCGCGAGGGCGACGGCGAGTTCGTACGACTGCACGAGGACCTCGACGGGAACATCGAGTACCCGCTGTGGGCGGGGGACAGGATCGCGTTCCTCTCCGACCACGAGGGCACCGGAGCGCTGTACTCCTCCCTCGCCGACGGCTCCGACCTGCGCCGGCACACCCCTCTCGACGGCTTCTACGCCCGCCACGCCGCCACCGACGGCGCCCGCGTCGTCTACTCCAGCGCCGGTGAGTTGTGGATCCTCGACGACCTCGACGGGGCGGAGCCGCGCCGTCTGGACATCCGGCTCGGCGGCCAGCGCGTCGACCTGACGCCGTTCCCGGTGAACGCCGCCCGCTGGTTCGGCTCCGCGTCCCCCGACCACACCGCGCGCGGCAGCGCCGTCTGTGTGCGCGGCACCGTCCACTGGGTCACCCACCGGGCCGGGCCCGCCCGCGCGCTCGCCGCGACACCGGGCGTCCGGGCCCGCAGCCCGCGTGCCTTCCGCGCGGACGGCGAGGAGTGGGTGGTGTGGGTGACCGACGCCGAGGGCGAGGACGCCCTGGAGTTCGCCCCCGCCACGGGCCTCGCCCCCGGAGCGAGCCCGCGCCGGATCGCCGCCGGGCAGCTCGGCCGGGTCGTGGAGCTCGCCATGGCGCCCGACGGCAGCCGGGCCGCGATCGCCTCGCACGACGGCCGGCTCCTCCTCGTGGAACGGGAGACCGGCGAGGTCCGGGAGGTCGACCGCAGCGAGGACGGCGACGTCTCCGGGCTGGTCTTCTCGCCCGACTCCAGCTGGCTCGCCTGGGCCCACCCCGGCCCGCGCCCGCTCAGCCAGCTCCGCCTCGCCAACACCACCGACCTGTCGGTCACCGAGGCGACCCCGCTGCGCTTCCAGGACTACGCGCCCGCGTTCACCCTCGACGGCAGGCACCTGGCGTTCCTGTCGACCCGCTCCTTCGACCCGGTCTACGACGAGCACGTCTTCGACCTGGCCTTCGTCGAGGGCGTACGCCCGTTTCTGATCACCCTCGCGGCGACCACCCCGTCCCCCTTCGGGCCGCAGCGGCACGGACGCCCCTTCGAGACGCCGGACCGGGACGAGACGCCCGACAGCGAGGGCACCCCCACCACCCGCATCGACCTCGACGGCCTCGCCGACCGCATCGTGCCGTTCCCGGTCGAGGCCGCCCGCTACACCAACCTGCGCGCCGCCAAGGACGGGGTGCTGTGGCTGCGGCACCCCGTGCGGGGCGTGCTCGGCGCGTCCCGGGCCACCCCCGACGACCCCGACCCCAAGACCGACCTGGAGCGCTACGACCTCGCCCAGCAGCGCATCGAGCATCTCGCCGTGGACGCCGACCACTTCGAGGTCAGCGGCGACGGCAAGCGGGTGCTGCTGTGGACCGACGGCCGGCTGAAGGTCGTACCCAGCGACCGGCGCGCCTCCGGTGACGACGACAGCGACAGCAACATCACCGTCGACCTCGGGCGCATCAGGCAGTTCGTGGACCCGGCTGCCGAGTGGCGGCAGATGTTCGACGAGAACGGCCGCATCATGCGGGACAACTTCTGGCGTCCCGACATGAACGGAGTGGACTGGGACGGGGTCCTGGACCGCTACCGGCCCGTGCTGGACCGGCTCGCCACGCACGACGACCTGGTGGACCTGCTGTGGGAGGTGCAGGGGGAGCTCGGCACCTCGCACGCGTACGTCACCCCGCGCGGGTACGGCGGCGACGGCGCGCGGCAGGGGCTGCTGGGGGCGGACATCTCCCGGCACGAGGACGGCAGTTGGCGGGTGGACGGGATCCTGCCCACGGAGACCTCCGACCCGGACGCCCGCTCGCCGCTGGCCGCGCCGGGCGTCGCCGTACGGGTCGGGGACGCCATCGTCGCAGTCGCGGGACAGGCGGTCGATCCGGTGACCGGACCGGCGCCGCTGCTGGTGGGGACGGCGGGCAAGCCCGTCGAGCTGACCGTGTCGCCCGCGGGCGGCGGCGAGCCGCGGCACGCGGTGGTCGTGCCGCTCGCCGACGAGGAGCCGCTGCGGTACCACGCGTGGGTCGCCGACCGGCGGGCGTATGTGCTGGAGCAGTCCGGCGGGCGGCTCGGCTACATCCATGTTCCCGACATGCAGGCGCCCGGGTGGGCGCAGATCCACCGCGACCTGCGGGTGGAGGTGCTGCGCGAGGGGCTGATCGTGGATGTGCGGGAGAACCGGGGCGGACACACCTCGCAACTGGTGGTGGAGAAGCTGGCCCGGCGGATCGTCGGGTGGGACCTGCCGCGCGGGATGCGGGCGGAGAGCTACCCGAGGGACGCGCCCCGGGGGCCCGTCGTCGCCGTGGCCAACGAGTTCTCCGGATCCGACGGCGACATCGTGAACGCGGCGATCCGGGCGCTGGGGATCGGACCGGTGGTCGGCACGCGGACCTGGGGCGGTGTGATCGGCATCGACAGCCGCTACCGGCTGGTCGACGGGACGCTGGTGACGCAGCCGAAGTACGCCTTCTGGCTGGAGGGATACGGCTGGGGCGTGGAGAACCACGGCGTCGACCCGGACGTCGAGGTGGTGCAGCGGCCGCAGGACCACGCGGCGGGGCGGGACGTCCAGCTGGACGAGGCGGTGCGGCTGGCGCTGGCCGCGCTGGAGACGTCGCCCGCGAAGCAGCCGCCGCCGTTGCCGTGAGCGGGAAGGACAACACCGCCCGCGGGTACGATGCTCGAAGGTGATCAGCTGGCTCGAGGAGGGTGTATGGCTGGGGAACCTCAGGAGGACTGCCTCTTCTGCAAGATCGTGGCCGGCAGCATCCCGGCGACGATCGTGCGGGAGACGGAGACGACCATCGCGTTCCGTGACATCAATCCCCAGGCGCCCACGCATGTGCTGGTGATTCCGAGGGCGCACCACCGGGACGCCGCCGCCCTCGCCACCGCCGCGCCCGAGCTGGCCGCGGACGTGCTGCGGGAGACGGGGGCCATCGCGGAACAGGAAAAGCTGGAGAGCTACCGGGTCGTCTTCAACACCGGCAGCGGCGCCGGCCAGACCGTCTGGCACGCGCACGCCCACGTCCTGGGCGGCCGCGGCCTCGAATGGCCCCCCGGATAGCCGGCCTTGTCCGTACGTGAACTGGTGGTGCTCGGCACCGCCAGCCAGGTTCCCACCCGGCACCGCAACCACAACGGCTACCTGCTGCGCTGGGACGGCGAGGGCATTCTGTTCGACCCCGGCGAGGGTACCCAGCGCCAGATGCTGCGCGCGGGGGTCGCCGCCCACGACCTGAACCGGATCTGCGTCACCCACTTCCACGGCGACCACTGCCTCGGACTCGCCGGGGTGATCCAGCGCGTCAACCTCGACAAGGTGCCGCACGAGATCACCGCCCACTACCCGCGTTCCGGTCAGCGCTTCTTCGACCGTCTGCGCTACGCCGCCGCCTACCGCGAGACCGTCCCCCTCAGCGAGGCACCCGTCGACGCCGACGGCACGCTCGCTCGTACGCCCGGCTACACACTGGAGGCGCGGAAGCTGTCGCACCCCATCGAGGCGTACGGGTACCGGTTCGTCGAGCCCGACGGGCGGCGCATGCTCCCCGAGCGGCTCGCCGCGCACGGCATCAAGGGGCCGGACGTCGGCAGGATCCAGCGCGAGGGCTCGCTGGGCGGGGTGCCGCTGGAGTCGGTCAGTGAGGTGCGGCGCGGACAGCGGTTCGCGTTCGTCATGGACACCCGGCTGTGCGACGGGGTGTACGCGCTGGCCGAGGGCTGCGACATGCTCGTCATCGAGGCGACGTTCCTCGACGAGGAGAAGGAACTCGCCGATGAGTTCGGCCATCTGACGGCCGGGCAGGCGGCGCGGGTCGCGCGGGAGGCAGGGGTGCGGCATCTGGTGCTCACGCACTTCAGCCAGCGGTACTCCGAGCCGGAGGAGTTCGAGCGCCAGGCGCGGGCGGCGGGGTACGAGGGTGAACTGACCGTGGCGCAGGATCTGCAACGGATAGGACTTCCCAAGCGTCGGTGAAGCGGCCGTAGGATTGGTTGATGCCTGTACCGAAAGCCGAACTGCACCTTCATATCGAAGGAACGCTGGAACCCGAGCTCGCCTTCTCCCTGGCCGCGCGCAACGGCGTCGAGCTCCCGTACGCCGACACCGGCGCGCTCCGTGAGGCCTATCGCTTCAAGGATCTGCAGTCCTTCCTCGACCTGTACTACGAGCTGATGACGGTGCTGCGCACCGAGCGGGACTTCGAGGACCTCGCCGACGCCTATCTCGCCCGGGCGGCCGCGCAGGGAGTGCGGCACGCGGAGATCTTCTTCGATCCGCAGGCGCACCTCGCGCGCGGCGTCGGCATGGGCACGGTGGTCGAGGGGCTGTGGCGGGCGCTGGGCAGGAGCATGGAGACGCACGGCGTGTCGACCCGGCTGATCATGTGCTTCCTGCGGGACGAGTCCGCGGAGTCCGCCTTGGCGACGCTGGACGCCGCCAAGCCGTACCTCGACCGGATCACCGGTGTGGGACTCGACTCGGCGGAGGTCGGGCATCCGCCGGTGAAGTTCCGCGCGGTGTACGAGGCCGCCGCGGCGCTGGGGCTGCGGCGCGTGGCGCACGCCGGTGAGGAGGGACCGCCCGAGTACATCACCGAGGCGCTGGACGTGCTCGGCGTCGAGCGGATCGATCACGGGCTGCGCTGCGTGGAGGACCCCGCGCTGGTGGAGCGGCTGGTGCGCGAGCGCGTTCCGCTCACGCTGTGCCCGTTGTCCAATGTCCGCCTGCGGACCGTCGACACCCTCGCCGACCACCCGCTGCCCGCCATGCTTCGGGCGGGGCTGATGTGCACGGTCAACTCGGACGACCCGGCCTACTTCGGCGGCTACGCCGGTGACAACTTCGACGCGGTGCGCGAGACGCTGGGCCTGGGCCCGGAGCAGCTGCGGGAACTGGCGCGGAACTCGTTCCTCGCCGCGTTCCTGGAGGACGACGAGGAGCTGCGGTCCAGGTATCTGGCCGACGTGGAGGCGTACGACTTCACCTGATCGCAGCCCGGCCGCGGGGGAGCGCGGTGCGAGCCCCCGCGGCCGGACCCACGTGGTCAGGCCGGCCGGCGGAAGCCGATGGTCGGCACCGCCCGCCGCAGCGGCCACGGCCGCGCCAGTTCCCCCGACAGCAGCCCCGCCAGGAACTCGTAGCGCCGCAGCGGCGACGGGTCCTGCCCCTCGACCGACCGCACCCGGCGCCACCACGCCGCGATCTCCGCCCACCCCGGCGCCGACAGTGACCCCCCGAACTCCTGCACGGACAGCGCCGCGGTGAGCCCCCCGAAGGCGAGCCGGTCGGCCAGCGGCCATCCCGCCAGCGTCCCCGTCACAAACCCGGCGACGAACACGTCCCCCGCCCCCGTCGGATCCAGCGCCTCGACCTCGATCGCCGGCACCGAGGCCATCTCCCCCGTACGCCGGTCCACCGCGTACGCGCCCTCCGCCCCGAGGGTCACCACCGCGACCGGCACATGCTCGGTGAGGGCGTGGGCCGCCGCGCGCGGGCAGTTGGTGCGCGTGTAGCGCATCGCCTCCTCCGCGTTCGGCAGGAACGCCTCGCAGTACCGCAGGTCGGGCAGCCGGGCGAGATCCCACGCCCCGCTGTCGTCCCAGCCGACGTCGCCGAAGATCCGCGCCCCCTTGCGGGCGGCCTGCGCGATCCAGGAGGCGCTGCGGCCGGGTGTGAGGGACGCGACGGCGGCACGCGCGGGGGGCGGGCAGTCGGGCGCGGGCTCCTCCGGGGGCGGTTCGTGGCCGTGGGAGACCATGGTGCGCTCGCCCTCGTAGGCCATGGAGACCGTGACGGGCGAGTGCCAGCCGGGCACGGTGCGCGACAGGGAGAGGTCGATGCCCTCGCCCTGCTGCAGCGCGTCCCAGCAGTACTCGCCGTAGTGGTCGTCGCCGAACGCCGCCGCGAGGGAGGTGCGCAGGCCGAGCCGGGCCAGGGCGGTGGCCATGTTGGCCACCCCGCCGGGGCTCGACCCCATCCCGCGCGCCCAGGACTCGGTCCCGCGCACCGGGGCGGAGTCGAGCCCGGTGAAGATGATGTCGAGGAAGACGGTGCCGGTGAGATAGACGTCCCAGGGCGGGTCCTGCGGTGCGCGCAGGGCGGCGAGGGGATCGAGCTGGGACGGGCAGCCCGGTCCCTCGATGCGTGCCTTTCCACTGGACCCCATCACGGTGCTCCCTGGCATGGTGCGGACCAGGCCAGTGTGCACCACCCCACCGACATCGTGACGCCCGTCACTTCCTTACCACCTGCCCGAGGTCGGGGGCGCCGGAGACCCGCACGGTGCCGTTCCCGAAGGCGAGGCGCTCGGCGAGGACGTCCTCGGACTCCGCTCGGCAAGGCGCTGCCGGCGGAACGGCCGGACGAGGAGCTGCCCGAGGGCCTCTACAAGGCGGCGACGCCCGCCCCCAGACGTCGCGCCAGGCGCCGACGGCCGATCTGGCGGGGGAGCGCGGCTACTCGGTGGACCGCGAGGAGGAGCGGCCGGATTCGTGGCTTCGGCTTCGCCCTGCGGTACGACGTCCCGGCGCAGGACGGCATCAGCTGCTCGGTGCCGGTGGCCCGGCTGACGCCGGAGCGGGAGGAGCGGATCGTCGCCGTGATGCGCGAGATCCGGACGAAGACGGAGGGCGCAATTTCCCCAGGTGGCGGGGCAGTTCACGGGCGATAGCGGACGCTCCTGCCCGGGCTCCCGGACCCTCAAACCAAAGAGTGGTTCAGATCACACCTGGCGCCCTCCCGTTGCCCTCCCTCGGCTTGATACAAATTGCGCGCGCGCTCCTGTCGGTCGACGGTCGTCGCTCCCCTCTTCTCTCGCATTTTTCTCGCATTTCGCACCGTCCCTTTCGCATGCCCTGGGAACGCCCGTGTTCGCCCCTCGCACCACCCCCTGGCCCCTCGTCGCCCTTTTCACGGCCGGGTACCTCGCTCCGTATCTGCTGCCGACCACCGTCGGCCGCATCGAACGCGGGCTCGATCTCTCCGCCACCCAGGCCGGGGCCGTAGGCAGCGCGCTGCTGCTGAGCTCCGCCACGGCCGGGTTCCTGCTGGCGTCCCGCGTGGAGCGGGTCGGGGCGCGGACCATGGCCCGGCTGGGTCTCGTCCTGGCCGTCATCGGCTACGGCGGGGCCGCCCTCACCAGCGCCGTACCGGCCGTCGTCGCCGGCGCGGTGATCGGCGGCTTCGGCTCCGGCACGACCACGACGGTCGCCGCGACCCGGATCGCCGCGGAACGCGACCCGCACCGGGCGTCCACGCTGGGGCTGCTCAGCGTCTCCGCGCTCGCGGGCCTGGTGTACCTGACGGTGCCCCATCTGCCGGGGCACGGCCTCACGCTGGCCGCCATCGCCCTCACGGCGGTGGCCGTGTGGCCGCTGACCTCCCGGCTGCCGGCCGGCACGCCCGCTCCCCGCGTCACCGGACCCCAACCGGCCGCCCCCCGCCTGCCGCACCGGCGTTCGGGGCTGGTCCTGGCGGGCGCGATGGTGCTGTGGTCGCTCGCACAGAACGCCCTGTGGGGCGTGAGCGGACGCATCGGGTTCGCCCAGGCCCACCTGTCCGAACCGACCGTGGGCGTCGTCTTCGCGGTGGCGCTGGGCGCCGGGCTGCTGGGCGTCGTCGGCGCGGGCGCGCTGGGGTCACGGCTGGGGCGGGCGCTGCCCATCGGGGGCGGCACGGTCCTTATCGCGGGCTGCATCGCGCTGACCGCCTCGGCGACCGGGCTGGCCGGCTTCGCCGTGGGTGAGATCGCCTGGAACACGGTCTACCCGGTCGTCCTGTCGTACCTGATCGGGCTGGCCGCGTCGCTGGATCCGCGCGGGCGGTGGGCCGTGCTGGTCGGCTCGGCCTCCTCGCTCGGCACGGCGGCGGGGCCGCTCACCGGCAGCGTGCTGTCCGCGCAGGCCGGGTTCCCGGTGATGGGCGCGGTGCTCGGGGCGGGTCTGCTGGTGGTCGCGCTGCCGATGACCGCGGTCGCGCTGCACACCGGCGGGCGCCCGCTGCTGCCGGGCGCGGTCCGCCGTCGCGGCGGGCACCCGGCGGCTCTGGTCGCCGCGGGCTCAGGCGCCCCGACGGGCGCCGTCCCCGAGGTCGGCGCCCCGGAACAGCCGGTGGTCGAAATCCCCCTCGACGGCACCCCCGCCCCGGCCCGCCGCGCCTACGACACAGCAGCGGCAACCCATGCCCCAGGCGCGTAGGGGCCTCGAGAAGCGAGGGCCGCGAGGAACTGCGCGCCCAGCCCCCACCCCGCCGCCCCCTCCGCCCGGCTCGGTGACCCGAGAAGCGAGGGCCGGCCGGCCCCACCCCAGGGGCGCGGGGAACTGCGCGATCAGCCCCCACCCCGCCGCAGGGGCCCTGAGCCCCAGGCGCGTAGCCGGGGCTCGGTGGCCCGGGAAGCGAGGGCCGGCCGACCCCACCCCAGGGGCGCGGGGAACTGCGCGCCCAGCCCCCACCGCGCCGCGGGGGCCCCTGAGCTCAAGGCCCGTCCGCCGGGCTCGGTGGCCCGGGAAGCGAGGGGCGGCTGGTCCCACCTCAGGGGCGCGGGGAACTGCGCGATCAGCCCCCACCGCGCCGCAGGGGTCCAGGGCCCCATGGAGTAAAACGCCTACGGCGTTATCAGCCCTTCGTCGTACCCTGGGAAACGCGAGGCCGCCCACAGCTGCGCGGCCCTGAAGAGGAGGATCCGCAGGCCTTCAGAGCCGGCCCATGACTCAGACACCCACAGATCAGACTTCCGCGCAGGGACAGGCGAAAGTACAGTTCACCGTCCCCGCCCAGCACCCCATGGTCACCGTGCTGGGGTCCGGAGACGCCCTGTTGCGCGTGATCGAGAAGGCCTTCCCGGGGGCCGACATCCACGTCCGGGGCAATGAGATCAGCGCGGTCGGCGATGCCACGGATGTCGCCCTGATTTCGCGCGTGTTCGACGAGATGATGCTGGTGCTCCGCACCGGGCAGCCGATGACGGAGGACGCAGTGGAACGCTCGATCGCCATGCTCAAGGCGAGCGAGGCCGGGGAGAGCGAGGGCCAGGAGACCCCGGCCCAGGTGCTCACGCAGAACATCCTCTCCTCGCGTGGCCGTACGATCCGCCCCAAGACGCTCAACCAGAAGCGCTACGTGGACGCGATCGACAAGCACACCATCGTCTTCGGCATCGGCCCGGCGGGCACCGGCAAGACGTATCTCGCCATGGCCAAGGCGGTGCAGGCCCTGCAGTCCAAGCAGGTCAACCGCATCATCCTGACCCGGCCCGCGGTCGAGGCGGGGGAGCGGCTTGGCTTCCTGCCGGGCACGCTCTACGAGAAGATCGACCCGTATCTGCGCCCGCTGTACGACGCGCTGCACGACATGCTCGACCCCGACTCCATCCCCCGCCTGATGGCGGCGGGAACGATCGAGGTCGCGCCGCTGGCGTACATGCGCGGCAGGACGCTCAACGACGCCTTCATCATTCTCGACGAGGCCCAGAACACCAGCCCCGAGCAGATGAAGATGTTCCTCACCCGCCTCGGTTTCGACTCGAAGATAGTCATCACGGGTGACGTCACCCAGGTGGACCTGCCCGACGGCACCAAGTCCGGACTGCGGCAGGTGCAGGACATCCTGGAGGGCCTGGACGACGTCCACTTCTCCCGGCTGTCGTCCCACGATGTCGTCCGGCACAAGCTGGTGGGCCGTATCGTCGACGCGTACGAGCAGTACGACAGCAAGCACGGCACCCAGAACGGCACCCACAAGGGCGGCCGTGGCAAGTCCGGGCACAAGGGGAAGTAGACCGAGCACCAGATGTCGATCGACGTCAACAACGAGTCCGGAACCGAGGTCGACGAGCAGGCGATCCTCGACATCGCCCGCTACGCCCTCGCGCGGATGCGCATCCACCCGCTCTCCGAGCTCTCGGTGATCCTGGTGGACGCCGGTGCCATGGAGCAGCTGCACCTGCAGTGGATGGACCTGCCCGGGCCGACGGACGTCATGTCGTTCCCGATGGACGAGCTGCGACCCCCGTCCAAGGACGACGACGAGCCCCCGCAGGGCCTGCTCGGCGACATTGTGCTCTGCCCCGAGGTCGCCGCCAGGCAGGCCGAGGAGGCGGAGACCCGGCACACCATGGACGAGGAGCTCCAGATGCTCACCGTCCACGGTGTGCTGCACCTGCTCGGCTACGACCACGAGGAACCGGACGAGAAGGCCGAGATGTTCGGCCTGCAGGCCGCCATCGTGGACGGCTGGCGTGCGGAGAGGGGCCTCAGCGGCCCGTCCCCGGCCCCCACCGTGTCATGAGTCCGGCCCTCGTGCTCGGCGCGATCGCCCTGGTGGTGGTCGCCTGGCTGGCCGCCTGCGCGGAGGCGGGCATCGCGCGGGTCTCCAGCTTCCGCGCCGAGGAGGCCGTCCGGTCCGGCCGCCGGGGCAGCGACCGGCTGGCGCAGATCGCCGCGGACCCGACCCGCTATCTCAACGTCGCGCTGCTGGTGCGGATTTCCTGCGAGATGGCCGCCGCGTCGCTGATCACCTACGGCTGCCTCAGAGAGTTCGACGGGACCGCCGAGGCCCTGCTGATCGCCATCGCGATCATGGTCCTGGTGTCGTACGTCGCCGTCGGGGTCTCCCCGCGCACCATCGGCCGCCAGCACCCCCTGAACACGGCCACGGCCGCCGCGTACGTCCTGGTGCCGCTCGCGCGGGTCATGGGCCCGATCCCGTCGCTGCTGATCCTCATCGGCAACGCGCTCACCCCGGGCAAGGGCTTCCCGCGCGGACCCTTCGCCTCGGAGGCGGAGCTGCGCGCGCTGGTGGACCTCGCGGAGGCGGAGTCGCTGATCGAGGACGAGGAGCGCCGCATGGTGCACTCCGTCTTCGAGCTCGGCGACACGCTGGTGCGCGAGGTCATGGTGCCCCGCACCGACCTGGTGGTCATCGAGCGGTACAAGACCATCCGGCAGGCCCTCACGCTCGCCCTGCGCTCCGGCTTCTCCCGCATACCGGTGACCGGCGAGAACGAGGACGACATCGTCGGGATCGTCTACCTCAAGGACCTGGCCCGCAAGACGCACATCAACCGGGACGCCGAGACCGAGCTGGTGTCCACGGCGATGCGCCCGGCGTTCTTCGTGCCCGACACCAAGAACGCGGGCGACCTGCTGCGGGAGATGCAGAAAGAACGCAACCACGTCGCCGTCGCCGTCGACGAGTACGGCGGCACCGCCGGCATCGTCACCATCGAGGACATCCTCGAGGAGATCGTCGGCGAGATCACCGACGAGTACGACCGTGAGCTGCCGCCCGTGGAGGAGCTCGGCGAGGAGCGCTACCGGGTCACCGCCCGCCTCGACATCACCGACCTCGGCGAGCTGTACGGGCTGGAGGAGTTCGACGACGAGGACGTGGAGACGGTCGGAGGGCTGCTCGCCAAGCAGCTCGGCCGGGTGCCCATCGCGGGCGCCTCGTCCGTGGTCGAACTCCCCGACGCCCGCACGCTGCGGCTGACCGCGGAGGCCTCGGCCGGACGCCGGAACAAGATCGTGACCGTGCTGGTGGAGCCGGTGGTTCCCGCGGGTCCGCCCGCGGTCGAGGAGGCGGGGCCGGAGTGACCCCGGGGCAGCTGCGCACCCTGTGCCTGTCCTTCAACGCGGCCGTGGAGGACTTCCCCTTCAACCCGGAGACCTCGGTCTTCAAGGTCGGGGGCAAGCTCTTCGCGCTGACCGCCCTGGACGCGCGGCCACTGAAGGTCAACCTCAAGTGCGACCCCGAGGACGCGATCCGGCTGCGCGCCGAGCACCCGGATCTGATCACCCCCGGCTACCACATGAACAAGCGCCACTGGAACACCGTCACGGCGGACGGCTCCCTCCCCGACCGCCTGGTCAGGGAACTGGTCGAGGATTCGTACGACCTGGTGGTGGCCGGCCTCCCGCGCGCCGAACGCCTCCGCCTCGACCGCCCCTGAGGTCCTGCGCAGGGGCCCTGTGTGCTCGGATTATGCTCGGATCATGACCGACAGCAGCGCGCTCGACGCCGAGGACCGCAAGATCGTCACCCTGGCCCGTTCCGCACGGGCCCGCAACGGTGTGCCCGAGGGGGCCGCCGTGCGCGACGACACCGGGCGGACGTATGTCGCGGGCACCGTGGCCCTGGACTCCCTGCGGCTGAGCGCCCTGCGGACGGCCGTGGCGATGGCCGTGGCGTCGGGCGCTACGTCGCTGGAGGCGGCGGCCGTGGTGACGGAGGCGGGCGAGGTCCCGGCCGACGACGTGGCCGCCGTACGGGACCTCGGCGGAGCGGGGACGCCGGTGCTGGTGGCCGACCCCGACGGGACGATCCGGGAGACGCTCACCGCGGGCTGATCCGGCGGCGCCGGACCTCGCGGTGTTACCACCGGTAAATAGGCCAGATTTCAACCTTGTCGCGCACTGCCTCCCGCGCATCAATGGACACCGTTCCCCCACGGAATTCCCCCCACGGAGTTCCCCCCACATGGAAAGGGAGCCGGAATCCATGAGAGGCAAGCGATTCGGAACAGGTGTGTCCCTGGCGGCCGGTGCTCTTGCGGTCTGCGGGCTGGCATTCGCCCCCAGCGCCGCGGCCGTCGCCCCGGGGGCGGCGACGGTCAACGCCGACTGCGGCAGCTGGGGCGGCGGCGACGCCACCCTCACGGCCACCCAGAACGGCACGTCCGCCACCCTCACCATCAACACCTCCGCGGTCACCGCGCCGCTCGCAATCGGCAAGGACTCGCTGGTCTCGGAGCTGACCATGGTGAAGGCCGGCGGCGGCACCAGCGTCTTCAAGGGCACCAAGAACCCGGCCATGGCGACCGGTGACGCCCTCGAGGTCGGTCCGCTCTCCGGGACCGTGGCCTCCGGCGACAGCCTCGAGGCATTCGGCGGCACCCTGAAGGTGACCGCGTTCGGCTTCATCACCATCACCTGCACGGCGACCGCACCGCAGTCGCCGGGCCCGTTCGTCTTCGACTGATCCGCCTGACGGACGGACGGCCGGGCGGGGCCCGCACGAGGGCCTGTCCGGCGGATCATGCCGGGGAAAGGGGCGGCGCCGTGCAACCCAGGTGAGCGGGGTCTGGTGCGTCCAGCCGCAAGACGGAGGAGGGAGTCGACGCGATGGGGGTCCCCCTCGAGCGAAGTCGAGAGTGGGGGAGTCGGCGACCGATGACAACGCCGCAGATGGGCGTGCCAGATCCCGCGTCCCCGGCATGAGCCGCCGGACAGGCCCCAAGGCCCCGCCCGGCCCGTTCCGGGCGGTGGTACGGCGGGCCTTCCGCATCAGGGAGAATGGGCGGCATGAGTGTTCGTACCCAGTCATCCGAGCAGCCGGCCGAAGCCGTCCACCGGGCCGGTTTCGCCTGCTTCGTGGGCCGCCCCAACGCGGGCAAGTCCACCCTCACGAACGCTCTGGTCGGGCAGAAGGTGGCGATCACCTCGAACCGGCCGCAGACCACCCGGCACACCGTGCGCGGCATCGTGCACCGGCCGGACGCCCAGCTGGTCCTGGTGGACACCCCCGGCCTGCACAAGCCGCGCACGCTGCTCGGCGAGCGGCTGAACGACGTGGTGCGCACCACCTGGGCGGAGGTCGACGCGATCGGCTTCTGCCTCCCCGCGAACGAGAAGATCGGCCCCGGCGACCGCTTCATCGCCAAGGAACTGGCCGGCATCAAGAAGACCCCGAAGATCGCCATCGTCACCAAGACCGACCTGGTGGACGGCAAGACGCTGGCCGAACAGCTGATCGCCGTCGACCGGCTGGGCCAGGAGCTGGGCATCACCTGGGCCGAGATCATCCCGGTCTCGGCAACCGCCAACCAGCAGGTCGACCTGCTGGCCGACCTCCTCATCCCCCTGATGCCGGAGGGCCCCGCCCTCTACCCCGAGGGCGACCTCACCGACGAGCCCGAGCAGGTCATGGTGGCGGAGCTGATCCGCGAGGCCGCCCTGGAGGGCGTCCGCGACGAGCTGCCGCACTCCATCGCCGTGGTCGTCGAGGAGATGCTCCCGCGCGAGGACCGCCCCGCCGACAAGCCCCTCCTCGACATCCACGCCAACCTCTTCATCGAGCGCCCCAGCCAGAAGGGCATCGTCATCGGCCCCAAGGGCAAGCGCCTGAAGGACGTCGGCATCAAGTCCCGCAAACACATCGAGGCCCTCCTGGGCACACCCGTCTTCCTCGACCTCCACGTGAAGGTCGCCAAGGACTGGCAGCGCGACCCGAAGCAGTTGCGCCGGCTGGGCTTCTGACGGAATCTTCCGGCGGCGGGCGCCCGAAGGGCGTTACGCCCCCTCCTTCAGCACCCGGCGGATCAGCGTGCGCTGCTCCGGGGTCAGCCGGGGATCCGCGCAGTACACCGACTTCCCGTCCACCGTGATCCGGTAGCTGAAGCCGTCCGGCACCCCCACCGGTGGGGTGCCCCGGCCGGCGGCGAGGGCCCGCTCGGCCAGGGCGTGCCACTCAGGGGCGTCGGGCCGCCCCGAGGTGTCCACCTCGGCCTCGCGCTCGATCCCCGCGAACCCGCCCGTGCGCTGTACCTGAATACGCATGGGTCGTGTTTAGTACGGAACTACAGCGTCCGCACCCCCACCCGCTCCCAGGCCTTCGTCACCGCCTGGAGTTCCTCACCCTCCCCGTACCGGGCGCGCGCCGCCTTCACCGTGAGCGTGGCGAAGTCCGGGAACTGCGCGTTCTGCCCGAGCTCGCCGACCGTGAGCACGTCGTACCAGATCTGCCCGGCCCGCTCCCAGGCGTGCCCGCCGAGCGTGGTGGCCGCCAGGTAGAAGGCGTGGTTCGGGATGCCGGAGTTGATGTGCACACCGCCGTTGTCGCGGCCGGTGCGGACATAGTCGTCCATCGTCGCGGGCTGCGGGTCCTTGCCGAGCACGTCGTCGTCGTACGCCGTGCCGGGCTCCTTCATGGAGCGCAGCGCCTTGCCCGTGACGCGCGGGGCGAGCAGCCCGGCCCCGATCAGCCAGTCGGCCTCGTCTGCGGTCTGGCCCAGCGTGTACTGCTTGATGAGCGCGCCGAAGACGTCCGACACCGACTCGTTGAGCGCGCCGGACTGGCCGAAGTAGTCCAGGTTCGCGGTGTACTGCGTGACGCCGTGGGCCAGTTCGTGGCCGATGACGTCGATGGGGAGGGTGAAGTCGAGGAAGATCTCCCCGTCCCCGTCGCCGAAGACCATCTGCTCGCCGTTCCAGAAGGCGTTGTTGTAGTCCTCGTCGTAGTGCACGGTCGCGTCCATCGGCAGTCCGTTGCCGTCGATCGAGTCACGGGCGTACGTCTTCAGGAACAGCTCGAACGTGGCGCCGAGACCGGCGTAGGCGCGGTTGACGGTGGCGTCCTTGCCGGGCTCGTCGCCCTCGCCGCGCACCTTGGTCCCCGGCAGGCCGGTGCCGTGCCGGGCGTCGTACACCGTGCGGCGCGGCGTGCCCGGCTCCGCGTCGGTGAGCGTCGCGACGGCCGGGGCGCCGACGACAGTCGTCAGCCGTCGCTGGGTGCGCTCGTAGGCGTCGCGCCGGAGGGTGCGGCGCGCGGGGCCGTGCAGCGCGGGGTCCTCGGCCTGCGCGAGCCGGTCGAGAACATGCGGCGGGACGATGGTGCAGAAGACGGGCTCAAAGCCCCCGTTGGTGGTCATGCCGGAACCATCGCACTGCGTCACCGGCCTGTCACCCCTAGCGACCATGATTGGTGAAATCCTCCACCACTCACCCCCCACGGCTCGCCCGGAGTGGTATACGGCACTTTTTGTCCACTTCATCCCGCCGGTCCCGCATACTGATACGGACCTTCGCACGGTGAGCGACTCGGTTAAGCTGCGGAGCATCATGCGTTTCGGGCTGCTTCTCCTTAGCTGCCGCGGTGAGGGTCTGCATTAGAGGCCGACCCCCTCCCCGCGGAGTTCGGCGCTGCGCCGTCGGCCGTCCACCAGGACACCCCGCGGACCCCCGAGGAGCCCACGCACCATGGCAAACCGCCAGCAGCCCAGTTCCATGCCGATCCAGAAGTACGGCCGCTACGAGCAGGTCGACATCCCCGACCGCACCTGGCCGGAGAAGCGGATCACCACCGCCCCCCGCTGGCTCTCGACCGACCTGCGCGACGGCAACCAGGCCCTGATCGACCCCATGTCGCCCGCCCGCAAGCGCACGATGTTCGATCTGCTGGTCAGGATGGGCTACAAGGAGATCGAGGTCGGCTTCCCCGCCTCCGGCCAGACCGACTTCGACTTCGTCCGCTCCATCATCGAGGACCCGGACGCCATCCCGGACGACGTCACCATCTCCGTACTGACCCAGGCCCGTGAGGACCTGATCGAGCGGACGGTGGAGTCCCTGAAGGGCGCCAAGCGCGCCACCGTCCACCTGTACAACGCCACCGCGCCCGTCTTCCGCCGCGTGGTCTTCCGCGGCTCCAAGGACGACATCAAGCAGATCGCCGTCGACGGCACCCGGCTGGTCATGGAGTACGCCGAGAAGCTGCTGGGCCCCGAGACCGAGTTCGGCTACCAGTACAGCCCGGAGATCTTCACCGACACCGAGCTGGACTTCGCGCTGGAGGTCTGCGAGGCGGTGATGGACGTCTACCAGCCCGGCCCGGGCCGCGAGATCATCCTCAACCTGCCCGCCACCGTGGAGCGCTCCACCCCCTCCACGCACGCCGACCGCTTCGAGTGGATGCACCGCAACCTCTCCCGCCGCGAGTACGTCTGCCTGTCCGTCCACCCCCACAACGACCGCGGCACCGCCGTCGCCGCCGCCGAGCTGGCGCTGATGGCCGGCGCCGACCGCGTCGAGGGCTGCCTGTTCGGACAGGGCGAGCGCACCGGCAACGTCGACCTGGTCACCCTGGGCATGAACCTGTTCTCCCAGGGCGTCGACCCGCAGATCGACTTCTCCGACATCGACGAGATCCGTCGCACGTGGGAGTACTGCAACCAGATGGAGGTCCACCCGCGCCACCCGTACGTGGGCGACCTGGTCTACACGTCCTTCTCCGGCTCCCACCAGGACGCCATCAAGAAGGGCTTCGACGCCATGGAGGCCGACGCGAAGGCCAAAGGCGTCACCGTCGATGACATCGAGTGGGCGGTCCCGTACCTGCCCATCGACCCCAAGGACGTCGGCCGCTCCTACGAGGCCGTCATCCGCGTCAACTCGCAGTCCGGCAAGGGCGGTATCGCCTACGTCCTGAAGAACGACCACAAGCTGGAGCTGCCGCGCCGGATGCAGATCGAGTTCTCGAAGATCATCCAGGCGAAGACGGACGCCGAGGGCGGCGAGATCACGCCGACCGAGATCTGGGACGTCTTCCAGGACGAGTACCTGCCCAACCCGGAGAACCCCTGGGGCCGCATCCAGGTCGCGGGCGGCCAGAGCACCACCGACCACGACGGCGTGGACACCCTCACCGTCCAGGCGACCGTGGACGGCGAGGAGACCACCCTGGTCGGCACCGGCAACGGTCCGATCTCGGCCTTCTTCCACGCGCTGCAGGGCATCGGCATCGACGTACGCCTGCTGGACTACCAGGAGCACACGATGAGCGAGGGCGCCTCCGCGCAGGCCGCCTCGTACATCGAGTGCGCGATCGGCGACAAGGTTCTGTGGGGGATCGGAATCGACGCGAACACCACGCGGGCCTCGCTGAAGGCCGTCGTCTCGGCCGTCAACCGCGCGGCGCGCTGATCAGCCACTTCGTGGGGTTTAAGGGGCTCCGCCCGCCGTTTGCGGCGGGCGGAGCCCCGTCGTTTACCGGCCAATGAGTGTGCAGGTCACGGGAAGGTCTCGTCCGGGGTACTGACTCAGCCTCATGGATGTGGCTAACATCACGCAAGCGCGGCGATGGCGCTGTGGCGTTGATGGAGGTGCGACGTGCTGCCAGAACGGGGACCCAAGGGCCGTGCCGCCGCTGTCGGACTGTCGCGCCTCATGGGCACCCGCACCGCGTGGACGGCCGTCGGCGACGGGGAGTTCTTCTGCCCCGGCTGCGGCGGCGACCGCAACTACCAGCGGCTCACCGGACGCCGCCGCTTCACCCTGCTCGGTGTGCCCGTGCTGCCGCGCGGCGCGTCCGCACCGACCGTCGAGTGCGCCGCCTGCCGCCGCCACTTCGGCACCGAGGTCCTGGACCACCCCACCACCACCCGCTTCTCCGCGATGCTCCGCGACGCCGTCCACACCGTCGCCCTCGCGGTCCTGGCCGCGGGCGGCGTCTGCTCACGCGCGTCCCTGGAGACGGCCGCGGTCGGGGTGCGCGCGGCCGGCTTCGACGACTGCACCGAGGAGCAGCTGGCCGCGCTCGTCGAGGCCCTGGAGGCGGACACCGGCCGCTTCACCGGCGAACCCTGCACGGCTGGCCTCGCCATCGAGCTCCACGAGGCCCTCGACCCCCTCGCCCCGCACCTCGCCGCCCCCGGCCGCGAGTCCATCCTCCTCCAGGGCGCCCGCATCGCCCTCGCCGACGGCCCCTACACCCCCGCCGAACGCGACGCCCTCGCCACGGTCGGCGCGGCCCTCACCATCTGCTCGGACGACGTGACCCGTCTGCTGGCGGCAGCGGCCCGCACGCCGTCCTGACCGTCCCCGGCGCCCCGCCGGACCGCAGGCCCCACCTGCCGTGATGTCATGCTGAAGGCCCGGACGGGACGGCGACTCCCTACAGGAGACGAGCAGTGGCGGACAGCGTGGTGGTCATCGGTGCGGGCGTCGTGGGGCTGACGACGGCCGTCTGCCTGGCGGAGCGCGGCGTGGACGTGGAGGTGGTCAGCGCCCGGGACCCGGCCGCGACCACCTCGGCCGCCGCCGGCGCCATGTGGGACCCCTACCTCGTACGGCCCGCCGCCCTGGTGGAGCGCTGGAGCCGGGTCGGCCTCGACGCCCTGACCGGGCTGAGCGACGTCGAGGACAGCGGGGTGCGGCTGGCGGACGGCACCCAGCAGTCCCGCACCCGGTGCGACCTGCCCGCCTGGGCGCCCCTGGTCGGCGCCCGGGCGTGCACGCCGGACGAACTGATGCCCGGATTCGTCACCGGGTGGCGCTACCGGGCCCCGGTCGTCGACATGCCGCGCTACCTCGCCCACCTCGCACGGCGGCTGCGGGCCGCGGGCGGCCGGATGCGGCGCCGCCACTACGACACGCTCGCCGACGCCCTGCGCGCCCACCCGGTGCCGGTCGTCGTCAACTGCACGGGCGCCGGGGCCCGTTGCTTCGTCCCCGACCCGTCCGTGGTGCCGGTGCGCGGTCAGCTGGTCGTCGTCGAGAACCCCGGCATCGATGACTTCTTCTGCGACGACACACCCGGCGCGGACGACCTCGTCTACATCTACCCCCAGGGCGACACCCTCGTCCTCGGCGGCACCGCCGAACGCGGCAGCTGGGACACCGAGCCGGACGGCGACACGGCCCGCCGCATCGTCGGGCGCTGCGCGGCGATCGACCCCCGGCTGGCCGGCGCCCGGGTCGTCGAGTGCCGGGTCGGACTGCGGCCGGCCCGGCCGGAGATCCGATTCGAGGAGGAACGTCACGGCGCCACCACGGTCGTGCACAGCTACGGCCACGGCGGCGGCGGAGTCACCCTGTCCTGGGGCGCCGGCGGCGAAACGGCGGACAGGGTGCGGAGGCTGCTGTCCCTCACTCCCTGATCTGCCACTGCATACGGTGCTTGGCGATCCCGGCCTCCGGACCGCGGCGGGCCAGATACAGCCACGTGCGCGCCGTGAGCGTCACGATCAGCAGCAGCGCCCATGGCCAGCTCACCGTGCCGGTGGTCACCGCGGCGGCGCCGTACAGAGGTGAGACGGCGGTGAGGACCATGAGGACGAAGCCGATGCCGGTGTTGCGGAAACGGTGGGCGATGGAGAACTCGGACCACTCGTATCCCGCGATCGCCGCACCGGCCACGAGCGCCAGAAGCATCGTGATCCACCGGTTGTGGCTGACTCCCGCATAGATCACCGGCAGCGTGATCAGGAACGGCAGCACACCGCCGAACTCCGAGAGGACGTTCCCCCACTTCATGATCCGGCCGAAGGAATTGGCGCGGATCCTGGCCAGTTCACCGGAGGCGCTCGCGTACACGATCAGGGACAGCATGGTGCTGAAGGTCGAGCCGATGAGGACCAGGCGTACGTCGTCGGGGAACCGGTCCGACGTGAACGAGATGCCCAGCAGGAAGGTGATGGCGGCCAGCAACGACCCTGAGAAGGCGATGCCCGCGGCGGCTTCCCCCGACTGCAGCGACGCCGGATCGTCGCGCTCGAACCGGGTGATCTCGAAGGCGGGCCCCTCGGCCAGCGCGACCAGCCCCGTCACGGCGTGGTCGTCGGGCGCCAGGGATTCAACGAGCTGTTCCGGCAGTTCGGTCGGCACCAGGTGGCGGGCATCGGGGTCCACATAGTCGACCCGCAGCTTGTGCTGGTATTGGATGCGCAGACCCCCGTCCCGCCCCGCCTTGAACACACGCGTGCCTACGAACCCGCAGGCGAGCAGGAAACGGGCGGAGTCCAGATCACCGGTACCGACCACGGCGGAGATCGTGGGCCGCTCCCCGGGCGCCTCCGGCACCTCCTCCACGATCTCCCGCACCAGCCGTGCGCCGACTCCCCGACGGCGCGCTCCGGACGCGACGGCGACCGCACACAGGCGCATATGGCCCGGGGACGGCGACTCAGCCGCGGCACATCCCACCACCGCCCCGTCCGCCTCGGCCACCCGCACCAGGCCATGGTGCGAAAGGTGTTCCAGCGCCTCCCGTGACGGCGCGGGACCCGCCCCGTACCAGGTCTCCAACAAGGAGCGGACTTCGGTGAGTTCGGCCGGGTCGGCCGGTCTTGTGGACACCATGGTCATGAACGCCATGAATAGCCCACCCCGTGTGCACACGGCAATGGCATGCTCCGGCCGGTTACTCCCGCGGGAGTAACCCCGCCCCCATGCCGCCCCCCGCAGTACCCCTCAACTCGCCCTCACGGCCGACGTTCCGGCGCCTCTCCGGCGGGAGGGTGGGGAGTGTTGCAGATGTCGGATCGGAGGGGAGCCCGTCTCATGGGGGCTGTAAGGACAGGTACTGGGCGGTGGCGTGCCGTGCCGTGGGTGGTCGTGGGGCTGTGGCTCGCCGCGCTCGTGCTCGTCGGTGGCTGGTGCCGCTCGCCGTCGCGGGCGTCGCCGCCGCCGTGGCGATGGCCGCCGGGTACGGGCTCCACGAACTGTTCGACGTCACCATCACCGGCCAGAGCGGCGGCATCATGACCGTCCTCGTCCTCGGCGCCGGCACCGACTACGCGTTGCTGCTCGTCTCCCGCTACCGCGAGGAACTGCGCCGCCACGAACGGCCGTACGAAGCCATGCGCGCCGCCCTGCGCGGGTGCGGACCGGCGATCCCCGCCTCCTCCGGCACCGTCGCCGCCGGACTGCTGTGCCTGCTCGCCGCCGATCTCAACAGCAGCAGGGGCATGGGCCCGGTCGGCATGATCGGGGTGCTCGCCGCGCTTGTCGCCATGACGACCCTGCTGCCCGCGGTCCTCGTGCTGCTCGGCCGCCGCGTGTTCTGGCCGCTGATCCCCGCTTTCGGCAGTACGCCCAAGGCGCGCAGGTCGCTGTTCGCCGCCATGGGCACCTCGGCCGCCCGGCGTCCCGCCATCGTCCTCGCGGGCGGCGCCGTGCTCCTCGGCGCCCTCGCCCTCGGCACCCTCAACCTCAGCGGCGACCTCAGGCAGGAGGACGCCTTCACCGACCGGCCCGAGTCCATCGCCGCGATGCGGACCCTGGCCGAGGAGTACCCCGAGCGGAGTTCCCAGCCGCTCACCGTGATGGCACCCACCGACCGGGCCGACGCCGTACTGGACGAGGGGCGCAACACCGACGGGGTCGGGGAGGCCGCCGCCGGACGCAGCGGCGAGAGCTGGACCGAGACCTCCGTGTTCACCACCGCCGCCCCCGAGTCACCGGGCGAGACCCGCACCATCGAGGCCCTGCGTGAGGCGCTCGACGACGACCACGGTGCCTACGTGGGCGGCCCCAGCGCCCAGCAGCTCGACCTCGCCGACAGCGAGGCACGCGACCGCAAGGTGATCGTGCCGCTGGTGCTCGCCGCCGTGTTCGTGATCCTCGTGGCGCTGCTGCGCAGCCTCGTCGCGCTGCTGCTGCTCGCCGCCGTGGCCGCCGTCTGGGGCGCCGCCCTCGGCATCGGCGGGCTGGTCTTCGAGCCGCTGTTCGGCTTCGCCGGCACCGACCCCGGACTCGGACTGCTGTCCTTCGTGTTCCTGGTCGCCCTCGGCGTCGACTACGGCATCTTCCTCATGCACCGCATGCGGGAGGAGTCCCTGAACGGCGCCGAACCCGAGGCCGCCGCGCTCACCGCACTGCGCACCACGGGCGGGGTGATCGCCTCCGCGGGCATCGTCCTCGCCGCGACGTTCGCCGTCCTCACCACCTTGCCCCTGGTGCCGCTGGTCGAACTCGGCTACGTCATCGCGGTCGGCGTCCTCCTCGACACGTTCCTCGTCCGGACCTACCTCGTCACCACGGCGAGCGTGCTGCTGCGTCGCGATCGGCAGCCGGAACCCGTGTAGCCGCCCGCACGCGACAGCAGGGCGCCCCTCCCTCCCGGGGCGCCCTCCTCCCGGAGGATGGACCCCGTGCCCACGAGGACAGCGCAGGCAGCGCAGCGCCCCCGCACCGGCGAGCGGATCATGACGGCGATCAGCCGCGACCCCCTGACCGCCCCGCACGCCGTCCGCAACGACGCGATCCTCGCCGCGTGCACCGCCGTGCTCGCCACCGTCCTCGCGCTGCTCGTCGACCACGACCGCCGGCCCGACGCGCTCGGCTGGACGCTGCTGCTCGCCGCCCATGCGCCACTGCCGTGGAGACGCCGCCGCCCTCTGCTGGTCCTGCTGCTGGTGATCGCGCCGGTCGTGCCGTACCACGCCCTCGACAACAACCACGCCGCACCCGTCGCCGCGTCCTTGGTCGCCCTCTACACGGTCGCCGCGACCAGCACACCGCGCCGCACCCTGCTCCTCGGCACCGTCCTCATCGGCACGACCCTCACCATGAACGCCCTCACCAACCCCGACGGCGTCGTGGAGCTGGTCCGCATCACCGGCTGGGTCGTCGCCGTGCTCTTCCTGGGCGTCGACGTCCGCTTCTACCGCCAGTACGTCGCCGCCATCGTCGAGCGTGCCGAACGGGCCGAACGCACCCGTGAGGAGGAGGCCCGCCGCAGGGCCGCCGAGGAACGCCTGCGCATCGCCGCGACCTGCACGACCTACTGGCCGACAGCATCACCCTCATCGGCGTGCAGACCTCCGTCGCCGCGCACGTCCTGGCCGCCGACCCCGAACGCCTCGACCGGACGACCGTCGCCAAGGCCCTCGACGACATCGCCGACACCTGCCGGACCGCGCGCGGTGAACTCCGTACGACCCTGGAGGTGCTGCGCGACAACGCCGGTCCGGCGGACGCCCGGGGGCCGCTGGCCGGGCTCGACGGCGTACCCGATCTGGTGGAGGCCGCGCGGCTGGCCGGGGCCCGGGTGGAACCGGCCGTCCGGGTCGAGGGTCCCGTGCGGCCCGCCGTCGGGGCCGCCGCCTACCGGCTCGTGCAGGAGGCGCCCTGCTCTCGCCCGGCCCCCACGGCCCGCCTGATCGAACGTTTCCTCCGGAGCCCGTCGGCGCCGGTCGCCGCCGGTCCCGAGTGCCTGTCCGACCGTGAGCGCGAGGTGCTGACGCTGGTGGCGCGCGGCCTGAACAACACCGAGATCGCGGGGTCGTTGGGCCTGAGCCCGCTCACTGTGAAGACGCACGTCAGCCGGACCATGGGCAAGCTCGGGGTCCGGGACCGGGCCCAACTGGTCATCGTGGCCTACGAGTCGGGGCTGGTGGCACCGGGGAGGTCGTGAGCCGGCCGGCTTCACAGCGTGTGGTGCAGCCAGCGCTGGATGGTGGTGTTGATGCCGGCGGACAGCGCGCTCAGGCTCTCGATGGCCTCGCGGTCCTCGGGACGCGGCGGGATGCCGGCCGCGGTCAGCGCGGCGTGCAGCTCCAGCCGGCGGCGGTCGCGGGGGTCGATGGCGGTGCCGACGCGGTCGGCGGGGTGGGGCGGGGCCAGCAGGTAATCGCCGTCCGGCTGTCCGTCCGCCGGGGGCCACCAGGCGGAGCCCGTGCCGTCCTTGACGGCGTAGGGGGCGGCGAAGTCACGGTTCGGGCCGTACTCGAAAGCGGCGGTCGCGGTCATGGCGGTCTCCTCACCCAAGGGTGTCGGTTCTGCGGTACAGGAGCCCACACGCGGCCACCACGGTTGCGGCGGCGGCGAAACGTCACGCCAACGGCCTCTTCGGCAGCTCATCGTCCGGTCGTACGAATGCCGCGCCGGTCGGGGGTGAGGTAGCATGGCGCTTGTCCAAAGAACCTGTTGCATAGAAACCCTTGCAACGGGTTCTTTGCATGGCTACTCTCGGAGTCATGGACGAGTCCCGGGAATCCATGGAGTCCGAGCGGCCGCGCGTGCCTGAGGACCGCACTCTCGACGCACGCTCGCTGCGAGGTCTCGCGCATCCGCTGCGCATTCGGCTGCTGAACGCCCTGCGGCGCGGCGGACCGGCCACCGCGTCCCAACTGGCCGCGAAACTGGGCGAGTCCAGCGGGGCGACCAGTTATCACCTGCGTCAGCTGGCCACCCACGGGTTCGTGGAGGACGCGCCGGAGCGCGGCAAGGGGCGGGAGCGGTGGTGGAAGGCGGTCCACGCCGGCGTGCGCTTCGACGACGCCCTGCTCAGGGACCGCGATCCCCAGGTCCGCGGGGCCGCCGACCTGTTCCTGCACGAGATCGCGAACAACCACACCCAGGAGATCGCCACCTGGCTCGGCACCGGCAGCGACTGGTCCGAGGACTGGCGCCGCGCGTCGGACATGAGCGACTGGACGCTGCGCCTCACGCCGGAAGCCGCCGAGGAACTCGTCCACAAGATGCACGACCTTGTGGAGAGCTACCGCGCGCAGGCTTCCGAGGCGAGCGCCCCGGACACCGAGCAGGTGCGTCTCCACACCCACGTCTTCCCCGTCCGTACGGAATGAGAGGCTGCCCGATGCATCCGGAGATCCACCTCGCCCTGCACCACGCCCGCGCGGCCGAGCTCCGCGCCGACGCCGACGCGTACCGTCTCGCCGCCTCGGCCATGCGCCCGCGGCTCCTCCGCGCCCGCGTCGGCTGGACCCTGGTCGACCTCGGCCTGCGCCTGGCAACCTCCCCCAGGAGCCCGGCCCTGGCCCCGTGAGCTCCCGGAGTTCAAGCCGTGGCGCGGACGGTACGTATGAACTCCGTCCAGGCCGCCGACCCGACGACGATCACTGGACCGGCGGTGCCTGCCTTGCTGTCCCGGACGGGGATGACGCCGGGGAAGTCGTGGGCGACTTCGACGCAATCTTCGGCGCCGCTTCCGCCGCTATACGTGCTCTTGCGCCAGCGGGCGGCGCCGGGGAAGTCATAGGCAACCTCGATGCAGTTGCCTCCGTTGCCGTCGCTGTAGGTGCTCCGGCGCCAAAGTGCCTCGCTCAGGTCGTACTCGCGCATCGTCTGAAGTCCTCCGCGGCCGACTCGATCAGTGCCCGGGACGCCTCTCGTGGCAGCGCGTCCGTCCTGAGCAGATCGTATGCCGACTGGGCTCGCTTCACCACAGCCGGGTCGTCCAGCAGATTCCCTGAATACACCGCTTCTGTATAGGCCGTTGGCGGCGCGTCATCGAACTCCATGAGCCGTAGGTCGCCGGTCATCACTGCATACCCACCAGCCCTGTACGGCAGCACCTGCACCGCCAGTGTCCGCTCCCGCGCGAGCGTCGCGATGTGCTGCAGTTGCTCCGCCATTACTGTCACCCCGCCGACCGGGATCCGCAGGACGTTCTCGTGCAGGATCGCCCAATATTTCGGCCGAGTTGGGTCCATCAGGATGCGTCCGCGATCCATACGGCCCGAGACCTTCTCGTCGATGAACTCATCTGAGGCAAAGGGATGCATCGCCAGGGTGACCGCCTTGGCATAGGCCGGCGTCTGCAACAGGCCTGGCACCAACGCGGGCGCGAACTCGCAGATACCGGTTGCCAGCGCTTCCAACTCCGCCGCCTTCGCGAAGTAATCCGCATACCGGCGGTCGTCAATCAGCTTCCTGCACAGCCGCTCGAAAATACCGTCGGTTTGCAGTGCCTCGTCGATCCGCTGGGCGACGTCCAATTGCGGCTTGCGAATGGCCTGTTCGAACTGGCCGATGTAGCCGCCGGAGACGAAGACCCTCGTCCCCAGCTCCACCTGCGTGAATCCCGCGTCTTCCCGGCGTCGCTTCAGCTCCGCCCCGAAGAACTCCCATGCCGCCTGACGTGAACCGTTGGCCATTGATCAACCCCTTTGTGCAGCCCCGGGCTTGTAGGGCGTGAACCCCTTCCGAAGTGTAGAGACTGACCGTCACTGTGGGGATACGAAGGGTGAAACTCGGAGGGGAAGGGAATTGGCTTGACGGCACAACACGCGGCGCCCTGCGTCGAAGAAGCGGAGGAAGTGGTGGAGCAATTGCGGGCGGCGCTCGCGAAGGCCGGGATTTCACTGCCGTCACTGGGTCTGGACCCGGTGAGTCTCGCGCGGGAGGCGCCCTGTCCGCTCGTGGAATTGGGGCGGTGTTCCGTGGCGACCGCGAGGCTCATCGCGGCGGTGCTGCGGTGAAGCCGCCCGTCGGTGCGTACGTCGTGGACACCGGGACCGAGCGGATCGGCATCGTCATGGGGCATGAGGGGCCCTATGTTCAGCTGAGACCGTACGGCGGCGGCCGGGAGTGGGACGCCGACCCCGAGGTCGTACGGCAGGCGACCGTGGCCGAGCGGCTGCGCGCGGCGACGGCGTACGCCAATGCCCGCAGTCGCGGAGAGGTGCCGTGAACGTAGGCGACAATGGGTGCCATGAGTCTGTTCCGCGACGACGGCATAGTGCTGCGCACCCAGAAGCTGGGTGAGGCGGACCGGATCATCACCCTGCTCACGCGCGGTCACGGGCGGGTACGCGCTGTGGCGAGGGGCGTGCGCCGGACGAAGTCGAAGTTCGGTGCGCGCCTCGAACCGTTCTCGCATGTGGATGTGCAGTTCTTCTCGAAGGGGAGCGAGCTGATCGGGCGCGGCCTGCCGCTGTGCACGCAGAGCGAGACGATCGCGCCGTACGGCGGCGGGATCGTGACGGACTACGCCCGCTACACCGCCGGGACGGCCATGCTGGAGACGGCGGAGCGGTTCACCGACCACGAGGGCGAGCCGGCGGTGCAGCAGTATCTGCTGCTGGTGGGCGCGCTGCGGACCCTTGCGAGGGGGGAGCACGCGCCGCATCTCGTGCTCGACGCGTTCCTGCTGCGCTCCCTCGCCGTGAACGGGTACGCGCCGAGCTTCACCGACTGTGTGAAGTGCGGGATGCCCGGGCCGAACCGGTTCTTCTCGGTCGCGTCGGGCGGTTCCATCTGTCCCGACTGCCGGGTGCCCGGCAGCGTCGTACCCTCGCCGCAGACCCTGGAACTCCTCGGAGCGCTGCTTACGGGAGACTGGGAGACGGCGGACGCGTGCGAGGCGCGGTACGTCCGGGAGGGGAGCGGGCTGGTGTCCGCCTACCTGCACTGGCATCTGGAGCGCGGGCTGCGCTCGCTCCGGTACGTCGAGAAGTGACGCGCGCAGCGAACAGCCAGAGGAGACGAGAGGCACATGGTCGTACGCGGATTCCTGGGGCGGCAGCGCCGGGAGTACAGGACGCCGGAACCGCATCCGTCGGGCGCGCGGCCTCCGAAGATCCCCGGAGAGCTGGTGCCGAACCATGTGGCGATCGTCATGGACGGCAACGGGCGCTGGGCGAAGGAGCGGGGGCTGCCGCGTACCGAAGGGCACAAGGTCGGTGCCGAGCGGGTGCTGGACGTGCTCCAGGGCGCGGTCGAGATGGGCGTCGGCGCGATCTCGCTGTACGCCTTCTCCACCGAGAACTGGAAGCGCTCGCCGGACGAGGTGCGCTTCCTGATGAACTTCAACCGGGACTTCATCCGCAAGACCCGGGATCAGCTGGATGAGCTCGGGATCCGCGTGCGGTGGGTCGGGCGGATGCCGAAGCTGTGGAAGTCGGTGGCCAAGGAGCTGCAGATCGCCCAGGAGCAGACGAAGGGCAACGACCGGCTGACGCTGTACTTCTGCATGAATTATGGCGGGCGCGCGGAGATCGCCGATGCCGCGCAGGCGCTGGCGGAGGATGTGAAGGCGGGGCGGCTGGATCCGGCGAAGGTGAGCGAGAAGACGCTGCAGAAGTACATGTACTACCCGGACATGCCGGACGTGGATCTGTTTCTGCGGCCGAGCGGTGAGCAGCGTACGTCCAACTATCTGCTGTGGCAGAGCGCCTACGCGGAGATGGTCTTCCAGGACGTCCTGTGGCCGGACTTCGACCGGCGTGACCTGTGGCGGGCGTGTCTGGAGTTCGCCTCCCGGGACCGGCGGTTCGGCGGAGCGATCCCGAACGAGGAGCTGTTGGCCATGGAGGGCCGCGGGGAGTCTTGACCGGGGCCGCGCGTCAGCGCCGCTGGTTATCGGTGGGACCGTGCTGGTGCCGGCCGGGGGTGGGTCGCGCTGCCCTGCGCTGGACGGGTGCCGCTGCGCCCACCCTCCCCCACTCTCGGCTTCGCTCGAGCGGGGGGACCCCCATCGCCCTGGGGGTACCTCCCAGGCCCTTAAGGCACTGGGGGAGGCACGACTGCCCGCAGCTAGGAGGAGGCTGCGCAGTCTGCGCAGGTGCCGAAGATTTCTACTGTGTGGGCCACGTTGACGTAGCCGTGTTCTGCTGCGATGGTCTCGGCCCACTTCTCGACTGCTGGGCCCTCTACCTCTACCGCCTTGCCGCAGGTGCGGCAGACCAGGTGGTGGTGATGGTCGCCGGTGGAGCAGCGGCGGTAGACGGACTCGCCGTCGGCGGTGCGCAGGACGTCGACCTCGCCCGCGTCGGCGAGGGACTGCAGTGTGCGGTAGACCGTGGTGAGCCCGACCGAGTCGCCCTTGTGCTTGAGCATGTCGTGGAGCTCCTGCGCGCTGCGGAACTCGTCGACCTCCTGAAGGCACGCCGCCACGGCGGCACGCTGCCGGGTGGAGCGGCCCCTCACGGGCGGTCCTGCGGTCGTCACGGGAATGCCTCCTCGGGTCTCGCCTCTGCCCGGGCCATTGTGCCAGTCCGGGCAGAGGACAGTCAGGCTCCGGCCTCGTGGCCCGCCGTGCGGCTGGCCGGAATCGCACACTCCGCGGGGTCGCCGCCAGGGTGTGCGGCGGCCAGGGCCCGGGCGCGGCGGCGGGCCAGCGGGGTGGCCAGCGCGGTCAGCGCGATGAACGCGCCGATGGTCAGCAGCACGATCGTCGCGCCGGGCGGCACGTCCTGGTGGTACGAGGTGACCGTGCCGCCGAGGGTCACGGCGACGCCGATCGCGACGGCGATGGCGAACGTGGCGGCGAAGCTGCGGGTGAGCTGCTGGGCCGCCGCGACCGGCACCACCATCAGCGCGCTCACCAGCAGCAGGCCGACCACGCGCATCGCGACGGAGACGGTGACCGCGGCGGTGACGGCCGTCAGCAGGTTCAGGAAGCGCACCGGCAGGCCCGTCACCCGCGCGAACTCCTCGTCCTGGCTGACCGCGAACAGCTGCCGGCGCAGACCGACGGTCACCAGGACCACGAACGCGGCCAGCAGACAGATCGCGGTGACGTCGGACTCGGAGACCGTGGACAGGGAGCCGAAGAGGAACGAGGAGAGGTTGGTGGTGGAGCCGCCGGGGGCGAGGTTGATGAACATGACGCCGCCGGCCATACCGCCGTAGAACAGCATCGCGAGGGCGATGTCGCCGCGGGTCCTGGCGTACCAGCGGACCAGTTCCATGAAGACGGCGCCGAGGACGGAGACCAGGGTCGCCATCCACACCGGGGACCAGGAGAGCAGGAAGCCGAGGCCGACGCCGGTCATCGCCACGTGGCCGATGCCGTCGCCCATGAGGGCCTGACGGCGCTGGACCAGGTAGATGCCGACGGCGGGGGCGGTGATGCCGACCAGGACGGCGGCGAGCAGCGCCCGCTGCATGAAGGCGTAGTCGAGGATCTCCATCAGCTGAGCAGTCCCGTGCGGATCGGTTCGGCGCCCGCGGGTGCGTGCGGGTGTACGTGGTCGTGGCCGGGCAGGGCATGCTGGCCCACGGCCTTCGGGGGTGGGCCGTCGTGCAGGACGCAGCCGTCGCGGAGCACGACCGCCCGGTCGATCAGGGGCTCCAGAGGGCCCAGTTCATGCAGGACGAGGAGGACCGTGGCGCCCTCGGCGACCTGGTGCCTCAGGGTCTCGGCGAGGATCTCCTGGCTGGCCAGGTCCACGCCCGCCATCGGCTCGTCCATGATCAGCAGTTCGGGGACGGCGGCGAGCGCGCGGGCGATCAGCACCCGCTGGTGCTGGCCGCCGGACAGCGCGTCGACGGAGTCCTTGGCGCGGTCCGCCATGCCGACGAGGTCCAGGGCGTTGCGTACGGCCTCGCGGTCGGTCCTGCGGAAGAGACCGAAGCGGGTGCGGGCCAGGCGGCCCGAGGAGACCACCTCGGTGACCGTGGCCGGGACGCCGCCCGCGGCGGTGGTGCGCTGTGGGACGTAGCCCACGCGCGCCCAGTCGCGGAACCGTCGCTGCGGGGTGCCGAACAGGTCGATCTCACCGGCGGTGACGGGCACTTGGCCGATGACGCTCCGCACGGCGGTCGACTTGCCGGAGCCGTTGGCGCCGAGCAGGGCGACGACCTCACCGCGGCGCACGGTGAGGTCGATGCCGTGCAGGACGGGGCGCGAGCCCAGCTCGGCGCGGACCCCGCGCAGGGAGATCACGGGCTCGGTCGTCATGCCGTCCTCCGGTGGTCCGTCGGTCATGCGGCACCCAGGGCCGTCCGCAGGGCCGTGAGGTTGGCCTCCATGACCTGGAAGTAGTCGTCGCCGCGGGAGGCGTCGGTGATGCCCTCGACCGGGTCGAGGACGTCCGTTTTGAGCCCGGCGTCCCCGGCGAGGGTCTTGGCGGTTTTGTCGCTGACGAGCGTCTCGTAGAAGACGGTGGTGACGCCGTCGGCCTTCGCCGTGTCCCCGAGTTCCTTCACGCGCGCGCCGCTGGGCTCGGACTCGGGGTCCAGGCCGCTGATGGCCTCCTCGGTCAGGCCGTAGCGCTCGGCGAGGTGGCCGAAGGCGGCGTGGGTGGTGATGAAGACGTCGGTCTTGCGGTCCGCGAGGCCGGTCTCGAACTTCTTGTCCAGGCCGTTCAGCTTGCCGACCAGGGTCGTGGTGTTCTTCCGGTAGTCGGCGGCGTGGTGGGGGTCGGCCTTCTCGAAGGCCTTGCCGACGCCCTCGGCGACCTCGGCGTACTTGACCGGGTCGAGCCAGACGTGGGGGTCCGCGCCGCCCTCGTGCTCGTGGCCGTGCTCGTCCTCGTGGCCGCCGGGCTCGCTACCGTGCGCCTCCAGGGAGGTCAGGGTGCTCGCGTCGATCTTCGTCCTGATCTCGGACTGGCCGACGGCCTCGTCGACGGTGGGCTGGAGGCCCTTGAGGTAGAGGGCCGCGTCGGACTCCTGGAGCTGCGCGGTCTGCTTCGCGCTGATCTCCAGGTCGTGCGGCTCCTGGCCGGGCTCGGTGAGACTGGTCACGTTGGCGTGCTCGCCGCCGATCTGCTCGGCGAGGAACGCCATCGGGTAGAACGACGCGACGACGTCGAACTTCTCGGTGTTGCCCGCGGCGGCACTGTCCGAGGAGCAGGCGGTGAGGGTGCAGAGGCCGAGGGCGGCGACCGTGGCCAGCGCGGCCGCGGATATGCGGCGTCGTCGTACGTTCATGACAGTCATTTTCAACAAACATGGAAACCGTTGTCAACAAAGCGGGTGAGGTGCGGTAGCGGGGTACCGAATTGGTCGCGGGGCGGGCCACGCCGGTAGCCTGAGAACTTCGCTGGAAGCAATCTCGCTTCGTCGCCCGTCGTCGTAATGAAGAGAGCACCGTGGCCGCCGACAAGATCGACACCATCGTCAGCCTGAGCAAGCGCCGTGGCTTCGTATTCCCCAGTAGTGAGATCTACGGCGGCACGAAGGCCGCCTGGGACTACGGACCGCTGGGTGTCGAGCTCAAGGAGAACCTGAAGCGCCAGTGGTGGCGCTACATGGTCACCTCGCGCGAGGACGTGGTCGGTATCGACTCCTCCGTGATCCTGGCCCCGGACGTGTGGGTCGCCTCCGGTCACGTCGCCACCTTCACGGACCCGCTGACCGAGTGCACCTCCTGCCACAAGCGGTTCCGCGCGGACCACCTGGAGGAGGCGTACGAGGAGAAGAAGGGCCGCGCCCCGGAGAACGGCCTCGCCGACATCAACTGCCCCAACTGTGGCAACAAGGGCACCTTCACCGAGCCCAAGCAGTTCTCGGGCCTGCTCGCCACCCACCTCGGCCCGACGCAGGACTCCGGCTCCATCGCCTACCTGCGCCCCGAGACCGCCCAGGGCATCTTCACCAACTTCGCCCAGGTGCAGACCACTTCGCGGCGCAAGCCGCCGTTCGGCATCGCCCAGATGGGCAAGTCCTTCCGCAACGAGATCACGCCCGGCAACTTCATCTTCCGCACCCGCGAGTTCGAGCAGATGGAGATGGAGTTCTTCGTCAAGCCGGGCGAGGACGAGAAGTGGCAGGAGTACTGGATGGAGCAGCGCTGGAACTGGTACACCGGTCTCGGCCTGCGCGAGGAGAACATGCGGTGGTACGAGCACCCGAAGGAGAAGCTCTCCCACTACTCCAAGCGCACCGCTGACATCGAGTACCGCTTCCAGTTCGGCGGCAGCGAGTGGGGCGAGCTCGAGGGCGTCGCCAACCGCACCGACTTCGACCTCTCCGCCCACGCCAAGGCCTCCGGCCAGGACCTGGCCTACTACGACCAGGAGGCCGGCGAGCGCTGGACGCCGTACGTCATCGAGCCGGCGGCCGGTGTCGGCCGGGCGATGCTCGCCTTCCTGCTCGACGCCTATGTCGAGGACGAGGCGCCCAACGCCAAGGGCAAGATGGAGAAGCGGACCGTGCTGCGGCTCGACCCCCGCCTGGCGCCGGTGAAGGTGGCCGTCCTCCCGCTGTCCCGCAACGCGGAGCTGTCGCCGAAGGCCAAGGGGCTCGCGCAGTCGCTGCGTCAGCACTGGAACATCGAGTTCGACGACGCCGGCGCGATCGGCCGCCGCTACCGCCGCCAGGACGAGATCGGTACGCCGTTCTGCGTCACCGTCGACTTCGACACGCTCGACGACAACGCGGTGACCGTGCGTGAGCGCGACACGATGAAGCAGGAGCGCGTCTCGCTGGACCAGATCGAGGGCTACCTGGCCTCGCGTCTGCTCGGCTGCTGACGACCGGCCGCCGAGGCACCCCCCGTCCGGGGGGCTCCCCGACGGCCGACGCCGATGGGTCCCCGATACAGCCACCGAAGTGGTCCTGTGTCGGGGACCGTCGTGCGTCCAGGGTGGATGCCATGAGCATCGCCTTCCTGCCGACCACCCCCGGCACCGGGGTCGTCCACACGCTCGCCGCCGCCCTCTCGCGCGTCCGCCGGGCGAGCGCCGTCGCGGCGCTCGCCTGCACCCTCGGGACCTGTCGTCTTCGCCGGGTATGGGATCCTCGCGGCCTCCGTGCGCGACCACGTCGTCTCCCGGCCGCGGGTGAGGGAGGGGCTGCGGCGGAGCTTCGCGGGGGAAGGCGAAGAAGAAGCGTCAGCTTCGGGTTGAGGATGTTGATCAGTACGCCGTGCACGATCACCCGTCCCGTCGAGACGGGCGCGGCCGGGTCGTCCACCGTGATCGACTCCTTGTCCCGGAGCGTGGCCTAGGCCATGTACAGCAGGTAGGCGACGCTGGCGTACTTGAGGACCTGGAAGGCGGTGGCACTGGCCTGCAGCAGCGCGGCAACGCCGGTGACCGTGGCCAGCGGAGCATGAAGACGCTGCCGAGCGCTAGCATGCGCGGCGTTGTCGCGCTGAGGGTGAAGCTCGTGTTCACCGCGCGGTGAGTGTCACCGGCCCCTGGCCCGGTCCGGGGTTCGCGTGGCCGTCGGGTCCACCGTCGCCTGGTGCGCGTCGGCCAGGTGGTCCTGCGCCTGCAGCCTGAGCCGGGGCAGGAACGGGGCGCCCCGGCGCCAGCCGCACGTGTCGCAGCTGAGCGTGCGCCACGCGCCGCCGCGCCGCACCCGCACGACGTGCTCGCGGCCGTGGAGATCCCAGCGGCTGACCTTGCCCGGGTCGGTCTGCGACATGGCCCCTCCGGCCTTCCGGCATCCGCGTCGTCGTTCTTGTCGTTCCGACGACAAGGAGTGTGCGGCAAGAGCGAGGCCGGCAGGGCGGGAATCGGTCACCGCGTCAGCGCCGCGCGCCCACTCCCGCGGCCTGGCGGAGCTCCGCCGACTCCAGCCGCTCGGCCGTCCGCCGAGCCGTCCCGCGGGCCCAGCGGCCTGAGGTCGCCGCGCCCACCACCAGGACCGCGAACCCGCAGCCGGCGATGATCCACCAGCCGGGCCGGGCCGCCGCCACGAAGGTGTCCGCGTACGAGGACGAGCCCACCCCGGCCGCCAGCACCGCGCCGACCACCGCGACCCCCAGCGCCTGGCCCAGCTGACGGCTGGTGGACGCGACCGCCGAGGCCACCCCTGCCTGGGCGGCCGGCATGCCGGAGACGGCGGTGTTGGTGATGGGGGCGTTGACGAAGCCGAAGCCGACGCCGAACAGGACGTAGCCGAGGAACAGCGTCGGGTTCGCCGTCTCGGCCTCGAGGACGGCGAACAGCAGCCCGCTCACCGTCATCGCGCCGCCCGCGACCAGCAGCGGCAGGCGGGGGCCCCGGCCGCCGACCAGCCGGCCGGAGAGCGGAGCGCACAGGAAGGTGGGCACGGCCATGGGGAGCATCCACAGACCGGCGTCGAGGGCGCTCAGGCCCCGGACGTTCTGCAGATACAGGGTGGACAGGAACAGGAACCCGCCGAGCGCCGCGAACGCGCTGACCGCGATCACGGTGGCCCCGCTGAACGGCGCCGAACGGAAGAAGCGCAGGTCGATGAGGGGTTCGCGGCGGCGGGACTCGTACCACAGGAGGGCGGTCAGGGCCGCGAGCGCAAGGCCGGCGAAGGGCGCGGCCGTCGGCAGGCCGGCGTGCGGGGCCTCGATGATCGCGTACGTCAGGGAGCCGAACAAGGCGATGACCAGGAGCTGGCCGACCGGGTCGGGGCGGCGGGCCCGGGGCGCGCGGGACTCCGGGACGAAGCGCAGGGTCAGCAGGAGGGCGGCGAGGCCCACCGGCAGGTTGATCCAGAAGATCGAGCGCCAGCCGACCGACTCCACCAGCAGGCCGCCGACCAGCGGACCGGCGGCCATCGAGATGCCGACGACCGCGCCCCACGCGCCGATCGCGCGGGCCCGCTCACGCGGGTCGGTGAAGGTGTTGGTGATGATCGACATGGCGACCGGGTTCAGCATCGAACCGCCCACCGCCTGCACCGCGCGGAAGGCGACCAGCGCCTCGAGGTTCGGGGCGAGCGAGCACAGCAGCGAGCCGAGGGAGAAGATCACCAGGCCCGCCATGAAGACCCGCTTGCGGCCGATCCGGTCGGCGGTGGAGCCGGCGAGCATCAGCAGCGACGCGAGGACGAGGGTGTAGGCGTCGATGGCCCATTGCAGGCCCGAGGTGGTGGTGCGCAGATCCCGCTGCAGGGAGGGCAGGGCGACGTTCAGGACGGTGTTGTCCAGGCTCACGATCAGCAGGCTGGTGCAGCAGATCGCGAGCACCAGGAGACGTCGGCCGTGGCTGAGCTCGGGCATGGTCCCATCGTAGGGTATTTCGATAGTGCGGTTAACTAATGAGTGTTACACGGTCACCGTGACGGGCGGCCCCGGCGTGCGGGACAATGGGCCAATGCCCACGCCCACATCCACGCCGGAACCGGCCCTGACGAACCCGTCCCTGCAGATCGGCCCGCACGCGGTGCGGCCGCCCGTCGTGCTCGCCCCCATGGCCGGGATCACCAACGCGCCCTTCCGCACCCTGTGCCGGGAGTTCAGCGGCGGCAAGGGCCTGTTCGTCAGTGAGATGATCACCACGCGGGCGCTGGTCGAACGGAACGACAAGACCATGCAGCTGATCAGGTTCGACGCGACCGAGAGGCCCCGCTCCATCCAGCTGTACGGCGTCGATCCGGCCACCGTCGGCAAGGCCGTCCGGATGATCGCGGAGGAGGACCTCGCCGACCACATCGACCTCAACTTCGGCTGCCCGGTCCCCAAGGTGACCCGCAAGGGCGGCGGCTCGGCCCTCCCGTACAAGCGGAACCTGCTGCGTTCCATCCTGCGCGAGGCGGTCGCCGGAGCCGGGGAGCTGCCGGTGACGATGAAGATGCGCAAGGGCATCGACGACGACCACCTGACCTACCTGGACGCCGGCCGGATCGCCGTCGAGGAGGGCGTGACCGCCATCGCGCTGCACGGCCGCACCGCGGCCCAGCACTACGGCGGCACCGCCGACTGGGACGCCATCGCCCGGCTGAAGGAGCATGTCCCGGAGATCCCGGTGCTCGGCAACGGCGACATCTGGTCGGCCGAGGACGCGCTAAGGATGGTGCGAGAGACGGGCTGCGACGGCGTGGTCGTGGGCCGCGGCTGCCTCGGCCGGCCGTGGCTGTTCGCGGACCTGGTGGCCGCCTTCGAGGGGCGCACCGACGCCTTCGTACGGCCCGCTCTGCGCGAGGTCGCCGACGTCATGGTCCGGCATGCCACGCTGCTCGGCGAGTGGATCGGTGACGAGTCCCGCGGCGTGATCGACTTCCGTAAGCATGTCGCCTGGTATCTGAAGGGCTTCGCGGTCGGCTCCGAGATGCGCAAGCGACTCGCGGTCACCTCCTCGCTGGAGGAGTTGCGGGCCGGGCTCGACGAACTGGACCTGGACCAGCCCTGGCCGGCAGGCGCCGACGGGCCCCGCGGCCGGACGTCCGGCAACAACCGCGTGGTGCTGCCGGACGGCTGGCTGAAGGACCCCTACGACTGCGCGGGCGTCGGCGAGGACGCGGAGCTCGACACCTCCGGCGGCTGATCAGCCCCCGGTGGGGTGCGGGACGGAGCCGAAGGCCGTCAGAAAGCGGTCGCGGAAGGAGCTCATCCGCCACACCGGCGCGTCCTTCGCGGGCCTGAGCCCCTCGGTCCAGTTCCAGCCGTCGGTCTTCGCCAGCACCTCCGGGTCCTTGGCGACGATCGTCACCGGCACGTCCCGGCTCGCGCCGTGGCCGCTGACCCGGGCGATGGGCTGGTGGTCGCCGAGGAAGACGAGCACGGTGTCGTCGGTGCCGTAGCGCTCCAGCCACTGGGTGAGGCTGGTGACCGAGTACTGGATCGACCTGCCGTACTCCCGCCGGGACGCGGCGGAGTCGGCGATGACGTCGGAGGACTTCTTCCCCGCCTTCTGGACGGCGTCGAACACCGAACCGTCGCCGAGGTCCTCCCAGTCGACCAGCTCGGGGATCGGCGCCCAGGGCTGGTGGCTGGAGGTGAGGATGATCTCCGACATCAGCGGCCTGTCGTGCTTCCTGCCGTGCTCCAGACGCTCGAACGCCTCCAGGGCGTACTGGTCCGGCATGGTCGACCAGCTGAACTTCGGCCCCCGGTAGCCCAGCTCGTTCGCGTCGTAGACCCGGTCGAGGCCGTACCACTCCGCCTCCGGCCAGGCCTTCCGCACACCCGGCATGATGCCGACGGTGTCCCAGGCGCCGGTTTTGCGGAACGCCTTGGTGAGGGTGAGGTGGTCGCCGTTGGTGACGGTGCGGTAGCGCTGCTGGTTGTCGATCCACAGGCCGGACATGGCCGTGGAGTGTCCCAGCCAGCTGCTGCCGCCGTACGTCGCCGAGGTGAGCCAACCGGAGCGCGCCCGGTAGCCGGCCCGCGCGAGCGCGGCGGTGCGGGCGTCGAGGGTGCGGGTGACGCCGGGGGCGATCGCCGGGTCCTCGACGGCGCTACGGCCGTAGCTCTCGATGAAGGCGATGACGACGTCCTTGCCGCGCAGGTCCGGCAGGAGACGGCTGGGGGGAGTGGCGCCGAAGGTGTCCGCCCGGGCCTCCTTCGCGAACGCCGCCTCGTCGCGCAGGGTGTTCACCACGCGCTCGGTCTGTCCCTTCACCGCCCCGGCGGCCCGGTCCGAGGCGACCGGCACACCGGCGATCTGCAGCCCCAGGGCGGTACAGGTGATCCACACGGTTCCCGCGATCAGCGCGCCCCGGGTGGCGCGGGCGCGGTGCCGGGCCAGCAGCTGGCCGAGCCGTACCGTCGCCAGCGCCATCAGGACCACGACGAGCAGGGCGAGGAGGACCGCGCCGACGGCCGCGGCGGTGGCCGCCGTACCGCCCATCGAGTCCTCGACGTAGGACAGGGCGTCGTCGAGGAGGCCCCAGTCGAGGACGATGTTGAAGCCCCGGCCCAGATACTCGGTGAACCCGATGTCCAGCAGGTTGAGCACGGTCAGGACGCCGAGGCCCGCCCCGTAGAGCGCGGCCACGACGATGCGGGGCCGGCGCGGCAGGGCGAGCAGCAGGACGGCACCGATGATCGCCTCGGCGGGGATGCCCGTGAAGCGGTTCGGACGCAGGGCCGAGGCGGAGTTCGGCAGCAGGAGGGCGCCGACGACGAGGACGGCGGCGAGGACGTGGACGGTCCGGCGGAGGGCGCGGGCTGCGGCGGGGTGCGCGTCACGCAGGGCGCGCAGGCGGGTGCGGGCACGTCCGAGGACACGTAGGGAGTCGGGCAACCCGGAGGTTCCTTCCGTACCGAGGCCGGCGAGGAGGCGGACCCGGCGTGGGGGTCCGGGTCCGCCGTCGTTTCGTACGGCCGTGCCGACCGGCGCGTTCATCCGACCGGTGACTTCGTGGTGCGGAGCGGGTGCCGGCTGCCCGCATGGTGAAATCCGGCGCGATGTGGCAGCGTGATTCTCGCCACCCTTGATAAGGGCTGCGCTCAGATGAGCGGATCTTGAGCGGCTGCACTTCTCAAAGGGCGGCACTCAGTGCCATCCCATGATCGTTCACCGAGCGAAATCAGACGTGGAGAATGCCGCTCATACGAGCACTCGGAGGACGGGTTGACGGGATGGTGTGTTCAAGAAGTGAAAACACTCGACGGTGACTGCTTGCCAAGCTTTGACTTTCAATCCGCTGGCGGGCGAGTGGTTACAGGCACATGACGCGCAAGTGGACGTACCCAGACGCCTTTGATCTGGGTACATTCCTCGCCGTCAGGGCAGCCACCGCGTCCTCGAGGAGTCGAGACCCGTGTCGGAAAACAAAGATCCCCACGTAGCTCAGCCGGGCACGAGCGTTGAGGGCGTGAAGTTCGTCTATGACTTCACCGAGGGCAACAAGGACCTCAAGGACCTGCTCGGCGGCAAGGGTGCCAACCTCGCCGAGATGACCAACCTGGGCCTTCCCGTCCCGCCCGGCTTCACCATCACCAGCGAGGCCTGCAAGACCTACCTCGACAGTGGCGAGGAGCCCGCGGCACTGCGTGACGAGGTCAGCGCGCACCTCGACGCCCTCGAGGCGAGGATGGGCAAGAAGCTCGGCCAGAGCGACGACCCCCTCCTCGTGTCGGTCCGCTCCGGGGCCAAGTTCTCGATGCCCGGCATGATGGACACCGTCCTCAACATCGGCCTGTCCGACAAGTCCGTGCAGGGACTGGCCAAGCAGGCCGGTGACGACCGGTTCGCCTGGGACTCCTACCGGCGCCTCATCCAGATGTTCGGCAAGACCGTCCTCGGCGTCGACGGCGAGCTGTTCGAGGACGCGCTGGAGGCCGCGAAGGCCGCCAAGAACGTCACCGTGGACACCGAGCTGGAGGCCGCCGACCTCAAGAAGCTCGTCACCAAGTTCAAGAAGATCGTCAAGACCGAGTGCGGCCGGGACTTCCCCCAGGACCCGCGCGAGCAGATGGACCTCGCCATCAAGGCGGTCTTCGACTCCTGGAACGGCGACCGCGCCAAGCTCTACCGCCGCCAGGAGCGCATCCCGCACGACCTGGGCACCGCCGTCAACGTCTGCTCGATGGTCTTCGGCAACCTCGGCCCCGACTCCGGCACCGGTGTCGCCTTCACCCGTGACCCCGCCTCCGGCCACCAGGGCGTCTACGGCGACTACCTGCAGAACGCGCAGGGCGAGGACGTGGTCGCGGGCATCCGCAACACCGTGCCGCTCGCCGAGCTGGAGCGGATCGACAAGAAGTCGTACGACCAGCTGATGCAGATCATGGAGACCCTGGAGAACCACTACAAGGATCTCTGCGACATCGAGTTCACCATCGAGCGCGGCCGGCTCTGGATGCTCCAGACCCGCGTCGGCAAGCGCACCGCGGGCGCGGCCTTCCGCATCGCCACCCAGCTGGTGGACCAGGGCCTGATCGACGAGGCCGAGGCCCTCACCCGGGTCAACGGCGCCCAGCTCGCCCAGCTGATGTTCCCGCGTTTCGACGACGGCGCCAAGGTCGAGCAGGTCGGCCGGGGCATCGCCGCCTCCCCGGGCGCGGCGGTCGGCAAGGCGGTGTTCGACTCCTACACCGCCGTGAAGTGGTCCCGTTCCGGCGAGAAGGTCATCCTGATCCGCCGCGAGACCAACCCCGACGACCTCGACGGCATGATCGCCGCCGAGGGCATCCTCACCTCGCGCGGCGGCAAGACCTCGCACGCGGCCGTCGTCGCCCGCGGCATGGGCAAGACCTGTGTCTGCGGCGCCGAGGAGCTCGAGGTCGACACCAAGCGCCGGCGGATGACCGTACCCGGCGGGCACGTCGTGGAGGAGGGCGACGTCGTCTCCATCGACGGGTCCTCCGGCAAGGTCTACCTCGGCGAGGTGCCGGTCGTCCCGTCACCGGTCGTCGAGTACTTCGAGGGCCGGATGCACCCGGGCGCCGACGACGCCGACGAGCTCGTCGAGGCCGTACACCGGATGATGGCCTTCGCCGACCGCAAGCGCCGGCTGCGGGTGCGGGCCAACGCCGACAACGCCGAGGACGCGCTGCGCGCCCGCCGCTTCGGCGCCCAGGGCATCGGCCTGTGCCGCACCGAGCACATGTTCCTCGGCGACCGCCGTGAACTGGTCGAACGCCTGATCCTCGCCGACACCGAGGCCGAGCGCGAGGAGTCCCTCAAGGCTCTGCTCCCGCTGCAGAAGCGGGACTTCGTCGAGCTGTTCGAGGCGATGGACGGCCTCCCGGTCACCGTCCGCCTGCTCGACCCGCCGCTGCACGAGTTCCTCCCCGACATCACCGAACTGTCGGTCCGCGTCGCCCTCGCCGAGTCCCGGCAGGAGCCGCACGAGAACGAACTGCGGCTGCTCCAGGCCGTGCACCGGCTGCACGAGCAGAACCCGATGCTGGGACTGCGCGGCGTCCGCCTCGGTCTGGTCATCCCCGGGCTGTTCACCATGCAGGTGCGGGCCATCGCGGAGGCCGCGGCCGAACGCAAGGCCGCCAAGGGCGACCCCCGCGCGGAGATCATGATCCCGCTGGTCGGCACGGTCCAGGAGCTGGAGATCGTCCGCGAGGAGGCCGACAAGGTCATCACCGAGGTCGAGGAGGCCTCCGGCACCTCGCTGAAGCTCGCCATCGGCACGATGATCGAGCTGCCGCGCGCCGCGCTGACCGCCGGTCAGATCGCCGAGGCGGCCGAGTTCTTCTCCTTCGGCACCAACGACCTCACCCAGACGGTCTGGGGCTTCTCCCGGGACGACGTGGAGGCCTCGTTCTTCACGGCCTACCTGGAGAAGGGCATCTTCGGGGTGTCGCCGTTCGAGACGATCGACAAGGACGGCGTCGGCTCCCTGGTGAAGCTCGCCGCCAAGGCCGGCCGCGAGACCCGCCCCGACCTGAAGCTCGGCGTCTGCGGCGAACACGGCGGCGACCCGGAGTCCGTCCACTTCTTCCACGAGGCCGGCCTGGACTACGTCTCGTGCTCCCCGTTCCGCATCCCGGTCGCCCGCCTGGAGGCCGGCCGCGCGGCGGTCACCTCGACGGGCAGCGACCACCGCTAAAGCCCCGGAGCCGTTGCCTGTCACCCGACCACCCTCACCGATCGGCAACGGCCCCGGCCCACGAAGGGAAGAGCGGCACCCGTGCGGGGGTGCCGCTCTTCGTGAGCACGGCACCGGCTTCGCCCTTCCTGACGCGCTCGATGGCCTGCCGCAGACCGTCACGCCCCTGCGGCGGCAGCAGACCCGCGCGTTCCTCGATCACGTCGGTGATCTGCCGGCCGAACGCGTTCGCGTACTCCGTGCACTCCTTGAGGGGAGTCGCGAAGTCGGTGTGGGGAGCACCGCACAGGTAGATCACGCAGCGGAACCGCTCGACCCTCGCGACGTCGCCCGCGTGACCGGCCGCCGCGTCCGCCAGCGCCTGGCGCCGCCTCGCATCGCCCACGGTTCGGCGGGGCCGAGCTTGCTCCCGCCGCTGCTCACTCCGAAAACTGACCATATATCAAGTGTGGTCACTCGCTTACGGTGAGTGAAGTGACGGGCGTACGACCGGGAGGAGTTGCCCGATCCGCGCTCCTACGCTCCGTAGGGGCTACGCGATCAAAGGGACGCCGATGAGTTCGCTGATGCTGCGCACGCGGGCCGTGCTGACTTTCGCGAGGCGTTTGCCGATGACGCCGGGGAGCGCCTGGTGCCTGACCCACTCGGGTGCGTCGAGGCCCACCTCGATCAGGGTGTCGGCGGCCCGGTCGTACGGTTTCGCTTCGCACTGGGCCAAGGCGACGTCAAGTTTGTAGCGGTTGCGGGCGAGTTTGGGCATGGAGGGAGGCAACTCCGTACGCGCGGCCAACTGCAGCGCCCTTCCGTGGTTGCCCAGCGCGACAGCGATCCCCACGGCCTCGGTGTTCGCCGACGTGGGTCCGAAATGCGTGCCGTACAGTTCCTCGTCGCTGCCGAGCCGAGCCGCCGCCGCGTGGGCCTGTGACAGGTAGTCGTCGGCGGACGGGGAGTCTCCCCTGCGTGAGGCGGCCACGCCGGCGGAGATCATCAGCCGTCCGTAGGCGAGCAATTGGGGGCGGGAGGCCTTGCTGAACGACGGCTCGATGCGCAGCGCCGCCTTCTCGGCGACGGCGACAGCGCGCGGGACCTGGGCACTCCGCAGGTAGATCCATGACAGCGTCGACTCCAGGAGCGCGGTGAGGACCTCGTCGCCGGAGTCGTCCGCCAAGTAGCGTGCGGAGGTGAGCGCGCTCAGTGCGAGGTCCCGCTTGCCCAGGAGGATCGCGGCCGAGGAAGCGAACTGGTAGGTGCTCGCCAGTATCGAGCCCAGCTGTTCGCGTTCGCGTCCGGTGGCCTGCGCGTGCCGGACGCGCCCTTCGAGCAGCACTTTGGCGGCGAGTTCGCCGAACTCCTCGTAGGAGCCCCGCCAGTAGGCAGCGCACACGCGGTCATGGGCGGACGACAGTTCGGCGAGCGAACTCGGTTCCTCGACGCTGTCCCACATGCCGAGGGCGCTGTCGTGGACGGCGTCCGAGAGCCGCCGCACGGTGGCTCGCGTGCCCTGGTCCATCCCCCGGCGCGGAGCCTGCTGCCCCAGGATCACCGACACGTCCGTGTTGAGCGCGTGGGCGAGTTTGAGGAGGGGAGCCGATGGACAGTTCGCCCCGGTCCTGCTCGGCCTTTTGAACCAGCGCCAGGGACAGGCCCGCCGCGTCGGCGAGTCCCTGCTGGGTCAGGTCGGAACCCCGGAGGTGCTTGAGGCGCTTGCCGTTCGTCAGGTCGGCCCAGTTGCTCACGGTCACCCCAGTGCGCTGGCTCAGGCTGCTGTCCTTCGATGGTAGGCCCCGTTGCAGGGCCCGGAGCCAGACTCACGGAGCCGCGGGTGGAGGGCGGAACGCTGCACAGATGGCGTTCCGTCAGGGGGAGCCGGTCGTTGCACCGGCTCCCCGGGTGTGCGGGGGTCAGTTGTTCCCGCGGCGCTTGCGGGTTGTGATGATCAGGGCGCCGCCCAGGAGGATGACGGCTGCGCCGCCTGCGGCGATGTAGGGGGTGGTGTTGTTGCCGCCGGTTTCGGCGAGGTCGGTGGCGTCGGCGGTGGTCTTCGGGTCCTTGGCGGTGTCCGGGGCGGTCTCCTCGTGGGGCTTGAAGTCGGCCGGGGGCTGGTCGCAGCCGATGCCGTCGTTGTCGCGGTCCAGGTGCTTGCCGTAGTGGTCGTCGCCCTTGGTGATGTTGCTGTACCCGTTGTCGTACGCGTCGGTGCAGTTCTTGAACGGGTGGTTGCCGTCGTGGGCCACGGCCGTGGCCGGAACGGCGGCCAGGGCGAGGGCGGTGAGGATCGCGGCGGCGGAGGTACGGAACGGGTTCATGGTGAGAAGCCCCCCAGATCGGGCGTATGCGTGTGCTTGAGTACGAGGGTGCTGAAGCTACTGGGGTGCGGGTGGTGTGTCGGGGATATGAAGGTCCTGTGATACGAACGTGACGTGACCGGAGGGTAGCTCTCCGCTACGGCAGAGGGAGGGGAGGGCTCTTCCGCGAGGGAGTGCGCCGTTCGAGGGCGGGGCCGCGGGGAGGAAGCCGATCACCGCGTCCAGTCCGCCCGTCGCCGCCGTGTGCAGGGACGCTTCGCCGCCGCCGGTGTGGGCGAGGCGCTGGACCAGGGCGAGGCCGAGGCCGGTGCCGCCCTTGGGGGCGCCCGGCGCGCGCCAGAAGCGGTCGAAGGCCCGGGCCCGCTGCTCGGCGGTCATCCCGGGGCCATCGTCGGTGACGTGCAGGTCGACCCGGCGGGGGCGGCTGTCGCGCAGGGTGCGGCGGGCCGGTGTGCGCAGCCGCAGTTCGATGGTGACCGAGCTGCCGGCGGGCGAGGCCCGCAGGGCGTTGGACAGGAGGTTGTCCAGGATCTGCTCGACGGCCCCCGGCACCGCCAGCACGGGCCCCACACGGCCCGCGAACAGCACCAGGGACACGTCCTGCCGGGCGAACACCGGCATCCACGAGGCATGCCGTTCCGCGCAGACCGCGCCCACGTCCACCGGGACGGGGGTGGCGGCGCGCTCCTCCAAGGCGGGCCATCGCCGGCAGGGCCTCGACCATGCGGGCCAGCCGGTCCGTCTCGGTCAGCGCGGCTTCGAGGTTGCCCCGGGCGCGTGCGGAAACATGCGGCTCCAGGTTCTCCAGTCGCAGCCGCAGTGCCGCGAGGGGGGTCTTCAGCTGGTGCGAGTCCTCACCGGCGAACGCCCGCTGGGAGGAGTGGAGATGGGCGAGCCGGGCCGCCGTGCGGTTGAACGCGGCGGCCAGGGAGCGCACTTCGGGCGGCCCCTTGGTGACCGGCACCGGCGCGAACCTGCCCCCGTCCGCCAGCGCGTGGGTGGCGCGCTCCAGTTGCCGGATGGGCCGCCCCGCCCAGCGGGCGAAGGCGAAGCCCACCACGGCGACCGCCGTGAGGACGCCGAGCCCGCCGAGGCCGAGCAGCAGCCACACCCGGCGCACCCGTGCGTGGACCGTCCATGTGGGCACCGTCAGCCGTGGTGGTCATCGTGGCGACCGCACTGCTGGAGGGGGTGCTCGTCGGTCTCGCGGCCGGGATCCTGCTGGCCGCGCTGCGCATGTCGCAGACGGTGATCCGGCACCACGCGGAAGAGGACACGGCCAAGGTTGTTATGGCCGGCAACGCCACCTTCCTGCGGCTGCCCAAGGTCATCGAGGCGCTGGAGTCCGCCGCCGTCTCCGGCAAGCCGCGGATCCGGCTCGACCTCACTGGCGTCACCCATCTTGGACCACGCCTGCCGCAACCAGGTCGAGGAGTTCACCGCGCAGCAGCGCGGCAAAGGGCTGCGGGTGGAACTGCTGATGCCGGGTCCGGCCCGAGCGGGGACGGCCCCGCACCCGGCCCACGAGGCGCCGCCCCGGCCGCCCGCCCCCGACGCCGAGTGGTTCTACCTCGACCTCCGGCCCCAGCCGGAGGAGTATGCGGGCCGCCCGCCGCTCAGGGGCTGAGACCGGCCAACCACCCGGCAGGACGTCGACAGGCGCCCCGCTGGGTCAGGCCGCCTTCACCTCGTACGCCGTCACCCGCACCGCCTCGTCGTCCAGGCACTGCCCCGACTCCAGGTCGAAGCGCTGCTTCAGCAGCGGCGAGGCGACGAAGGGACGCCCCCGGTCGGTGCCGGTCAGGCCCCGGGAGAGGACCGCGGCGCCGGTGAAGGGGTCGCGGTTGTCGATGGCGTAGAGGCGGCCGGTGCGGTCGGCGAATACGGCGACCTGGCGGCCGTCGGGGAGGAGGGCGGCCACTCCGCGGCCCGGGAGCAGCGCGCTCAGATCGCAGACCGTGAACCAGTCGTTGGCGAGGCGGAGTTGAACCTTCAGATCGGTGGTCTCCAGGGTCAGGGTCATCGTATGGCGCTTCCTTCCAGGATGTCGTCGGCGGGTCGCAGGCCGATGTTCAGCAGCGGCAGGTCGGGCTTCATCTGGTCGCGCTCCGGCACGAAGGCGACCACCGGGTCGGGGGTGTCGGGGGCGTTCACGAAGGACACGAAGCGGGCCAGCTTCTCCGGGTCGTTGACGGTCTCGGCCCACTCGTCGCGGTAGTGCGAGACATGGGCGGCCATCAGCGCCTCCAGCTCGTCGCAGATGCCGAGCGCGTCATGGACGACCACGTCCCGTACGTGGTCCAGGCCGCCGGGGATCCGGTCCAGCCAGACGCTGGTGCGCTCCAGGCGGTCGGCGGTGCGGATGTAGAACATCAGGAACCGGTCGACCAGGCGGACCAGTTCGGCGTCGGAGAGGTCCTGCGCGAGCAGGTCGGCGTGGCGCGGCGTGGCGCCGCCGTTGCCGCCGACGTACAGGTTCCAGCCGTGGGCTGTGGCGATGACGCCGAAGTCCTTGGACTGCGCCTCCGCGCACTCGCGCTGGCAGCCGGAGACCGCCGACTTGAGCTTGTGCGGGGAGCGCAGCCCCCGGTAGCGCAGCTCCAGGTCGATCGCCATGCGGACGGAGTCCTGGACGCCGTACCGGCACCAGGTCTGCCCGACGCAGGACTTCACGGTGCGCAGCGACTTGCCGTAGGCGTGGCCGGACTCGAACCCGGCGTCCACCAGCCGGGCCCAGATCACCGGGAGTTGTTCCACCCGCGCGCCGAACATGTCGATCCGCTGACCGCCGGTGATCTTCGTGTAGAGGCCGAAGTCGCGGGCGATCTCACCGATGACGATCAGCTTCTCCGGGGCGATCTCGCCGCCGGGGATGCGCGGCACGACCGAGTACGAGCCGTTCTTCTGCAGATTGGCCAGGAAATGGTCGTTGGTGTCCTGCAGGGCGGCCTGTTCGCCGTCGAGGACGTAAGTGCTGGCACCGATCGTCGGGGCGAGGGAGGCGATGATCGAGCCGACCGCGGGCTTGCAGACCTCGCAGCCGTCACCGCCCCGGGCGGCCTCCCGGCCGTGCCGGTCGAGCAGCTCACGGAAGGAGGTGATGCCCAAGGCCAGGACAATCTCGTACAACTCCTCGCGGGTCCGGGAGAAGCAGGCGCACAGGCCCTTGTCGACCTCGACGCCGCCGGCCTCCAGCTCGGCGTTGACCAACTGGCCCAGCACCTTGACGCAACTTCCGCAGCCGGTACCGGCCTTGGTGCACTCCTTCACCTCGGGCACGGTGGTGCACCTGTGCTCGGTGACCGCGCCGCGGATGGTGCCCTTGGTGACGTTGTGGCAGGAGCAGACGACGGCGTCGTCGGGCAGCGCGGACGGGCCCAGCTGGACCGGGGCCCCGGCGCCCGCGGGCAGCACCAGCGCCTCCGGGGCGACCGGCGGCACCGAGCCGGTGAAGGCCCGCAGCGTGCCGTACGCCTCCGCGTCGCCGACCAGGATGCCACCGAGCAGCGTGCCATCGCGGCCGATGACCAGCTTCTTGTACAGGCCGGCGCGGGAGTCGGAGTAGACGACGTCCAGGCAGTCGTCGGCGGTGCCGTGCGCGTCGCCGAAGGACGCCACGTCCACTCCGAGCAGCTTCAGCTTGGTGGACAGGTCGGCGCCGGTGAACGACGAATCCTCCGCGGCGATGGTCGCGGCGGCCGTCTCCGCCTGCTCGTAGCCGGGCGCCACCAGGCCGTACACCCGGCCGTCGGCGGCCAGCGCGCACTCGCCGATGGCGAACACGTGCGGGTCGGTCACCGTGCGGCATTTCTCGTCCACCGCGATGCCGCCGCGCTCGCCGACGTCGAGGCCGCAGTCACGGGCCAGCTGGTCACGGGGGCGGACACCGGCGGAGAACACCACCATGTCGGTGGGGAGTTCGCTGCCGTCGGACAGTTTCATGCCGCTGACGGCGCCCCAGGCGTCGGTCAGGATCTCCTGTGTGCCCACGCCCGTGTGGACGCTCAGTCCCATGCCCTCGATGGTGCGCAGCAGCGCCGCGCCACCGCCCTCGTCGACCTGCACCGGCATCAGACGCGGCGCGAACTCCACGATGTGGGTGTTCAGCCCGAGCCCCTTGAGCGCGCCCGCCGCTTCCAGGCCGAGCAGACCGCCGCCGACCACGGCACCGGTCGTCGACGTCCGCGCGTACTCCTCGATCGCCAGCAGGTCCTCGATCGTGCGGTAGACGAAGCAGCCCGCGGCGTCCTTGTTCGGCACCGGCGGCACGAACGGGTAGGAGCCGGTGGCCAGAACCAGGATGTCGTAGCCGACGACCAGCCCGGAGCGCGCCGTCACCTTGCGCGCCGCACGGTCGACGGTCTCCGCCGGGTCCCCGACACGCAGCTCGATGCCGTGCGTCTCGATGAACGCCGAGTCCGTCAGGGACAGGTCCTCGGGGGTCTTCCCCGAGAAGTACGAGGTGAGCTGGACGCGGTCGTACGCCGGACGCGGCTCCTCGCACAGCACGACCACGCGGTGCGTGGCGGTCAGGCCGCGTTCGGCGAGCGCCTCCAGGAAACGCTGGCCGACCATGCCGTGGCCGATGAGCACGATGGTCGGTGTGTCCGTGGACATCAGGAGCCTCCGTCGTTGGTGAGCAGGTGGAGCAGCGGCCCGCCGGCGGAGGGGAGCGGCTCTGCTCCCTCCCAGGCACGCGCGAGGGCGCCGACGGTGCCGAGTTCGCCGACCAGGACCCCGCCGACCAGGCGGTCGTCACGGACGACGACCTTGCGGTAGGTGCCGCGGGTGGCGTCGGTGAGCTGGACGACGTCGTCGCCCGGACGTTCCTCGGTCTCGCCGAACGCGGCCAGGTCGAAGGGGCTGTCCGGCCCGGTGAGGGTGAGCCGGGTCAGGGAACGGGTGCCGGTGTAGCGAGCGGTGGTGTCCCCGGCGAGCAGCGCGGCGAGCGCGTCGGCCTGTTCCAGGGCCGGGGTGGCGAGCCCGTAGACCGTGCCGGCGTGCTCCGCGCAGTCGCCTACGGCGTGGATGTACGGGTCGGAGGTGCGCAGTTCGTCGTCGACGACGACGCCCTTGCGGACGTCGAGCCCGGCGGCCTGCGCGAGGCCGACCCTCGGGTGCACCCCGCAGGCCAGCACCACGAGGTCGGCGTCGAGGGCGTAGCCGTCGGCCATCTCCACCGGGCGGACCGCGCCCGCGACGCAGCGCACGTCCCGTACCCGGCACTCGGTGTGCACCTCCACACCGAGGCCGGTCAGATACCGCTCGATGAGTGCCGAGGCGGCCGGGTCGAGCCGACGTTCCATGAGCCGCCCGGCCTGCTGGGCAAGGACGACCTGCGCGCCGCGCACGGCGAGCGCGCGGGCCGCGGAGACACCGAGCAGCCCGCCCCCGACCACCACCGCCCGCACCCCCGGCCGTACCGCCTTGGCCAGGCCCAGGCAGTCGTCCATGGTGCGGAAGGCGTGCACGCCTTCGAACAATTCGTGGTCCGCGGTGAACAGGCCGCGCAGCGGTGGCAGTACCGGGTTGGAGCCGGTGGCCAGGACCAGCCGGTCGTATCCGATCACCGCGCCGTCGGCGCACGCGACGGTCCGCGCGGCGCGGTCGATGCCGGTCACCCGGGCCCGGGTCAGCTCCGCGGGCGCCGGCAGGGCGATCACCTCGGGGCTGTAGCGTCCGGCCAGCACCTCGGCGAGCAGCACCCTGTTGTACGGGCGGTGCTCCTCCTCGCCGATCAGCGTCACGGGCGTGCCCAGCTCGCCGAGCCGCCGGGCGAGTCGTACGCCCGCGAGGCCGGAGCCGATCACCACCACACGCTCAGTCGAGGTCATGTCCTGAGCGTGCGGTGCGGGTGTTACCCGGCAGCATCCCCTCTGTTTCCCGCGCGGAACGCTGCTCTCAGCGGCGGGCGGCGACACGTGTGAGGTGGACCCCGGCCCGGTGACGGGTCCAGCGGCCCGCCCCGGCCGCAACCTCAATAAACGCTCATCTTGATGGACGTACCATCTACCCCGTCCATAGGGTCGCGGTCATGCCCGACATCTCCCTGACCACGGTCGTCCTGCTCTGTCTGGCCGCCCTCGCCGCGGGCTGGATCGACGCCGTGGTCGGCGGCGGCGGGCTGCTGCTCCTGCCCGCCCTGCTGCTCGGGCTGCCCTCCGGGACACCGGCCGCGCACGCCCTGGGCACCAACAAGGCGGTCGCGATCGTCGGCACCACCGGCGCCGCGGTCACCTACGCCCGCAAGGCACCCGTCGACGTCAGGACCGCCGTACGCATCGGCATGGCCGCCCTCGCCGGATCGTCGGGCGGGGCCTTCTTCGCGGCCGGGATGAGCACCGAGGTCCTCAAACCGGTGATCATGGTGGTGCTGCTCGCCGTCGCCGCCTTCGTCATCCTGCGCCCCGCCTTCGGCACGGCACCCGCCACCGGCCCGGCCACCCGCCGCCAGATCCTCGCCGCGATCGGCCTCGGCGGCCTCGGCATCGGCTTCTACGACGGCCTGGTCGGCCCCGGCACCGGCACGTTCCTGGTCCTGGCGCTCACCGCCCTGCTCCACCTCGACCTCGTCACCGCCTCCGCCACCGCCAAGATCGTCAACTGCTGCACCAACGCCGGAGCCCTTGCGATGTTCGCCTGGCAGGGCGCGGTGCTGTGGCAACTGGCGGCGCTGATGGCGGTCTTCAACCTGGCCGGCGGCACGCTCGGCGCGCGCACGGCCCTGAAGAAGGGCAGCGGCTTCGTCCGCGTCGTCCTGCTGACGGTCGTCTTCGCGCTGGTGGCGAACCTGGCGTACGAACAGTGGCTGGCCTGAGCCGGACCCGGTGATCGGCCCGGCTGACGTGCTCCACGCACGCGCGTTAGGCTCCATCGCCGCTCCACGGCGCGGGCGGCCGGTGCTCGGAAGCACCGCACACCGCACAGGGGTGGGGAAGACGATGGTGGAGGACGGCAGACCGTCCGGGACGCGGGCGCTGGGGAAGGCCGCGCTGGTCATGGGAGCGGGCGCGCTCGTCGGGCTCGCGGTGGAGTTCCACGCGCTGGGGTGGACGTCCTTCCCCGGCGACATCTGCGGCGACATGTACCGGCCCTGCCCGAAGGGCACGGCGCCGACCCTCGTCCTGGCGTTCGTGCTCACCTTCGTGGGCGCCTTCGCGCTCAAAGCCGCGCTCGCCGCGTTCTCCGACACCCGCCCCGGGAAGACCGTGCCCGGCGCACTCGCCGTCGCGGGCGTGCTGATCGCGCTGTGGCCCGGCTGGCAGGCCTACCTCTGGATGCGCGGGCCGGTGCTCGACCCGGTCTGGCAGGCCGGCCCGGACCGGCCCGCGAGCGTGCGCGGCGTCGGGGTCTGGGCGCTGGGCGAGGACGCCGGGACGGTCGTACGGGCCCGGACCGACGCGCTGGTCGCGTACGACTCCGGCACCGGGGACCGCGGCTGGGTGCTGCGGGCGCCCACGCGCGAGTCGGTGTGCGCGATGAGCGAGCGGCCCGTCGACGGCATCGGCCTGGTCGCCTTCGCGCGGGACGAGAAGCCGTGCGACACCGTGTGGGGCGTCGAGGTGAGCAGCGGACGCAAGATGTGGGAGCGGGACTTCACCGGCAGGACACTGCTGTACGGCGGCGGAGGGGTGCTCAGCGCCGGCGGGGGAGTGGCCGTGGCGCTGGGCGAACACGCGGTCCACGGGTACGGGCTCACCGACGGCGCGGTGCGCTGGACCGCGACGCCCACCGCGGCCCGTGCCGAGGGCGGGGACGACGCCGAGTGCGAGCCGGTGACGGCCTCCCCGGCCGGCGGCACCACCCGGGTCGTCGTCACGTGCGGCTCCTACAGCGACTTCCACTCGGCGTGGCTCCTCACCCTCGACGACGCCACGGGCAAGGAGCTGAGCCGGCGCGAGCTGCCGGTCCAGAGCTACGTGGACGTGGCCGCGGTGCTCTCCGCCGAGCCGTTCACCCTGCTGGTGCGGGAGAAGGACGAGCGCGGCCTCGCCGCCGCACTGGCCTACGACGAGCCGGACGACCCGCGGCGGAAGCCGGTGAAGGTCTCCCTCGCCGCCGAAGAGGAGGAGCTGGCCCTCTCAGGGCTCCACCCCGTGTTCACCGCCCGGCCGGTGTTCCGCGCGGCGGTCGCCGACGGGAACCTGATCGTGGCCGCCGAGAAACCGGGGTCGAACGGTCCCGAACGGGTCGTGGCCTACTCGCTCGACGACGGCCTCCGCCGCTGGCACGTGGATCTGGGCACCCCGGTCGTCGCCCTCGCCCCGGCGGGCCGCGACCGGGTGGCCGTGCTCGGCGAGTCGCAGCGCCTGTGGACCCTCACCACCCGTGACGGCACCCGGGTGGGCGAGGAGGACGGCACGACGGTGCGCGACCTCGCCGGCAAGCTCGACGACGAACCGCACCTGGTCCGGGCGGGCGACGGCTGGGTGATCGTCAACTCTGACGGCGACGCCTACGCCCCCGCGCTCGCGGTCGGCCGCCCGTAGCGGGCCGCGGGCCGCTCAGCGGGTGTGCGTCAGGTGGGCGTAGACGACGACGTTGCCCCGGTAGCCGGTGCTGCGGGAGTAGCCGCCGCCGCAGGTGATGACCCGCAACTCGGGGCGGGTCGCGGGGCCGTAGACCTTCGTGTCGGGGAAGTCCTCGGCGTCGTACACCTCGACGGCGTCCACCGTGAACACGGCGACGGTGCCGTCCCGGCGGTCCACCTCGACGGTGCTGCCCTTGCGCAGCGCGCCGAGGGAGTAGAAGACGGCGGGGCCGTCGGCGTTGTCGACGTGGCCCGCGACGATCGCGGTGCCCCTCTCGCCGGGGGTGGTGCCGGCCTCGTACCAGCCCGCGAGGTTCTTCCGGCCGGCGGGCGGGACGTCGAGGCTGCCGGTCCTCGTCAGACCGAGGCCGGTCAGGGGCGCGTCCACGTCGATCGCGGGGATGCGGACACGGACGGGCGGGGAGGGCGGGAGCGCGGGCGCCGCGGACCGGAGCACGCCGTTGTTGTCGGCACCGTTGCGGGCCTGGGCGGCCGACGGCTGCGGCGGGGTGTCCCCCGTCCCGTCGCGCAGCAGCATCATCCCGGAGCACAGCGCGATCACGGTGACGGCGATTATCGCTGCGTTGCTCGGACCCCCGGCCCGGCGGCGGAACCTGCGGCGCGTCACGGAGTGGACCTCGTCTCGTGTCGGCCCCGTACCCCCCTCCGGGCCGCGAGGGGCGTCGGACCCGGAGGGGGAGGGGACATGCGGTACCGGCGGGGACGGGCAGCGGAGGGTGCCCGTCAGATCCCGTCGCCTCTCGCCCGGCGATGCAGGAGCCAGGTACCGCCCGCGGCGGCGACGGCGAGCGCCGTCACACCGGCCGCGGTCTGTACGGGGTCGTGGCCCAGCGCGCCGCCGACCCCCGTCTTCACACTTCCCCGCGGATGCACCTGCTGCGATTCGGGCGTCAGCGTGACGAGCAGATCACCCGCCACTCGCCGGCCGCTGCCGGCACACGTCGCGACGATCTCGTACATCCCCGGCTGCGCGCTCGGCGGCACCTGGAACTGTCCGATCGCGTTCCGCTCGTGGGTGCTCGGCGTCAGCGTGAAGCGGCCGGCGCCCACGGCGGAGGCGTCGCCCCCCGCCGTGTCCTCGTCGCCGCACGCCGCGGTGTTCGCCGTCACCTGCGCGCCGGGCACGACCGAGGACGGGTACAGCTCCAGGTCCCCGGCCACCGTGCCGCGGGCCTCCACGGCATACGCGGGGGCGGCCAGCAGCCCCGCGGCGGCCACGGCGAGCGCCGCGCCGGTCAGACCGGACCTGCCGGTGACGCCGGTCAGCAGCCGGGCGGTACGTCGCATCGATGCTCCCTCGAGCTCACGAAGGGGACCCGGCCCGCGGCACCCCCTTGTGCCGCCGTCGGACGCGTCCCTGCCTTTCCGAGGTAAGTGCCACCGCGCCTCCGCCGCTTCCTGAGGAAGCGTCAGGAGGCGGGCTGAACGGGTGTCAGACGCACCCGGACGGGCGCACACTTCACCGGGTTTCAGCAGGTCACGGACGCGGTGCCGAACCGGTCACCGGAGAAGCACCCGAAGGGTGCGCGGCGCGGGGGTGAACGGGTGACCGGGGCGGGGAGCGGGGCGGGGGCGCTGGGGTCGCGTGCGGGGAGGTGGGGACGGATGCGGCTGCGCGTGCTCGTGGTGATGTGGGCCCTCGTGCTCTGGGGGCTGTTCGAGGTGGGCGGCGGATTGGCGCACCACGCCTACGCGAAGGGCGTGATCTGCTCCGGGATCAACGTGGGGCCGGACAGGGAGGAGCATCCCTCGCCCATGCACCCGGGCGACACCTGCCACCCCCGGGTCCACAGCTCCGAGACCAGAAGCTACGACGAGCAGCGGGCGGTCCAGCGCGCGGAGCGCGACGACGTCGTGATCGGCTCCTGTGTGCTCGGCACGGGGACGGTGGGACTGATCGGCCTGTTCATCCAGGGCCGAATGCGGCGGCGGGTCTAGGACCTACTGCACGCCACCCACCCCGTCTCACCTCACCCCCCGCCACGCCCCGCCCTCCACCGGCTTCCCGCGCGCCCGCAGCTCCGCGGCGACGGCGGGAGCGGCGACGTACACCCACGCGCGCACCGCCGTGCCGTCCGCTTCCCGGAGGACCTCCCTCACCACGCGCTCGTACAGGTTGCGCGGGCCGCCCGGTACGTACCCCTCCAGCCGGTCCAGCTCGGCGAGCAGCCCCGGGTACGCCTCCGGCAGCGCGGTGACCAGCTCCCCGCTGACCGTGCCGCCCGGCTCCTCGACGGCGTACGGATATCCGGGCCCCTCGTACAGCGTCGCGCCCGGGAGCCGGCCGGGTTCCTCGCTCAGGGTGCGGCCGCGCAGGAACAGGTCGTGGTTGCGCTCGCCGGCGCGGAGGGTGCCGTAGACGAAGAAGGGGAGAATCACTCGTTCACCTGCGCGGACGGTCGGCGGAGCCCCTCTGCACCGAAGTGTCACCGGAGCCTTGCAGGAACGATTCTCACCCCTCACACACCCGCACATTCGCGCTATGGACATGACATGATCGGCGCCACTTGAATCGCGGTCAACATCAGCGCCGCCCCCTCCCCCCACCCGTGTCGGGGCGCCCGTTCCAGGAGACCGCTTGAGCCCGATACGGCCTGTCCGAGGTTCCCGCCCCGTCACCACCGCCGTGGCCGTCACCAGCACCGCCCTGCTGGCCGCGGCACTCACCCCCACCACCGCCGGTGCGGCCGAACTCCCCACCCGCTCCGCCGCCGTCGCCGACGCCGCGTCGGTCCTCGAGGAGCGTGCCGACGCCCTCGGCCTTACCGCGGGCCAGCGGACGAAGGTCCGCGACGTCGTCATCGACGCGGACGGCAGCCGGCACATCCGCTACGACCGCACCTACCACCGACTCCCCGTCCTGGGCGGCGACTTCGTCCTGCACCTCGCCCCCGACGGCAGCTACCGGGGCGTCACCCGCGCCACCCGCGCGCGCATCGGCCTCCCGACCGTCACCCCCGGGCTCGCCGCCCCCAAGGCCGCCGACCTCGCGGCGAACACCCTGCGCGCCGCCCACCTCGGCGAGACCCTCAAGAAGCTCACCGCCAAGCCCGAGCTGGTGGTCGACGCCCTGCACGGCGCCCCCAGGCTCGCCTGGCGCACCGACGCCGTCGCCCAGGACCCGTCCGGGAACCCGGTCGCGCGCACCGTGCTCACCGACGCGCGCACCGGCACCCGCATCGACGCCTGGGACAGCCTCGAGAACGTCTCCGGCGACGGCCAGTCCCTCTACGGCGGCACGGTCCCGCTGGAGACGACGGCCACGGCGTCCGGGTACGAGCTGAAGGACCCCACCCGCGGCGGCACATACACCGGCGACGCGGGCAACCGCACCGACCTGTGCGTCCTCGTCGTCTGCGCCAACCGCGCACCGGCGCCCGTCGTCACCGACGCCGACAACCACTGGGGCACGGGCACCGTGGCCGACCGCGCCACGGTGGCGGTGGACGCCCAGTACGGCACCGACGTCACCTGGGACTACTACGAGGACGTCCACGGCCGCCGGGGCATCGCGGGCGACGGCAAGGGCTCGTACAACCGCGTGCACTACGGCAACGGCTACAACAACGCCTTCTGGGACGACCGTTGTTTCTGCATGACGTACGGGGACGGTGACGGCACCCAGATGGGGCCGCTGGTCTCCCTGGACGTGGCCGGACACGAGATGACCCACGGCGTGACGTCCAAGACGGCCGGCCTGACCTACTCGGGGGAGTCCGGCGGTCTGAACGAGGCGACCTCGGACATCTTCGGCACGCTGGTGGAGTTCCACGCGGCGAATGCCAAGGACCCCGGCGACTGGCTGATCGGCGAGAAGATCGTCCGGGACGGCTTCGGCCGGGACGCCCTGCGTTACATGGACGAGCCCTCCAAGGACGGCAAGTCGGCGGACTGCTGGGACACCTCGGTCAAGGACCTCGACGTGCACTACTCCTCCGGCGTCGCCAACCACTTCGCCTACCTGCTCGCCGAGGGCAGCGGCGCGAAGACCCTGGGCGGCGTCGCGCACTCCTCGCCCACCTGCGACGGCTCCACGGTCACCGGCATCGGGCGCGCCAAGCTCGGCGCCATCTGGTACCGCGCCCTGACGGTGCACATGACGTCCTCGACGAACTACGCGGGCGCCCGCACGGCGACCCTGAAGGCGGCCGCGGATCTCTACGGCGAGGGCGGAACCGAGTACGCGGCCGTCGCGGCGGCCTGGAGCGCGGTGGGCGTGGGCTGAACGGCCTCCAGCCGCACCGCGCACGCCTTGAACTCCGGCATCCGGGAGGTCGGGTCGAGGGCCGGGTTGGTGAGGGTGTTGGCCCGGCCCTCACCGGCCCAGTGGAACGGCATGAAGACCGTGTCGGGGCGGATCGCGGTGGTGATCCGCGCCGGCGCCACCGCCCTCCCCCGCCGGGACACCACGGCCACCGGGTCGCCCTCGGCCGCACCGAGCCGCTCCGCGAGCCGCGGGTGCAGCTCCACGAACGGACCGGGAGCGGCGGCGTTCAGCTCGTCGACCCGCCTGGTCTGCGCGCCGGACTGGTACTGCGCGACGACCCGCCCGGTGGTCAGCAGGACGGGGTACTCCTCGTCCGGCTCCTCGGCGATCGCCCGGTACGACACCGGTACGAACCGCGCCCGCCCGTCCTCGGTGGCGAACCGGTCGAGGAAGAGACGGGGCGTACCGGGATGCACGCCGGTGCCGGACCCGCCGGCCGGGGCAGGCCCGCCCGGCAGATCACCGGACGCGGCCTCTCCGGTGTGGGCGGCCTCTCCGGCGCCGACGTTGGCCCCGGTCGCCGCCGCAGTCCGGGCGGCGCGGGTGTCACTCGCGGCTCCGGTACGGGCCTCTCCGGTGCCGGTGGCCTCTCCGGTGCCGGTGTCGGTATCGGCCTTGGCGCCGACGTCGGTCCCGGTCGCCGCCGCAGTCCGGGCGCGGGTGTCGCTCGCGGTTCCGGTACGGGCCTCTCCGGTGCCGGTGTCGGTACCCGCCTTGGCGCCGACGCTGGTCCCGGTCGCCGCCGCAGTCCGGGCGCGGGTGTCGCTCGCGGCTCCGGTACGGGCCTCTCCGGTGCCGGTGGCCTCTCCGGTGCCGGTGTCGGTATCGGCCTTGGCGCCGACGCTGGTCCCGGTCGCCGCCGCAGTCCGGGCGCGGGTGTCGCTCGCGGCTCCGGTACGGACCTCGGCACCGGTCGCCGGCGACGCGTGTGCCCCGGCCGGGCACGGCCAGAAGATGCCGTTCTCCTCGGCCAGCCTCCGGTAGGTGATCCCGGAGTAGTCGGCGGGCCCGCCCGCGCTCGCCCGGCGCAGTTCGGCGAAGACCTCCTCGGGGTCGGTCGGGAAGCCCTTCTCCAGGTTCCGGTCTCCGCCCAGCCGCGCGGCGAGTTCGTGCATGACCTCCAGGTCGCTGCGGATGCCCTCCGGCGGGGTGACCGCCAGGCGGCGCAGCAGCACGCGCCCCTCCAGATTCGTCGTCGTCCCCGTCTCCTCCGCCCACTGCGTCACCGGCAGGACGACATCGGCGAGCGCGGCCGTCTCCGACAGCACCACGTCGCACACCGCCAGGAAGTCCAGGGAGCGGATCCGCTCCTCGACATGCGCGGCGCGCGGCGCCGACACCACCGGGTTGGACCCCATCAGCAGCAGCGAGCGGATGTCCGTGCCCAGCGCGTCCAGCAGCTCGTACGCGCTGCGCCCCGGCCCGGGCAGGGTGTCGGGGTCCACCCCCCACACCTCGGCGACATGCGCCCGCGCCGCCGGATCCGTCAGCGTGCGGTAGCCGGGCAACTGGTCGGCCTTCTGGCCGTGTTCCCGCCCGCCCTGCCCGTTGCCCTGCCCGGTCAGGCACCCGTACCCGGACAGCGGGCTGCCGGGCCGCCCGGTCGCCAGGGCCAGGTTGATCCACGCGCTCACCGTGTCGGTGCCCTTGGCCTGCTGCTCCGGCCCCCGCGCGGTGAGCACCATCGCGGACTCGGGCGCGCAGAACAGCCGTACGGCCTCCCGCAGCCGGGGCACGGACACACCGGTGATCCGCTCCACGTACTCCGGCCAGTGCGCCATCGCGCAGGCCCGGGTCTCCTCCCAGCCGACGGTGCGCTCGCGGACGTACTCCTCGTCGGTGTGCCCCTCGGCGACGACGAGGTGCAGCAGACCCAGTGCCAGCGCGAGGTCCGTGCCGGGGCGCGGCGCCAGATGCAGATCGGCCTGCTCGGCGGTCTTCGTACGGCGCGGGTCCACGACGATCAGCGTGCCGCCGTTCTCCCTCAGCTCGGTGAAGTAGCGCAGGGACGGCGGCATGGTCTCCGCCGGGTTCGACCCGACGAGGATCACGCAGCCCGTCCTCGGAACGTCCTCCAGCGGGAACGGCAGCCCACGGTCGAGTCCGAACGCCCTGGTGCCGGCGGCTGCCGCCGACGACATGCAGAACCGCCCGTTGTAGTCGATCTGCGAGGTGCCGAGCACCACCCGGGCGAACTTCCCGAGGCTGTACGCCTTCTCGTTGGTCAGCCCGCCCCCGCCGAACACCCCGACCGCGTCCGCCCCGTACTCCGCGCGGGTACGCCCCAGCCCCTCGGCCACCCGGTTCAGCGCCTCCTCCCAGGACGCCGGCACCAGCGCGCCCCCCGCCGAGCGCACCAACGGCGAGGTCAGCCGCACGGCCGACGACAGCAGGGCCGGAGCGGTACGTCCCTTCCCGCACAGCGCCCCCCGATTCACGGGGAAGTCCGCGCGCTCACTCACCTCGACGCCCGTCCCGTCCGGGGCCGGCGTCAGATTCATACCGCACTGCAGCGCGCAGTAGGGGCAGTGCGTGGGCGTCACGGTGTTCCGCATACGTTCACCCTGCGCGTCGGGTGTTACGCACCGCGCCGGCCCCTGTTACGCCCCGGGTACGGCGACCTCCCCGCCGGCATCCGGCCGTGGTGAGGCGCCTGCGCCCCCCGCTCAGAGGCCGATCAGGCGGATACGGTCATCGCACAGGCGTGACATGTCGTCGACGTCCGACGTCAGTATGGCCACCGGGCCCGGCTGACGAAGTGCCATCTCGGCCACAGTCGCGTCGATCGCGTACTTGTGGCCGTGCAGGCCCGCCGCCCTGAGCAGCTCCGCAGCTGCCTTCGCCGCCTGCTCGGTCACCGGCTCGACCCTGACGCCGGACAATGCCCAGCGAAGCCGCGCCGTGTTCACCCGCGCGTGGCTGACCTCCACAATGGTGCTGGCTCCCACGACGACGTCAGCACCCATGTCGTGGAAGACCTGGAACATCGCGAGGATCTTGCGGTCCTGCGCGATCCAGGCGGAGAGGCCCTCGGAGTCCAGGACGAGGGTTGCGACGTGCATGGTCATGCCGCGCTCTGCGAGCCACCGGCATCCGTGCCGCCGAGGATCCGGGAGCGGGCCTCAGCCAGTTCCTCCTCGGTGAAGGCACCGTACTCCTCCTGATGGCGCAGTAGGTCGGCGCCGAGCAGTTGGTGTCGCAACTGACGCGCCACCGCTTCGGCGACATAGCCGGAGACGTTGTCGGTGAGCTTCTTCAGTTCGTTGACCTGCTCCGTCGGGAGCGTCACCGTGATGCGCGTCGTGTCCGCCATGGGGCGAGCATACCGCGGTATGCGTGATCGCTCATCCCCGCGCCTGCTCCGCGCGGGCCTCCGTCAGCGCCCGCTCCACCCCCGGCTCCTTGGGTCCCAGGAAGCGCGGATCGGGCCGGAACGCGGCGTCCAGCGCCGCCTTGCCCGCCGCGAAGACCTCCCGGACACCCCCGTAGTACCAGGTGGCGTCGTGCGGTTCGGCGACGCCGACACCGTGCGAGGAGACGCCGGCTGCCTCGCACAGGGCCACCGCACGGCGGACATGGAAGCCCTGGCTGATCAGCACCGCCCGGTCCACCCCGAAGATCCTCTTCGCGCGGACGCAGGAGTCCCAGGTGTCGAAGCCCGCGTAGTCGCTGACGATCCGCGCGTCGGGCACGCCGTGCCGGGTCAGATACGCCCGCATCGCGTCGGGCTCGTCGTAGTCCTCACGGCTGTTGTCGCCGGTGACCAGCACCACCTCGATCCGGCCCGCGCGGTACAGCTGCGCCGCCGCGTCCAGCCGGTGCGCGAGATACGGCGACGGCTCCCCGTCCCACAGACCCGCACCGAACACCACGGCCACCTCGGCGCGCGGCACATCGGCGGTGGTGCGCAGTCGGTCGTCCGTGGTCAGCCGCAGCCAGGTCGCCGGCAGCAGCGCCAGCACGCACCCCGCCACCACCGCCCGCACCAGCCGCCGCTGCCCCGCACGGGTGCGCGGCAGACGCGGACGGCGAACTGTGAAACGGCGCATGGGACGGCCCCTTCCCGGTCTGTCCTCGCCCCGGAGAGACGCCCCACCACGCCCCCCGGTTCGCCCCACGATGGGAACCGCCGAAAAACACCCGTCATCCCCGGGCAACGGGAAGGCAACGTCCCGCGCCGACGATCGGTGCATGACGCCGTACCCCACGCATCCCCCCGCCCTCGTCGTCGTGGCCCACGGCAGCCGCGACCCGCGGGCGCTGAGCACCGTACGGCAGCTCCTGGCCGGGGTACGCGCACTGCGCCCCGGTCTGCCCGTGCACTTGGGCCACATCGAGCTCAACGCGCCCCTGCTGCCCGACACCCTCGCCGAGCTGGACGCGCGCGGCACCCGGGCGGCCGTCCTCGTACCGCTGCTGCTCAGCAGGGGGTACCACGTCAAGCGGGACATCCCCCGGATGGCCGCCGGGGCACGGCTGCACACGCGGGTGGCCGCCCCGCTCGGCCCGCACCCCCTGCTCGTGGACGCTCTGCACGCCCGCCTCACCGAGGCCGGCTGGCGCACCCCGGCGGACGCCGCGACCCGCCGCGAGAGCGGGGTCGTCCTCGCCGCCGCCGGCTCCCGCGACCCCGAGTCGAGGGTCGACACGGCCCGCACCGCACGCCTGCTCGCCCAACGACTCGGCGTCCCCGTCGTCCCCGCCTACGCCTCCGCCACGGCCCCCACCGTCCGCGACGCCATACGCGCTCTGGCCGCCCGAGGCCGCCACCGCGTGGCCGTCGCCTCCTACTTCACGGCCCCCGGCCGCTTCGCCACAGAATGCGCAACAGCAGCCCCGGGCACAGCCTCCACCCCCCTGGGACCGCACCCAGCCATCCCTCGCCTCCTCCTCCACCGCTACGACCAGGGGCACGTTTAGGGGCGCGGGGAACTGCGCAAAAAAAGGGGGGTCTGGGGGGCGAAGCCCCCCAGGGACGGGACGGGAAGGGGCGGCGGGGGCGAAAAAACTCAGTCCAAATACCCCCGCAACTGATCAGCAAAGGCATGATCCCGCAGCTTGTTCAACGTCTTCGACTCGATCTGCCGAATCCGCTCCCGCGTCACACCAAAGATCCGCCCTATCTCCTCCAGCGTCCGCGGCCGCCCATCCACCAGCCCATACCGCAACTGCACAACCTTCCGCTCCCGCTCTCCCAGCGTCGACAGCACAGCCTCCAGATGCTCCCGCAGCAACAGAAACGCCGCCGACTCCACAGGACTCGCCGCGTCCCCGTCCTCAATGAGGTCGCCGAGCGCCACATCGTCCTCCTCGCCCACGGGCGCGTGCAGCGACACCGGCTCCTGCGCCAGCCGCAGCACCTCGCCGACCCGCTCGGGCGGCAGATCCAGATGCGCGGCGACCTCGCCCGGCGTCGGCTCGTACCCGCGCTCCTGGAGTATCCGCCGCTGGACGCGCACCACCCGGTTGATGAGCTCGACGACATGCACCGGCACCCGGATCGTGCGCGCCTGGTCGGCGAGCGCCCGGGACATCGCCTGGCGGATCCACCACGTGGCGTAGGTGGAGAACTTGTACCCCCGGGCGTAGTCGAACTTCTCCACCGCCCGGATCAGCCCGAGATTGCCCTCCTGGACCAGGTCCAGCATGGTCAGGCCCCGGCCCACGTACCGTTTGGCGACGGACACGACGAGCCGCAGGTTGGCCTCGATCAGCCGCCGCTTGGCCATCCGGCCCATGACGACGAGCCGGTCGAGGTCCAGGGCGAGCCTGCTGTCCAGGTCGGGGGTGCGGCGCAGCTTCTCCTCCGCGAAGAGCCCCGCCTCGACACGGCGGGCGAGTTCGACCTCCTCGGCGGCGGTCAGCAGCGGGATGCGGCCGATCTCGCGCAGATACTGGCGGAACAGATCCGAGGAGGGACCGCCGGTCTCGGGCCGGACGGGGCCGCGCGGCCCCACGGATTCGACGGCTACCACGGATTCGACGGATTCGACCGGATAGACGGGCGGACCGGCCGCCTCCAACGCCTCGGCCGGCGGCCCGGCGGCCTCGGACGACGTCTCCGGATGGTGCACGACACGGCTCTGCGCCGGCATGGCGACGAGCAGCTCCGCGTCGGACTCGGTGAGGGTCTGGGTCTGCACGGGGGCGACCTCCAGGATGATCGCTGCCAGGGGGGAGGACAGCGGTACTTCGGGGGCGGAGTCGGCGGCCTCGCCGCTGTCCGTCCCGTACGCGATGAGCGGAACCGCGGATGTCCGGGACCCGTCGGTGACGGATCGGCCGCGCTCCGAGGACTCAGGCACCGCCCCCAGTGTGGGGTACGACACATCCTCCCCACGAGGGGCGTGCGGTGACTTTTTGCGTCCGGTGCGTGACCGGGCGGTTACGCGGACGGCCTCACAGTGCCGCCGCGCCGTGTTCCCGCAGCGACTGGTCGTACTGCTGAAGCACCCACAACTCGTTCTGCACGGACGCCAGTTCGGCCGGGTCGCCGTGGGCGCCGAGACGGGTGAGGCGGCTGGTGATGTCGCGGATGCGCCGCTCCACGGCACGCCGCCGAACCGTGACCAGCTGGGCGCCCGCGTAGGTCTCGTCGACCTCCTTGACGCCCCGGTGCAGCATGATCGCCTCGACGGCGAGCTCGGTGACCATGGCGCGGACGGTGTCGTCGGGGGCGGAGTCGCGGACCCGGATCAGATACTCCTGCGGGTCCTGCACGCCGTACTCCGCGCCGCCCGCGTCCAGGATCGCCTGCCGTACGGCCGCGTAGGGCGGGGCGGTGAACTCGTCGACGCCGTACGCGTCGAAGGCCGGGGAGACCAGCTCCGGGCGCTGAAGGGCGAGCTTGAGCAGCTCCCGTTCGGTGGCGAACACCGGATTGCGAAGGTTGAGGGCCGGACCGCGCGGGGCCGGCCGCGCGGCGGACGGGGCGTACGACTGCGGCCCGCCGCCGTGCCGCCCGCCGCCCTGCTGCCCGCGGTCGGGGCCCGGGCCCTTGCCGCCACGCTCGCGGGCCCAGCGGGCGAGCTGAGCGACCCGCTTGACGACGAACTGGGTGTCGAGGATGCCCAGCATCCCGGCGAGTTCGACGGCGACCTCGTGCTGGGCACCGCTGTTCTTGATGCGGGCGACGATGGGGGCCGCCTCGTCGAGGGCGGCGGCCCGGCCGGCCGGGGTGTCCAGGTCGTAGCGCCGGACGATCTGGCGCAGGGCGAACTCGAAGAGCGGGGTGCGGGGTTCGACGAGGTCGGCGACGGCCTCGTCGCCCTTGGCGAGCCGCAGGTCGCAGGGGTCCATGCCGTCGGGGGCGATGGCGATATAGGTCTCGGCGGCGAACTTCTGGTCGTCCTCGAAGGCGCGCAGGGCCGCCTTCTGGCCGGCCGCGTCGCCGTCGAAGGTGAAGATCACGCGTGCGCTGCCGTTGTCCATCAGCAGCCGGCGCAGGATCTTGATGTGGTCGCCGCCGAAGGCGGTGCCGCAGGTGGCGATGGCGGTCGTGACGCCCGCGAGGTGACAGGCCATGACGTCGGTGTAGCCCTCGACGACGACCGCGCGGGAAGCCTTCGCGATGTCCTTCTTCGCCAGGTCGATGCCGTAGAGGACCTGGGACTTCTTGTAGATCGCGGTCTCGGGAGTGTTGAGGTACTTGGGGCCGTTGTCCGCCTCGTAGAGCTTGCGGGCGCCGAAGCCGACGACGTCCCCGCCGATGTCGCGGATGGGCCACATCAGCCGGCCGCGGAAGCGGTCGATGGGGCCGCGGCGGCCCTCCTGGGCGAGGCCGGAGAGGATCAGCTCCTTGTCGCTGAACCCCTTTCCGCGCAGAAAGCGGGTGAGATGGTCCCACCCCTGGGGGCTGTAGCCGACGCCGAAGTGCTGCGCGGCGGCCTGGTCGAAGCCGCGTTCGGCGAGGAAGACCCGGCCGGTGTCCGCCTCCGGGGAGGTCGCGAGCTGCTCCGCGTACCAGTCCGCGGCGATCTTGTGGGCCTCGACCAGACGGATGCGCTCGCCGCGCTGGTGGGTGGGGTTGTACCCGCCCTCCTCGTAGCGCAGGGTGATGCCGGCCTGTCCGGCGAGGCGCTCGACCGCCTCCGAGAAGGAGAGGTGGTCGATCTTCATCACGAACGTGATGGTGTCGCCGCCCTCCTGGCAGCCGAAGCAGTGGAAAAGTCCCTTGCTCGGGCTGACCTGGAAGGACGGCGACTTCTCGTCGTGGAAGGGGCAGAGACCCTTGAGGTTCCCTCCCCCCGCGTTGCGCAGCTGGAGATACTCGGACACCACGGCGTCGATCGGAACCGCGTCCCGAACCGCCTTCACGTCCTCATCATTGATCCGCCCAGCCACGCGTGAATTCTACGGGGGGCAACTGACACCTCCGGTTGCCGCACTACCCCACAAGACTCTCCAACGGCACATGCGGGTCCGCCAGCGCCTCCGTGTCCACCTGCCCCCGCCCCCGGATCATGGCCTGGATCGGATCCGTGACATCCCACACATTCACGTTCATCCCCGCCAGCACGCGCCCCTCCTTCACCCAGAACGCGATGAACTCCCGCTTCCCCGCATCGCCCCGGATGACCACCTGGTCGTAGGACCCCGGCGGCGCCCACCCGGAGTACTCCATCCCCAGGTCGTACTGGTCGGTGAAGAAGTAGGGAACGCGGTCGTAGATCTCCTCCCGCCCCAGCATGGAGCGCGCCGCCGCCGGCCCTCCGTGCAGCGCGTTGGCCCAGTGCTCCACGCGCAGCCGCGTGCCGAACAGGCCGAGCGGGAAGCAGGCCACGTCACCGGCCGCATAGACGTCCGGGTCCGACGTCCGCAGGCGCTCGTCGACGAGGACACCCCCGCCGGCCGCACGGTCGGCGAGCTCCAGTCCCGCGCCCTCCGCGAGAGCGACCCGGGGGGCCGCGCCGATCGCGGCGAGGACGGCGTGCGCGGGGTGCTCCTCGCCGTCGTCGGTGCGGGCGGCGAGGACCATGCCGTCCTGGCCGGTGATCTCGGTGAGCGTGGCACCGAAGTGGAAGCGGACGCCGTGCTCGCGGTGCAGCTCGGCGAAGAGCTGGCCGAGCTCGGGCCCGAGGACCGAGTGCAGCGGGGTCTGTCCCCGGTGGACGACGGTGACCTCCGCGCCGTACTCACGGGCCGCGGCCGCGACCTCCAGGCCGATCCAGCCGGCGCCCGCGATCACCAGATGGCCGTTGTCCCGGCCGAGGGTGGTGAGGACGCCCTTCAGCCGTTCGGAGTGGGCGAGGCGGCGCAGGTGGTGGACGCCCACGAGGCCGGTGCCCGGGATGTCCAGGCGGCGCGGCTCGGCGCCGGTGGCGAGCAGCAGCTTGTCGTAGCGGACGGTGGTGCCGTCGTCGCCGAAGCGGACGGTCTTCGCGGCGCGGTCGATGGCGTCGACGGTCTGGCCGAGGTGCAGTTCGATGTCGTGGCGCGCGTACCAGGCGGGCTCGTGCACGAAAATGCTGTCGCGTTCCTCCTTGCCGAGGAGGTAGCCCTTGGACAGCGGCGGACGCTCGTACGGGTGGTCGCGCTCGTCGCAGATCAGTATCACCCGGCCGGTGAAGCCCTCCGCTCTCAGCGTCTCGGCCGCCTTGGCGCCGGCCAGGCCGCCTCCGACGATGACGAAAGTCTGATCCGCGTCGACCACGTGATGCCTCCTCGTAACGGTGTAGCCACCTGCGAGCGTCCCGCACGCAAGATGATGCCGGAAGGGGGAGTGACCCGATCAGGCCATACGGGTCATCCCTGCCCCGTCAGCCGGGCGTGAAGCGAGCGCGCCGAGGCGTCCGTGAGGGACGCGATCTGGTCGACGATCACCCGCTTGCGGGCGCGGTCGTCCGGGGCCCGGTCGAACAGGGTGCGGAACTGGGGGTCCAGGCCCTCGGGGGCGCGGGCGGTGAGCGCCTCGGCGAGTTCCAGGACGACGATGCGCTGGTCGGCGCGGAGCAGTTCCTGCTCGGCGCGCTGCATGACGTACCGGTCGGCGACCGCCTTGAGGACCGCGCACTCCATCCGGGTGCCGCGCGGGACCACCAGCTCGGCCGCGTACCGGGTGAGGCGCCCGCTGCCGAAGGCCTGCCGGGTGGCGCCCTCCGCGGCGAGGCAGAAGCGGCCGATGAGCTGACTGGTGGCGTCCTTGAGACGGGCCTGCGAGACGGCCGTGCCGTCGTAGCCGTGCGGCCACCACTCCTGGGCGAGGAGGCGGTCGAGGGCCTCGGCCAGTTCGGCGGGGTCGGTGTCCGCGGGCACATACCGGCCCACCGCGACGGCGAAGACCGCCCGGCGTTCGGGTTCGGCGTGCAGGCAGTTCGGGTCGATGTGGCCGGCGTGCAGGCCGTCCTCCACGTCGTGCACCGAGTAGGCGACGTCGTCGGCCCAGTCCATGACCTGGGCCTCGAAGCAGATGCGGCTGCCGGGGGCCTCCTTGCGGACCCAGTCGAACACCGGGCGGTCGTCCTCGTAGACCCCGAACTTCGGGGAGTCCGGGTCGGTGGGGTGGGCGCCGCGCGGCCAGGGGTACTTGGTGGCGGCGTCGAGGGTGGCGCGGGTGAGGTTGAGGCCGACGGAGCCCTCGGGGGTGAACCGTTTGGGTTCGATACGGGTGAGGAGGCGCAGGGACTGGGCGTTGCCCTCGAAGCCGCCGCAGTCCTCCGCGAACTCGTTCAGCGCCTGTTCGCCGTTGTGCCCGAAGGGCGGGTGCCCCAGGTCGTGGGAGAGACAGGCGGCCTCGACCAGGTCGGGGTCGCAGCCGAGGGCCGCGCCGAGCTCGCGGCCGACCTGGGCGCATTCGAGGGAGTGGGTGAGGCGGGTGCGGGGGCTGGCGTCCCACACCTGGCTGTGCTCGCCCGGCGTGACGACCTGCGTCTTCCCGGCGAGGCGGCGCAGTGCGGCGGAGTGCAGGACGCGGGCGCGGTCGCGCTGGAAGGCGGTGCGGCCGGGGCGTTTGTCGGGCTCGGTGGCCCAGCGGGCGACTGACGTCGGGTCGTATGCGGTGGGGGGTGCGGTGCCTTCCATGCCTCGACAGTAAGGGGAAGCGGTGACAACCAGGGTGGGCCCTGGCCCGACGGGGCTCCCGCGCCGCGCCCCGCCTTGATTCGCCCCCGCCGCCCCTTCCCGTCCCGTCCCCGGGGGCGCTGCCCCCGGACCCTCGCTCCTCAAACGCCGGAGGGGCTGACAGAACTGGGGGCGCTGCCCCCGGACCCCCGCTCCTCAAACGCCGGAGGGGCTAAATTCAGTCCACCACCGCCACCGCCTCCGCGAACTGTGCCTTGTACAGGCGGGCGTACGCGCCGTCCGAGGCGAGTAGCTTCTCGTGGGCGCCCTGTTCGACGATCGAGCCGTTCTCCATCACGAGGATCGTGTCCGCGTCCCGGATCGTCGACAGGCGGTGTGCGATCACGAAGGACGTACGGCCGTGCGCCAGTTGGGCCATGCCCTTCTGGATCAGCACCTCCGTACGGGTGTCCACGGAGCTCGTCGCCTCGTCCAGGACCAGGATCACCGGGTCGGACAGGAACGCCCGGGCGATTGTGATCAGCTGCTTCTCACCCGCGCTGACCCCCGCCCCCTCGTCGTCGATCACCGTGTCGTACCCGTCGGGAAGCGTACGGATGAACCGGTCCGCGTGAGCGGCCCGCGCCGCCTCCTCGATCTCCTCCCGGGTGACCTCACGGGACGCCCCGTACGCGATGTTCTCCGCGATGGTGCCGCCGAACAGCCAGGTGTCCTGGAGCACCATGCCGATCCCGGAGCGCAGTTCCTCCCGGGACATCCTCGCGATGTCGACCCCGTCGAGGGTGATGCGCCCGCCGGACACCTCGTAGAACCGCATCAGCAGGTTGACCAGCGTCGTCTTGCCGGCTCCCGTCGGCCCGACGATCGCCACCGTCCGGCCCGGTTCCACCGTCAGCGACAGGTCCTCGATCAGCGGCTTCTCGGGGTCGTACCGGAACGACACCCGCTCCAGCTCCACCCGCCCGAGCAGCCGCTCCGGCTTCTCGGCCGGCGACGGGTCCGCCTCCTGCTCGTCCGCGTCCAGCAGTTCGAAGACCCGCTCGGCGGAGGCGACACCCGACTGCACCAGGTTCGCCATGGAGGCGACCTGCGTCAGCGGCATCGAGAACTGCCGCGAGTACTGGATGAACGCCTGCACGTCCCCGATGGACAGCGAACCCGACGCCACCCGCAGACCGCCGACGACCGCCACCAGCACATAGTTGATGTTGGATACGAACAGCATCAGCGGCTGCATGATGCCGCTGTTGAACTGCGCCCTGAACCCGGCCTCGTACAGCGCCTCGTTCTCCTCGGCGAACCGCTTCGCCGACTCCTCCTGCCGCCCGAACACCTTCACCAGGGTGTGCCCGGTGTACATCTCCTCGATGTGCGCGTTGAGTGTGCCGGTGGTCCGCCACTGGTCCACGAAGTGGGGCTGCGACCGCTTGCCCACCCGCGTGGCGACGACGAACGACAGCGGCACCGTCACCAGCGCCACCAGCGCCAGGATCCACGAGACGTAGAACATCATCGCGAGCACACCGATGATGGTGAGCAGCGAGTTGATCAGCTGTCCCATCGACTGCTGGAGCGTCTGCCCGATGTTGTCGATGTCGTTGGTGGCGCGGCTCAGCACCTCGCCGCGCTGCCGCTTGTCGAAGTACGACAGCGGCAGCCGGGACAGCTTCGCCTGCACGTCCTCGCGCATCCGGAACATGGTGAGGTTCACCGCCCGGTTCACCAGCCGGGTCGCCACCGCCATCAGCAGACCGGCGGCCAGGAACACCGCCAGCGCCCCCAGCAGGACGTTCCCCACCGCCGTGAAGTCGATGCCGTCGCCGGGGGTGAAGTCGGTGCTGCGGAGCATGTCGGCAACGTCGCCGTCGCCCTGCTCGTGCATCGAGTCGAGGACCTGCTCCTTGGTGGCGCCCTCCGGCATGTCCCGGCCCACGATCCCGGCGAACACCAGGTCGGTGGCCTCACCGAGGATCTTCGGCCCGACCACGCTGAGGCCCACGCTCAGGACGACACAGGCCAGCAGCCCGTAGATCGTCAGGCGTTCCGGCCGGAACCGGGCGATCAGCCGTTTGCTCGACCCCTTGAAGTCGAGCGACCGCTGGTCGGGGCCGCCGCCGGCCATCATCCGTCCTCCGGGCCCCGCCATCAGGCAGCCTCCGCTTCCGTCAGCTGGGAGAGCACGATCTCCCGGTAGGTCTCGTTGTCCGCCATCAGCTCGTGGTGCCGGCCGGTGCCGACGACCCGGCCCTCGTCCAGGACCACGATCCGGTCGGCGTCCCGGATCGTGGCCACCCGCTGGGCGACGATCACCACGGTCGCCTCGGCCGTCTCCCGGGCGAGGGCCGCGCGCAGGGCCGCGTCGGTGGCGTAGTCGAGCGCGGAGAAGGAGTCGTCGAAGAGATAGATCTCCGGTCGCTGCACCAGCGTCCGGGCGATCGCCAGACGCTGGCGCTGACCGCCGGAGACGTTCGTCCCGCCCTGGGCGATCGGCGCGTCGAGGCCGCCCTCCAACCGCTCCACGAAGTCCTTGCCCTGCGCCACCTCCAGGGCGTGCCACAGCTCCTCGTCGGTGGCGTCCGGATTGCCGTAGCGCAGGTTCGTCGCCACCGTGCCCGCGAACAGATACGGCTTCTGCGGCACCAGACCGACGGTCCGCGCCAGCAGCCGGGGCTCGATGTCCGCCACCGGCACCCCGTCGACCAGCACCTCGCCGTCGGTGGCGTCGAACAGCCGCGGGACCAGACCGAGCAGCGTGGACTTGCCGCTGCCGGTCGAGCCGATCACGGCGGTGACCTCGCCGGGCCGCGCCACCAGGTCCACCGACCTCAGCACCGGCTCCTCGGCGCCCGGGTAGCGGAAGCCCGCGCCCGGGATCTCCAGATGCCCGTGCCGGCGCAGCTCGGTGACGGGCGCGACGGGCGGCACGACGCTCGAGGAGGTGTCCAGCACCTCGTGGATGCGCTCGGCGCACACCTCGGCGCGCGGCACCATCATGAACATGAACGTGGCCATCATCACGGACATGACGATCTGCATCAGATAGGCGAGGAACGCCGTCAGATCACCGATCTGCATCCCGCCGCTGTCGATCCGGTGCGCGCCGAACCACACCACCGCGATCGACGACAGGTTCACCACCGTCATGACCACCGGGAACATCAGCGCGAGCACGTTGCCCGTGCGCAGCGACACATCGGTCAGCTCGGTGTTGGACTCACGGAACCGCCCCTGCTCGTACGCGTCCCGCACGAAGGCACGGATCACCCGGTTGCCGGTGATCTGCTCGCGCAGCACCCGGTTCACCGTGTCCAGCCGCTTCTGCATCGCCCGGAACAGCGGGCGCAGCCTGCGTACGATCAGCGTCACGGAGATGCCCAGCACGGGTACCACCCCGACCAGCACCCCGGACAGCGGAACGTCCAGCCCGAGCGCCATCACGATGCCGCCCACACACATGATCGGCGCGGACACCATCAGCGTGAACGCCATCAGGGTCAGCATCTGCACCTGCTGGACGTCGTTCGTCGTACGGGTGATCAGCGAGGGCGCGCCGAAGTGACCCACCTCACGCGCGGAGAACGACTGCACCCGGTCGAACACGGCGGCGCGCACGTCCCGGCCCAGGGCCGCCGCCGTCCGGGCGCCGTAGAAGACGGCGCCGACGTTGCACACCACCTGGGCCAGCGAGATGCCGATCATCAGGGCGCCGTAGCTCAGGATGTAACCGGTGTCACCTCTCACGACACCGTTGTCGATGATGTCGGCGTTGAGCGTGGGCAGGTAGAGAGTGGCGCAGGTCTGCAGTAACTGCAGCAGCACCAGCAGGGTGATGGGTCTGGTGTAGGGGCGGAGGTGGGACCGCAGAAGTCGTATGAGCACGCTGAATCTCTCGGGTGGTCGACACGGGGCGTTCGGTTGCCCGTGGCCCCTATCGTCGAACACTCCACCCGCGTTACCTCAACCGAATTAACCCGCCGGCGCGCGAGACGACCGCCCGCTATATGCGGAACGCGCCCGGATGCGTCTGCTCCCGCACCGACACGAACTGCTGGCGCACCGCCTGTCCCACCGCCAGCTCCTCACCGGGATCCAGCACCTGCGCCACCGCGCCCTGCCACACCGGCGGCGTCCGCGGATCGAGGGTGCCCTGCGACACACCGAGCGCCCACGCCGCCTGCCGGGCCGCGCCGATCGCCGCGTAGTCCGCCGGCTGCGGCACCACCACCTGCGCCCCGAACAGCGAGGGCGCCGCCGCCTGCACGGCGGGCAGCTCCGCGGCCGGACCCAGCAGGAAGACCCGCCGCACGTCCACGCCCCGGCCGCGCAGCACATCCAGCGCGTCCGCGAGCCCGCACAGCATCCCCTCGAACGCGGCCCGCGCCAGATGCTCGGCCCGCATCGACTCGCGCCGCAGCCCCGCCAGCGTCCCTGCGGTGTGCGGCAGCTGCGGGGTGCGCTCACCCTCCAGATAGGGGAGCAGCACCAGCCCGTGCGCACCCGGCGTCGACTTCATCGCCAGCTCGGACAGGCTCTCCAGATCGGGCAGCCCGAGCAACTCCGCGGTCCCGCGCAGCGCCCGTACGGCGTTGAGGGTGGTGACGACGGGCAGATGCATGCCGGTCGCGTCGGCGAGAGACGTGATCATGCCCTGCTGGTCGACCAATGCCTCGGTGTGTACGGCCATCACGGACCCGGAGGCGCCCAGCGACACCACCGCGTCGCCCAGCCCGATCCCCAGCCCGAACGCCGCCGCCATCGTCTCGCCCGTACCCGCGGAGATCAGCAGCCCCTCCGGCGTCGTACCGGCCGCGTCCGCCGGGCCGATCACCTCCGGAAGCATCACCTGGTGCCCGAGCGCCAGCTCCACCAGATCGGGCCGGTAGCCGCCGGTGGCCGCCGCCCAGTAACCGGTCCCGGAGGCCCCGCCCCGGTCGGTCGTCCGCCGCACCGGCCGGCCGAGCAGCTGCCACACCAGCCAGTCGTGCGCCTGGAGCAGTACGGCGGTGCGCGCCGCGTTCTCCGGTTCGGTACGGGCCATCCAGCGCAGCTTGGTCACCGGTTGCGCGGCCCCCGGCACACAGCCCACCGCCTGCGCCCACGCCTCGCGCCCGCCGAGCGCGTCCACCAGGTCGGCCGCCGCGACCTGCGCCCGCTTGTCACCGCCGGTCATCGCGGGCCGCACGGTGTTGCCCTGCGCGTCCAGCGGCACCAGCGCGTTGGCCTGCGCGGACACGCCGATGGCCTGCACACCCTCCAGCAGTCCGCCGCCCGCCGCCTCGCCCAGCGACAGCAGCCAGGCCTGCGGGTCGACATCGGAGGGACGGCCGCCGCCGTCGGCGCCCTGCACCGGATGCTGGGCATACCCCTGCCTGAGCACGGCCCCGGTGTCCGTGTCACACACGACGATGCGAGTGAAATCGGGCGCACTGTCCAGCCCGGCGACTATCCCCATACGGCGAATTTTGCCGCATGGGGAGGGGTGGGTGGGCCCGGGCGCCGCAGGGTGGGGCAACCGTCAGGTGTTGCTGGTGCCCCAGTCGTCCTCGGCCGGGCCCTGGGCGGTGCGCTCGCGCAGGGCGTGCACCCGTTGGGCGACCGTGTCGGGCATACGGTCACCGACCTTGTCGCTGACCGCGTGGTACGCCTTGTCCGCGAGCTCCCGGCCCTGCTGCGCCGCGCTCTCGGCCGTGTTGCGCACGGCGGGGTTCTGTGCAAGCTGCTGGGCCGACCTCTTCATCTGCTCGTAGCGCTCGCGCCCCGCTTTCGTGCCCAGCACGTAACCCAGGACGACTCCGGCGACGAACGTGAGCCGGTAACGCATGGCGGCCACCCTTCCCGTTGTTCCCGTCTGCGTACTTCTCCGGTGCGGCGACAGCGCCGGGGAGTACCGATTGGCGGAGCACCCCCCTGCTTGCGCTAATGTATGTGTCGCAGCGAGCGCGCGCCCCCTGGCGGTTACCCAGGTGGGTGCGTTCGATGCAACGAGTCATTCCTCCGTAGCTCAATTGGCAGAGCAGCCGGCTGTTAACCGGCAGGTTACTGGTTCGAGTCCAGTCGGGGGAGCTCGGTCCTCCGTAGCTCAATTGGCAGAGCAGCCGGCTGTTAACCGGCAGGTTACTGGTTCGAGTCCAGTCGGGGGAGCATGCTGAACGAGGACCCCCGCAGGGGTCCTTTTTCATGTCCGGGGGAACCGTGGGGGGCTCGGAGAGGTCTCCATGGTCAACGAGGCCGTACGCAGCCGACCATCCGAAGCAGGAGATCGTATGAGCGGCTATGCTGCGGCAGACGGCGCGCACACATGTACGCGACACGCCGCTATGGGGCGGTAGCTCAGCCGGTTAGAGCAGCGGACTCATAATCCGTCGGCCGTGGGTTCGAGTCCCACCCGCCCCACCACACGCCTCCGCGTCCGGGGTCCACTCCGGGGTCGACCCCGTCGGCGAGGTGCCACAAAGTGGCCGTGTCAGTAGTGGTATCGAGCCTGAACGATGATCAACTCGTCGTCGGTCGGTTTGTAGACGAGTCGGTGTGTGTCGTCGAGTCTCCGGGACCAGTAGCCCGACAGGTCACCCTTCAGGGGCTCCGGCTTGCCAATGCCCTTGAAGGGGTCGCGCGTGGTGTCGCCGATCAGCTTGTTGATGCGCCTGACCATCTTGCGGTCATTCTCGGCCCAGTAGGTGTAGTCCTCCCAGGCGTGGGACGTGAACGAGATCTTCATGCACGCTCCGCGTCGGGGTCGATCAACTCGCGATGCTGACCCTTGCCGGCCTCCGCCTCGGCGATGGAGTCCAGCAGGCGGCGGGCGTTCTTCGGGGAGCGCAGGAGGTGCACGGTCTCCGTCCAGGAGTTGAAGTCCTCTTCGGACATGAGGACCGCGTTCCCCTTGCGGGAGGTGATGTGAATCGCGGCGTGGTCCTCGTTGACTTGCTCGATCAGCGGGAACAGGTTCTGGCGTGCCTCGCTGGCGGTGATGGACATGCTTGCCGCCTCCTCTCTGGGTTTGTACAAGATATGGTACGAGTCGCGATGGTGTCCACTGGCCGTCGCGGGCTGATGATGAGGGGGTGCAGTCGACCTTTCATGGTTGCGGGGGATGTGGCGGCGATCCAGAGCCCTGGATATGACTCGACCGCCTACCGCCTCACCTGCGTGGACTGCCGCGTTCCGGCTGCCAATGCCTGTGACCGACGTGGTCGGCTTTGCGGTGTTCTTCACCCGCCGCGGCTCGACCGAGCATGGGCGGCGGGCTCTGTGCATCTCCTGCGGCGGCCTCTCGGGCGCGTCCGGCTGTCACGCCGCGCGTAGGGGCGTGGAGCGTGGACGCGTGTCAGGGGACGCGTCCCTACATGGGTGCGCAAGGGCGGCAGCCCTCCGTAAGCGAGGACACGGAAGAGGTCGAACGGGCCGTGCGGGACTGTCTGGACGTACTGACTGGAGTGCGGACTCAGAGGTCCTGCCCGGTGTGCGCGACGGGCCATGACGGCCGGTCGACGGGAGCCATGGCGACTCGACCATTCCGTCCATCGTGGAGATGCCATGCCGATTGAGCAGTTCGAGCTGTTGGGCTCCTCACTGCTGGGCCATGGTCTGGGGATGTCGTCCGAAGAGCCCGACCGCACCCGCCGGTTCGGACGGGGGTGGTTCGACCGGCAGCTTGCGGAGTTGCGGCGCAGGGCGTGCGGGCATGAGCGCCTCCCAGGGGCGCAGCGCTCGAACGGTCTCTTGTCGCGGCGACCTTGTTGGCTGAGCGCTCAACCATGTGCCGGATGGGACTTCGAGCCGCTGACCAGGGTGCCGATGCAGGTGGCGAACAGCCTCTCAGCGAGAGTTCGCGCAGGCCGGACGCTCGCTGATGCGGGCGGCCTCGGTCCCTGACAGGCGTAGTTCCGACTTCGGACTGTGCCGGCGGCTACGTCAGAAATGCCGCCGGCTCAAGCGGCCCAGGCCGAAGGTTCCGTCGGTCCGCGAAGTACCTCCTTGATCTTCTGCCACGCCGGTCGGCGGCGAGCGTATCTCCCTGCGGACCAATGCTGCGTGGACAGGACTGCAAAGGGATGCGGATTAGCTGTCGTTGTCTCGGTGAGGCGCCCTTTTCCCTGCCGTCACTTCCGTCCCCGAGTGAAGTACAAGATACGACCGGAAAAACGATTCCTCGCCATCAATCTCTTTTGCCGGAAAGTATTCGCAGGGTAGCTTTCCTGTCATCCACCAACGGGGGCGGGTATCAGAGACAAGGCGGCGCACGCCTCCGCTCCCCGCTCGTCACACAGCAGGAGGGCGGCCGTGGCAGCTTCGCCCCGCAGTTCCCACAATTCCCACGACACCACTCGGGAGCCCATCGTCCTGACGCCCCAATACGATGAAGAGACCGACTCCTTCGTCTTCACTCGCCCGGACGACCCGGTGTCCGGGGGCGAAAGCGTCCTGGACGTGCGTGATGTGGAGTTGGTACCGGGACAAAGCCCTGCACTGGTTCATCTGGCGGAATCCCCGGAGGGCCAGAGGATCCCCCTGTCCAGGCTCCCGCAGGAACGCATGGCTTCCGGTGAACAGGCAGCGTCCTGGGAGGATGTCCGTTCGATGATTGAGGAGATGGAGCGGAACAACGGGCCCGACGTTGAGCTGGTTCCCGGAGGGGGGTTCGTGAGGAGTGATTCCTCCGGGGTTTCCCAAGAGATCTCCAAGATTCCCCAGGAGCGCATGGCTGCGATAAATCCGGGCCCAACCCAGACCGACATCGACTTATTGAGCAGGCTGGACCCCCACAACGTCGAGAAATGGCAGCCTGTGGTCACCAGCTTCCTGACGGGCTGGAAATTTCAGATGCAGCCTCCCTGCTCGGGTCAGCTGCCCTTCGTCTTTTTTGCGTTCCGGTCCCCGAGTGACGGGAACGCGTTCCGGATCACCCCGATCCGGCCCAACCTGGACAACGTCATCAGCCACAAGAAGCACATGTACTCGGTGAAGGTCGGAGGGCAGAGCGTCTCCGTCCTCTGCGGCCCCGGTGGCCGTTCGGCCGCCGACCTGGCGGAAGTCCGCACCCACGCGGCCAAGTGGATGGCGTACACATCCCTGCGCATGGCCGGCAGGAAGCCGAGGTTCAGCAGGTGAGGGGCCGGGCGGCGGCTTCACGCTCAGCGGTCCATGCCCCGGTCCGGCTCACGGACGGCGTCATCGACGCCATTCGGGATCGACTGTGCAGCGTTCCTCCCGAGCGCGGCGGCGCGCTCCTCGGCTGCGGTTCCCTCGTGCACGTCCTCCTCGAGGACACCCACGGACGCTACAGCAGCGCCAGCTGGGACATGTCGGCTGAACTTTCCACGGCCGTCGGTCTCCTCGAACAGGCCCGGCACGGCAGGCTGGTCGGTACGGTCCATACCCACCCCAAAGGTGTGCCGGATCCCTCCCCGACCGATGTGGCCAGCACCGGCAGGATGCTGGAAATCAACCCGCATCTGGCGGAGCTGCTGATCGCGGTGGTCACCGAAGGCCGGCCCCGCACCCAGGACGTACGGCTTGGGAGCCGCCTGCGGATGTCCCTCCACGTCCTGCGGCGGGGTCCGCATCAGCACACTGTGCTGCAGCGGGTGCCCGGCACAGTCGTCCCGCTCTGCGCCGATCTGGCCTCTGCGGGACTGGACCTGCCCTCGGGGACATCCGTGCGTCGGCGGACGTCCCGTGGCCGGGAGAACCCGGCCACGGGCGACGACCTTGCCTCGATCATCCACGTCAACAACCGGCCCCGCCTGATCGTCCCCGTGCCCTCGGCCCCCGGCAGGGTGGGCGCGCTCTTCGTCGACGCCGAGTACCCCGTGGTGGGCCCGCTTGCCGTCACATGGGAGCAGGGTGACGGGTCACACGCGGGAAAGCGGTCGCCACGACCGGAACTGACGGCCCTGCCCTCGCCTTGGGATCCCACGGCGTCTCCTCAGGGGCAACTCGCCGGCCTGGCCCGTGCGGCGGTGGGCCGCCGAATGAGTGACGCGACGGACAGGGTGTGGCCCTTGGTCGGTGACCTGTCGAGTCGGCACGCCGTCGTGTGCGGACTGGGATCCGTGGGCAGCTGTATCGCCGAGCACCTGGTGCGTTCCGGCGTGGGCTCGCTGACGCTGATCGACCCGGATACCGTCGACGGGGCGAACCTGGCCCGTACCGTCTACGCCGCCGCGGACGTGGGCATGCGGAAGACCACCGCCCTGGCCCGCCGTCTGCGGGCCGTTGATCCGGCGGTGCGAGTCGACGAGTACCAGGAGCCGCTGGGCAACCTCGGCCTCGCCGAAGTTCTCGAAGGAGCCGACCTGGTGGTCGGTGCCACGGACGACATGGCCGAGCAGGCGGTGCTCGCCCACCATGCCTACGCGGCAGGTATCCCCATGGTGGCGTGCGCCCTGTATCGTGCCGCTGCTGCGGGCGAGGTGGTCCTCAGCGTGCCGGAGGCGCAGACGGCCTGCTGGAACTGTGCGGTGGGCTCCGGGGGCGGCTCGGGAGCCCACCGTCCCGAACCGGACTACGGGCTGGACGGCCGTCTCGTGGGCGAGGCGGCACTCGGCCCTTCGATCCACCTGGTGACCTGCGCGGCCTCCCAAGCCGCCATCGGGATCCTCGCGGGCAGTTCCTCCTCCGCCGGTGTCCCCCTGCGCCGGCTCATCCGCGAGCGGCGCACGCTGGGACTTGTCAGCACCGCACCTGACTGGGGTTTCTTCCCCAAGGTCATCCCGTCGATGCCGCACCAGTACGCGCCGCAGAGCGTCTGGGCCGTGGTGAAGTCGGATCCCGCGTGTCCCATCTGCGGGGACATCAGTCACCGCACGCCGCCGCTGACCTCGGCCCAGGGGCTCGAGGTCACCGGGATCATCGAAAAGCTGCGTGACGAGGCCGCTGTCACGCAAGAGGAAGGTGTGCCGGAGGGCTAGGTTCATCTGTCCCCGGCTCACCCCGCGTCGTCGTCGGACGCGTCCGGGGCGTCCGACTGGTCGCGTTCGCCCTCCGCCTGGGAGGGGGTGGTGTGGGGGACGTCGGGGGTGGTCCACTCGCCGTCGTCCCGGTCGCCCTCGGCCTGGGAGGGAGTGTGATCGCTCATCGTGTCGCCTCCTCATTGCGCTGATCCCGCCGGTCCTGTCCGCCGGGTACCCCGCACCGGCCCGGCTCACCGTGACGAGCGGCGGGCCGGTGCCCCCTGTCCGGCTTCCGGTCGGTCGTCCGGGCCGGGCACGTTCCATGCCGCCGAAGCGTTGGTATCTTCGATAGTGGCCATACGTATGGTTGAAGCATCACGGATGCATGAAGGGAGTCGGCTCATGGCGCGCAGCGGCAACGCGGAGCAAGACGGGGCGCCTCTGCGGCCCCGCGAGGACTTCCTGATCGCCGAGCGTCCGGGATATCTGCTCCACAAGGCGGCTTTGCTGCTGGTCGAGGACGTGGAGAAGGCCCTGGAGACGGTCGGTATGCGCAGCCGGTACTTCTTCGTGCTGGCCTCGCTGGCGGGCGGGCCCGAGTTGTCCCAGCAGGATCTGAGCCGACTGCTCAACCTCGACCCGACCACGGTCGTGACGGTCATCGACGAGATGGAGCGCAACCGGCACGTGGAGCGCCGGCGCAACCCCGTGGACCGGCGGCGCTACAACCTGGTGCTCACCGACTCCGGCCGTGCGGAGCTGGCGAAGGCGGACGGTGTGGTCACCGAGGTCGAATCCTCCTTCTTCGGGATGCTGGCCGCCGACGAGCGTCAGATGCTGCGCAAGATGCTCGACCGGATGCTGGCCGGCCGTTGGCCGGCGTCCGTGTGCACCGACTGACCGACCGGCAAGTGTGAGGAGAGGGCGGGCCCTTGGGGCCCGCCCTCTCCTTTCGTGTGCGGGCTCCACGCAGTCGGGCGCCGCGCCTCTGCGGAGGTTGACTCCCGGCTTTCCAATCATCTATTTTTCCATCATCGATGAATCCGGTTGATAGGAGAGTCGCCCGCATGTCCACAGCACACGAGCCATCACCCACGAGGTGGTGGACACTGGGGATCGTCGCGCTGGGCACGTTCATGCTCATGCTCGACCTGAGCGTGGTGGCCGTCGCACTGCCGCAGATCCACGAGTCCCTTGACAGCAGCTTCGCCGACCTGCAGTGGGTGTTCGACGCCTACGCCCTCACGCTCGCGATCTTCCTGGTGGCTGCGGGCTCGCTCGCCGACCGGCTCGGACGCAAGCGGCTCTTCCAGGTGGGCTTCATCATCTTCACCATCGCCTCGCTGGCCTGCGGTCTGGCCGGCGACGCCACCTCGCTGAGTCTCTACCGCGCCGTCCAGGGCGTGGGCGCCGCGATCATGTTCGCCGTCGGCCCGGCCATGCTCGGCCATGAGTTCCACGGCAAGGAGCGCGGGACCGCCTTCACCGTCTTCGGTGCCGCCGTCGGTCTCGCCGTCGCCACCGGTCCGCTCATCGGCGGTTCGCTGACCAGCTCGCTCTCCTGGCGCTGGATCTTCTACATCAACGTGCCGGTCGGCATCATCGCCGTCCTCATCGGCGCGCTGCGGGTGCGTGAGTCCCTCAACAAGCGCGCGCCTGCCACGGACTGGGCGGGTCTGCTCACGTTCAGCATCGCGCTCGGGGCGCTGGTGTTCGCCACCATCAGGGCGCCCGAGGAGGGCTGGACCAGCTTCAACACGCTCGGCCTCTACGCGGCCAGCGCGGTCTTCCTGGCGGTGTTCCTGGTCATCGAGAGGCGCCTCGGCGACCGCGCCATGATCGACCTGGCGTTCTTCCGCAATCCCACCTTCGTCGGCATTTCCCTCGTTGCCATGATCGGCAACGCCGGCGCCCTGCCGTCGGTCTTCTTCGAGACGAGCTATCTGCAGAACATGCTCGGCATGGACGCCTGGGACGCGGGTCTCCGGTTCCTGCCGCTGACCGGTGCGATGTTCGTGGCCGGAGCGATCGCCGGCGGTCTCATCGGCAAGGTCCCCTTCAGGGTGCTGCTCGGCGGCTCCACCCTTGTCATGGCCATCGGCCTGCTGTTCCTGAACCTGGCGGAGGTCGACTCGGCCTGGACGGTGCTCATCCCGTCCCTGATCATTGCCGGCTTCGGTATGGGCGCCTTCAACCCGACCCGGGCGGCGCTGGCCATCGGTGTCGCGGAGCCCGCCAAGTCCGGCGTGGCCTCCGGCATCAACGAGACCTTCCAGCAGGTCGGTGTCGCGGTCGGCATCGCCGGTGTGGGCGCCTTCTTCCAGAACCGGGTGGCCGACGAGTTCGCCGCCTCGGCGGTCGGGCAGCAGATGGGCGAGAAGGCCGCGGAGGAGGCCGGGCACGGCATCAGCGCCGGTGCCTTCGACGCCGTCGCCGCCAACGCGGGTGCGCTGCAGGAGCAGGTGGTGGCCGCCGGCCGCGACGCGTTCATGACCGCCTTCCACGGCGCCATGACCTTGTGTGCGATTCTCGGCTTCATCGCCGCGCTGATCGGCTTCCTCCTGATCCGCACCAAGGACCTTCACGCCAGCGCACTGTCGACCATCCCGCCGGACGTCGACGAGGACGGCCGGCTCCGGGCGGAGCCGGTGGGCGCCTCCTGATCCACCTCCGCGCGCGAACAGCGCCCGGCCGGGACTCCCCGGTCGGGCGCTTTTTCGTGTGTGCGGTCACCAGCCCCGTCCGCTCCGATCGGATTCGGTTTCAATTGCATGTTCAAGGAAGTTGCCCCGGTGTGGAATTCATGAGTCCGTCATGCGGAAAGTTCGGAATTAATCCTTCCGGCGGAATTTCTTCTTCCACGACAAAAAAAGCTTAAAATGGTGACCTGACTCACAAGATTCTGCACGGAACGAATGCTAGGGTCCTGGACGTAGCGCAGAACCGCCACGTGCGGGCGCGGGTTGTCACGCCCGGCAGCTACAAACGGGGAAGGGGTCTCGGTGAGACCCGTCATATCAGGGTTCTGTCCACGGTTGGACGAGGACCTGCACGCATACGTCACGGGGGACGTGCAAGTGAACCAGATTCCATTCGGCTGCCGTATCGGGTAGCGCCGGCCGCCTGCGTCACCGGCGCGCGATCGTTCCAGGTCCCGTGCCCTTCGACAGGCGTGCCCGCGTTCGGGGGGCAGCTTCCTTCCTGAGGTCTGCCGTGGCACAGGGTCGTGCCGCGCACCGATCTTCTCGCACTGTTTGCCCTCCTCACACTGTTTTCACCGTCGGCACATGATGACCTGTGCCAATTCCCTACTTTTTCATGCGCTGAATTGGAGTATTCAATGCGCGAATTAGAGGCCGAAAAACAACTTGTGGGTTCCGTCGCCGTCAAGGAGGCCGAGCGTCCGGTGGACGCCATCGCCCTCGCCGAGGCGATGGAGGAATGGCTGGGAGATCCCGAGCTGGCGGCCAACTCGACGTCCTTCGCCCGGGCCCTGGAGCTCGACGAGCGCGAGGAATTGCCGGCCGACGGTATCCAGCGGGTGCGCGCGTTCGGGTTCCATAGGTACTTCGTTCCCGAATGGCTCGGCGGTGACCTCCGCTCCACCGAGGAACTGCTGATGCTCACCCGTGTGATCGCCCGGCGCGACATGAACGTGGCGGTCAGCGAGAGCACACAGGTGTGGATGATGCTCGCCTGGATCGGCGGGGACGCCGAGCAGCGGGCCAAGTGGGCGGCCACCGTGCTGCGCGGCGGGGTGATCCCCTGTCTCGCGTACTCCGAGCCCGGACACGGCGCCGATCTCGCCGCGAACGAGTTCACGGCCACGCCGGAGGGCGGGACGTACGTCCTCTCCGGCGAGAAATGGCCCATCAACCGCGGCCGGACGTCCACCCACGTGGTGCTGCTCGGTACCACCGGCGGCGACGAGGTACCGGCCAAGCGCAAGCAGTCCATGTTCCTCGTGGACCGGTCACAGGTCCTCTCCGGCCAGGTGACCGGCGTACCTCGCGTCCCCACCTACGGCCTGCGCGGCTGTGACATCAGCGGGGTCGCCTTCGACGACGCCAGGGTCGATGCCTCCGCCCGCCTGGGCACCGAAGGAGAGGGACTCGAACTCTCCCTGCGAGGGCTGCTGATCACCCGGACCCTGTGCACCGGACTGTCCCTGGGCACGGGCGACACCATGCTGCGGACGGCAGGCGGGTTCCTGGCCGGCCGTAACCTGTACGACGGCCCGGCCGGCGAGATCCCGTATGTCGCGGAATCCCTCGCGAACGCCTACGTGAGCCTGCTGGTCGCCGAGTGCGAAAGCCTCGTGGCGATGCGCGGGCTGCACCTCTACACCGAAGAGTTCAGCGTCTGGGGCAACGCCGCCAAGGTGCAGGTGGCCCGTCTCGTCGACTTCAGCAGCAAGGCGCTGGCCCGCACCCTGGGCGCCCGGTACTACATGCGGGCCCAGGAACACGTGGGCATCTTCCAGAAGATGCTGCGTGACGGCGCCGTCGTGTCCGTCTTCGACGGCAGTGAGCCGGTCTGCCTGGACAGCATCACCCTGCAGTTGGCCGCCCTCGCCAAGTCCCACGAGCGGCCGCGGGACGAGGACTTCAGCGCGCTGTACGACCTTCGGGCCGGCCTGCCGTCCTTCCAGCCCGCCCGGGTGAGCGTGTTCGGGCGCGGCAAGGACGCCGTCTTCGCCAGTCTCCCGTCACTGATCGACCGGCTGGCGGAACTCACCCCGGACGCCGGCTGCCACGAGGAGCGACTCACCGCGCTGCGGGCCGGCGCCGAGGATGTGCGCGAGCGGCTCGACGCGCTGTACGAGCGGTTCCACCAGGAGCGGCGGGCGACGGACCGGGCGGACCGGCCGTCGGCGTCCGGCAAGACCACCTCGCCCCGGCTGATGCGGCTGGCGGAGGAACTGTGCGCCCTGCACGCCAAGGTGGCCGCCCTCGGGGTCTGGCTCCACAACCGGGACCACCTCGACGAGTTCTTCGCCGCCGGCGCGTGGCTGGAAGCCGCCCTGGCCCGTGAGCTGGTGCACGAGTACCACATCGGCGATCTCGACCCCGCCACCGCGCGCACGCTCCTCGACCGCATGAACTCCCAGCGCGAGAACAACGAGTTCTTCTCCATCCGGACCATGCGCCAAGCCGGTCCGGGTGTGCACGAGGCGAACTCCGGCGGGCACCGGCCCACCTCCCTGTGAACGACCCACTTGCTCATCGGAACACCGGAAGGTCCCTACGCGCGATGAACACCAAGACCATGACGCTCGACGACATCAAGCACGTACTCACCAAGGCCGTGGCCGCCGAGGCCGGCATACCCGCCGGGGAACTCGCCACCGACCAGCCCTTCACCTCCTACGGACTCGACTCCATGGCGGCCCTCTCCGTCGGTATGGAGGTCGAGGACGCCTGCGGTCTGTCCGACCTGCCGGTGGATCTGCTGTGGGACCACCCCACCGTGGACGCCCTCTCCGAAGCGCTCTGGAAGCTCATGAACGCCGAGTCGGTGCCGGCCGCCACGGACGGCCGCTGATGACGACCGGAACGACGATGACCGACGACACCACGGCAGTCGCGCTGCCCTACGTCAACGCGCAGCAGGCCGGCCTCTGGTTCATCCATGAAGCCGACCCGCAGTGTTCCGCCTACCACATCGTGTTCGGCGCCGAGGTCACCGCCGACGCGGAACTGGGCCTGCGGGTCAGGGAGATTCTGGACGACCTGATGAGCGAGCACGACGCGCTGCGCGTCTGCTTCCGGCCGGGCGACAACGGGCCGACGCAGTGGGTCCAGGAGGCCGTACCGATCGACATCCGGCACCACGACGCGCGGGACCTGGACCCCGGGACGCTGCGCGAGCGCGTCCGGGCCGACACCCGGGCCCCGTTCGACCTGTCCCGGCCGCCGTTGTGGCGCGTCCACCTGTACCGCACCGGGGAACGTACCTGGGTGTTCGCCGCCGTGATGCACCACGCCGCGGGCGACTTCTGGTCACTGGCCCTGCTGCTCTCCGAGGTGCGCAGCCGGCTCGAGGGCGTACCCCATCGGTTCACCCTCGACGGCACGGCCTTCGCGAAGTACGCCGAGCAGCAGCAGGCCTTCCTGGCCACCGACAAGGCCCGGACGCTGGTTGCCGACGAGGCCGCCAGGCTGGCCGACGCACCGCCCGGCCTGGACCTCTGCGGTGACCGGCCCCGGCCGCCGACGCCCACGTACGACGGCGGATCGGTGCCGTTCGCCCTGTCGGCCGACGCGACCGAGGCGGTACGGGACCTGGCGCGCGAGGCGTCGGCGACGCCGTACATGGTGCTGCTGTCGGCCTACTTCGTGCTGCTGAGCCGGCTGAGCGGCCAGTCGGACGTCCTGGTGGGCACCCCGACCTCCGGCCGGCTGCAACGGCAGTTCCGCGACGCCCTCGGCAACTTCGTCAACACCGTCGTCGTACGCGGCGAGATCGACGAGAACGCCACATACCGCGAGGTGCTCGCCTCCACCCGGGCCCGCACCCTGGAGTCGATGCGGGCGCAGGAACTGCCCTTCCCCTGGCTGGTGCGGGAACTCGCCCCACCGCGGGACCCGAGCCGGACACCGCTGTACCAGGCCGGTTTCGCCTGGGACCGGCTGCCGTTCCTCACCGACATGGACGCCTTCTTCCTGCTGGACCCGGGCGCCGGCGCCGAGCTGGAGATCGCGGGCGCCACCCTGAGGCCGTACCCGCTGCCGCAGCAGGAGGGCCAGACGGACCTCTGGGTCGAGATGGGCGGTGAACGGGACGGCGCCTTCGCGGGCGTACTGCGCTACAACACCGACATCTTCGAGCCGGGCACGGCCCGCGAGCTGGCAGCCGCCTTCGTCACCACGGTGCACACCCTCGTCCAGCACCCGGACGAGCCGCTGCACGGGCTCGCCCGGGTGGACGCGCGCCAGACGGCACAGCTCGCCGCACAGGGTTCCGGGCCGGTGCGCGAACTGCCCCCGGGCCGGCTACCGGAGCTGTTCCGGGAGCAGGCGGGGCGCACACCCGGGGCGACCGCCCTCGTCGCCGACGGCGAGGAGTGGAGCTACGGGCGTCTGCTGGCGGAGACCGAACGGGTCGCCACCGCGCTGCGCACCGCCGGGATCACCCGGGGGGACCGGGTTGCGGTGATGGCGGAGCGCGGCGCCCCGCTGGTGGCAGCCCTGCTCGGTGTGCTGGAGGCCGACGCCGCCTATGTGCCGCTGGACCCCAAGCTCCCCGTGGAGCGGCTGGCCTACATGGCCGAGGATTCCCGCGCCCGGCTGCTGCTCGGCGACCGGAGTTTGAAGGAGAGCCGGCCGGCCGGGCTGCCCGTGCTGAACCTCGACGACCTGGAGACCGGCGTCGTCGGCGCCGTCGCACCGGAGCCCCGGGACGGCGACAGCGCACCACCGGAGGAACCGACCGCGTCGGACCTGGCGTACATTCTGTACACCTCCGGTTCCACCGGCCGCCCCAAGGGCGTCGGGATCGGGCACCACGCGCTGGTGAACCTGCTGCTGTCGATGCGGGAGAACACCGGCTTCTCCGCCTCGGACGGCCTGCTCGCCGTCACCACCATCTCGTTCGACATCGCCGGGCTCGAACTGTTCATGCCTCTGGTGGCCGGCGGCCGGGTCATCGTCTGTGACAGTGAGACGGCCGCCGACGGCGCACGCCTGGCGACCCGTATCGAGGACTCCGGCGCGACCTGGATGCAGGCCACTCCGACCTCCTGGCGCATGCTGCGCGACGCCGGGTGGGACGGCTGCCCGCGGCTGAACGTCCTGTGCGGCGGCGAGGAACTGCCGCTGGAACTGGCCGAGTTCCTGGCCGGCCGGGTCGCGGGTCTGCACAACGTGTACGGGCCGACCGAGACGACGATCTGGTCCACCGAGGGCCGCGTCGACCCCGCCCGGGGCATCGACATCGGCCGGCCGCTGGCCAACACACAGCTGTACGTGCTGGACCCGCAGGGGCGCCGTGTCGAGCTCGGGTTCCCCGGCGAGCTGTGGATCGGCGGCGACGGACTGGCCATCGGGTACTGGGGCCGGCCGGAACTGACCGCGGAGCGCTTCGTCACGGGACTGCCCGCGGCTCCCCGGCAGCGGCTGTACCGCACCGGTGACCGGGCCCGCTGGACCAGTGACGGGCGACTGCTGCACCACGGCCGCCTGGACAACCAGGTCAAGCTGCGCGGCTACCGCATCGAACTCGCCGAGGTCGAGGCCGTACTGCAGGCGGTGGACGGGGTGTCCGCGGCGGTCGTCGTGGTCCGCGACGACCGGCTCGTCGGATACGTCGTGCCCGAGCCGGGAGCCGAGCCGAGGCCGACGGAGATCAAGTCGGCGGCAGCCGTCTCACTGCCGCAGTACATGGTCCCGGGCATCATCGTCCTCCTGGACGAACTGCCGCTGACCGCCAACAAGAAGATCGACCGCAACCGGCTGCCGGCACCCGCCGTCACCTCGGAGGCCACCTTCGAGAAGCCGCGCGACGCCACGGAGATCACCCTGGCGCGGATGTGGACCGAGATCCTCGGCATCCCCGAGGTCGGCGTTCACGACGACTTCTTCGACGTGGGTGGCCATTCCCTGCTCGCCGTCCGGCTCAGCGCCGCCATCCGCGAGGAGTGGGACGTGGAGATCCCGATCTCCGAGCTGCTGCGGCAGGGCACCATCGCCGAGCTCGCCACGACCGTCCGACGCGGTGGCCAGGAGACCTCCCGCGCCCCGATCGTCACCCTGCGCGAGGGGGAGGCGGACAGCAGGCCGCTGTTCCTGTTCCACCCCTTCGGCGGCACCGTCTTCTGCTACGTCGAGCTGACCCGCCACCTGCCCACCGGCCGTGGGGTCCTGGCCGTCGAGGCACCCGGCATCGAGACCGTGGGCGAGGCCGAGGTCAGCGTGGAGGGCATGGCCGCCCGCTACATCGAATACCTCAAGGAGATCCAGCCCGCCGGGCCCTACGCCCTGGGCGGATGGTGCTTCGGCGGCGTCATCGCCTACGAGGTGGCCGGCCAACTGCGGGCGGCCGGTGAGGAGATCGAACTGCTTGCCGCCATCGACAGCCGCGCACCGATCGAGGAGAACATCCCGGAGACCGCGGACGACGCGACGATCCTGTCGTGGTTCGCCCGTGACCTCGCGGTGCCCTACGGAAAGACCCTCGACATCCCGGCGGAGGAACTGCGGGCCCTCGGCGGCGACGCCGCCTTCGACCACATCCTTCAGCGGGCCGCCGCCATCGGTGTCCTCGCCGAGGACGCCGACCGGGCGCAGATCCTGCGCTACTTCGAGGCATACCTCGCCAACGGCATCGCCCTGCAGACCTATCTGCCCGAGCCGAACGACCTCGACCTGCTGCTGCTGCGCGCGGTGGACGAGCAGACCGACTACGGCCCGAAGCTCGGCTGGGAGGCACTGGTCAAGGGATCGCTCCAGGTCGTCGACGTCTCCGGCGACCACAACTCCGTCATGTATCCGCCGCACGCCGCCGTCGCCGCACGGGCGATCGCACCGCACTTGGGAGCACACGCCGATGACACTCAGGGCTGAGTACGCATTCGACCTTCCGGTGACGCCGAAGGAGGCCTTCTCCTGGCTGTCGGACCCTGCCCGTGACCCCGAGTGGCAGTCCGCCTGCGTGGGAACGCGGCTGCTGGACGGAGCCGCGCGCGCAGGCTGCCGGTACGAGATCACCTTCCAGCTGATCGGCAAGAAGATGACCTTCACCGTCGAGATCACCGAGTTCGAGCCGGGGGTGCGCTCCAGGTTCCACGTGGTGGACGGGCCGTTCGGCTACACCGGCACCTATGACTACACCGAGCACCCGGACGGCACCACCGGCGTGCACTGGACCTTCGACGTGGAGCCCGGGGACTACTTCGGGATCATGCCGAAGTCCCTGCTGAGGAAGGTGCTGGTCACCCAGGTCAAGAAGGACTCCGGCAAGCTCGCGGCGCAGCTCGCGCCGACGGCTGCCGGGCGGCCCTGACCGCCGCACGCACACGGTCCGCCGGAGGCGCCGGCGCGCCTTCGGCGGACCCACCGGCACGGTCGGCCGTCGTGCCTTTCCCTGCCACAACCCCTGAACAGGAGAAGTGAGTCATGCCGGGGACACATCCTCAGCACGAGCGCACGAAGGTCGTCGTCACCGGCCTCGGCGAGACCACCGCGCTCGGTGGTGACGTCGCCAGTACCTGGGACGCGATGGTGCGCGGTGAGAACGGCATCCGCTTGCTGGACGACCAGCCCTGGACCAAGGACATGCCCCCGGTGCTCGGCGGGCGGATCAAGGTCGAACCGGGACCCGGGCTGGAACACAAGCAGCGTCGGCGCCTGAGCCGCACCGCCCAGTTCGCCGTGACGGCGGCGGCGGAGGCCTGGAACGACTCGGGCCTGGACAGCGCCTCGGTCCGGCCCCGGCGGGTGGCCGTGGTCGTGTCGGCCGCTCTGGGCGACATGAACGCGATGATCGATGGCTGGGAGGCGCTGAAGGGCCGCGGCTGGAACCGGGTCCCGCCGCTCACCGTGCCGATGTCCATGGGCAACGGGGCCGCGGCGGCCGTCGCGCTGCTGGTGAAAGCCCGCGCCGGGGTGCACGCCACCGTCAACGCCTGCTCCTCCGGAACCCAGGCGCTGACCACAGCGGTCGAACTGATCCGCCGAGGAGAGGCCGACGTCGTGGTGGCCGGAGGTGCCGAGGCACCGCTGCACCCCCTCGTCATCGCGTCCTTCGGCTCCATGCGTGCCCTGTCCAAGCGGGTGGACGACCCCGCCTCGGCGTGCCGGCCGTACGACGCCGGACGCGACGGAATGGTGCTCGGCGAGGGGGCCGGCATCCTCGTCCTCGAGTCGGAGGAGCACGCACGCCGGCGCGGTGCGCGCAGCTACGCCGAGCTCGCCGGCGTGGGCGTCACCTCCGACGCGTACGACATGGTGCAGCCCGACCCGTCCGGCGCCGGGACCGCCGCCGCCCTGCGGGCCTCGCTCGCCGACGCGGGCGTGACGCCCGAGGAGGTGGCGCACCTCAACGCCAATGGCACGGCGACCCTGCCCGGGGACACGGCCGAGGCACACGGCGTCCAGACCGTCTTCGGGGACGCCGGACACGCCCCGGCACTGTCGGCGAACAAGTCCATGACCGGGCACAGCCTGGGGGCGGCCGGCGCGATCGAGTCGATCGCCACGGTCCTCTCCCTGCATCACCGCATCGTGCCGCCGACCCGCAACTTCACGCGCCTCGACGAGGGCCTCTCCGTCGACGTCGTGCACGGCGGCCCGCGCAAGCTCGAAGGCGACCAGAACGTGGCGGTGAAGAACTCCGCCGGCTTCGGCGGGCACAACGTCACCCTCACCTTCCGGGGCGTCGCCGCCCAGCCCCTCATCGATCCCGACGTGGAGCAGTTCCTGTGACAGCGCTCGACCGAACCGTGGTCGTCACCGGCCTCGGTGCCACCACACCCCTGGGCGGCGACGCCGCCTCGACCTGGCAGGGCCTGCTGGCCGGCCGCTCCGGAGTACGTCCCCTGCGGCACGAGTGGACCGCCGAGGTCCAGGTCCGCATCGCCGCGGAAGCCGCCGTGGAGCCGAGGGAGGTGCTCTCCGAAGCCGAAACGGGCAGGCTCGACCGCGCGGCCCAGTTCGCTCTCGTCGCCGCCCGGGAGGCGTGGGGCGACGCGGGCTTCACCGGCCGGGCCGGCACGGACGCCGTCGTGGACCCGGACCGTCTCGGTGTCGTCGTCTCCTCCGCCATCGGCGGGATGACCTCGCTGCTCGACCAGTACGAGATGCTCAAACAGCAGGGGCCGCGCGGGGTCTCCTCGCACGCCATGCAGATGATGATGGCAAGCACCCCCTCGTCCACCGTCGGCCGGGACGTCAACGCCCGCGCCGGTGTACACAGCCCGGTCAGCGCCTGCGCCACCGGTGCCGAGGCGATCGGCTACGCCGTGGAGATGATCCGCACCGGCCGGGCCGACATCGTCCTGGCCGGCGGCACCGAGGCGGCCATCTGCTCGCTCAACATGGCCGCCTTCGGCAACATGATGGCGATGTCCAAGCGCAACGACGACCCGGCGGCGGCCTCCCGCCCGTACGACGTCGACCGGGACGGCTTCGTCATGGGCGAGGGCGCGGGTGTCGTCGTCCTCGAAGCCGCCGAGCACGCCGCCCGGCGCGGTGCGCGCGTCTACGCGGAGGCCGTGGGACAGGGGCTCTCCGCCGACAGCCACCACATCACCCAGCCCGAACCGACCGGCCGGGGCATCTCCGCCGCCCTGACCAACCTGCTGGATGCCACCGACCTCGAACCCTCCGAGATCGCGCACGTCAACGCGCATGCCACGTCCACGCCGATGGGCGACGTCGCCGAGATCACCGCGCTGCGTAAGGTGTTCGGCGACGACACCGACCACTTCGCGGTGTCGGCCACCAAGTCCATGACGGGCCATCTGCTGGGCGGGGCCGGCGGCGTGGAGTCCGTCGCCGTCGTCCTCGCTCTGCGGGACCGGCTCGCCCCGCCGACCATCAATCTCGACAGCATCGACCCGGAGGTGGACATCGACATCGTCCGCGCAACCCCCCGGCCCATGCCCGAGGGCCGCATCGCGGCCCTGAACAACTCCTTCGGATTCGGCGGGCACAACGTGGTCCTGGCGTTCCGCACCGTGTGACGCGCCCGACCGCCGAACCACCTTCGGCCCCCCCGTCGCCCCTGGGCCCCGCTGCTCAGGGGTGACGGCGGGCGAGGGCCCTGGACAGAGCGTCCCGCACCGCTTCCGGCGGTCGGGGACCGTTCGGCCGGGAGCCCGCCGCGACCGCCTCGGCGACCGCGCGCAGCTTGGTGTTGGACAACTGCGACGCCTCCCGCAGGATGTGCCAGGCCTCGTCCGACGTACAGCCGTACGTCGCCATCAGGATGCCGCGCGCCTGGTCGATGACCGGGCGGGAGGCGATCGCCTGCCGCAGCTGCTCGACCTCCTCCTGGAGCAGAAGCAGCCGCTCCTCGCGTTCCCGCGCCACCGCCGTGAGGGCCGGCGACGGGGCGCCGTGCGGGGCCGGGGAACGCAGCGGGTCCGTGGTGTCGAGGCCGGCGAGTTCCAGGATGCGGCGCGGCTGGCCGTTCCAGCGGGTGGCGGTGACCGGCAGGCGGCGGCGCCGGCCGTGGTCGCGCAGCACCTCCAGGAACTCCAGTCCCGCCGAGTCCATGAAGTGCACGCCGCTCATGTCCACGTCGATCCGGGCCGTGCCGGCGGGCAGCCCGGCCAGCTTCTCGGCCAGCGCCTCGGCGCACCCGTGGACCAGCTCACCGCGCGGTGTGAGCAGCGCCCGGTCCGCGTCCATGTGACCGCCGATGACCAAGGGGTTCTGCCTTCCCGGGAGGGGGAGTGGTGCAGCGGAGCTCATGTCACCGCCTCGTCGGTGCTCGGGGAACGTCTGGTGATTCGGTCGAGTCCGGCCGCCGCAGGACCGGAGCGGTAGGCTGCGCACGGTCCCGGCTGCGCTGCGGTTGCGCCTGCCCACCGTGCGGCGTACTACACACCGCGCCGGGGAATGGCCGGGAACCGCCGGGGTAGGCGGACCCGGAAACATGGGGAGACGGGCGATGGGCGATCGGCATCGGACGCCGCACGGACCCGGGAGTCCGGGAACGGGACCGTTTCTGACCGTGCATCCGCTGGAGGGATGCCGTGGAGTGCGAGCGGCCGGGGAGATCGGTCTGGCCACGCACACGATCTGGGAGCGCGTACTGGAGCAGGCGGTACGCGAAGGTGAGGCCGTGTACTACCTGGAGCTGTCCGAGGTGACGTTCGTCGACGTCGCGGGCGCCGGCGCGCTCGCGGCCGCCGCCGAGCGGCTCGGCGACGGCCGACGGCTCGTGGTGCGCCGCCCGCCGGCCGCACTGAGCCGGGTACTGGAGATGTTCTGGCCCGGCCTGTCGACGATCGAGGTGTCGATGTCATGAGTACCGCGGCCGGGACCGCGTACGCCCTCTCCGATCCCTTCCTCCACCCCGCCCTCTTCTACCGGGACGACCAGGAGTACCTGGACGGCACCGTCCCCTTCGTGCGCGAGGGACTCGCGGCCGGCGAGCCCGTGGCGGTCGCCGTGCCCGGTGACCGGCTGCGGCTGATCCGGGACGCGCTGGGCGCCGACGCGGACAGCGTCCGGCTCCTGGACATGCGGGAGGCCGGCCGCAACCCCGGCCGGATCATCCCCGCCGTGCTGCGCGCCTTCGCCGACGCGGCGCCCGCCGGGCGCCGGGCGCGGATCATCGGCGAGCCGGTCTGGCCCGGCCGCTCCACGGCCGAGTACCCGGCCTGCGTCCAGCACGAGGCGCTGATCAACGCCGCCTTCCGGGGCCGCCTGGCGACCGTCCTCTGCCCCTACGACGCCGCACGGCTGCCCGCGTATGCCCTCGAGGACGCCCGCACCACCCACCCCGCCGTCATCCCCGCCGGCTCCCGCTCCGCACGGCACAGCACGGCGTACGCCCCCGACGCGGCCATCGCCCGCTACAACGAGCCGCTGCCGCTCGTGACGGACGCCATGACCTACCCGTTCGTGGCCGACTCACTGCCCCTGGCCCGGCACGCTGCCTCCGCCGAGGGACGGCGGCTCGGCCTCACCGGTCTCACCCTGGAGGATCTGACCCTCGCCGCGGCCGAGCTGACCACCAACAGCGTGGTGCACGGCGGCGGTTCCGGCGTCCTGCGGATCTGGGGAGAGGGCCGTCGCGTGCTGTGCGAGGTGCGCGACCGGGGCCGCATGACCGACCCCCTCGCGGGGCGCCGCCCCGCCACCCGCGACCAGCGCGGCGGACGCGGACTGCTGATGGTCAACCTGCTCGCCGACCTGGTGCGGATGCACACCGGCGACGAGGGCACCACGATCCGCTGCTGGTTCTCCCGGTGACCGGCTCCCGCGGCCGTCAGGCGCCGAGCGGGTCCAGCACGATCGGCGCGATCCTGCCCTCCAGCATCGCGCCCAGCCCCTCCACCGCGCACAGCTCCGGCCGCTCGGCGATATGCACCGGCATGCCCGTCGCCTGACGCAGCATCTGGTCCAGACCCGGCAGCAGGGCGCTGCCGCCGACCATCACGATGCCCCGGTCGGCGAGGTCGGCGACCAGATCGGGGGGGCACTCCCGCAGCACCTTCCCGATCCCGTCGAGCACCGCCGTGAGCGGCGTCTGGATGGCCCGCCGTACCGCGGCCGTGTCGACCTTCACGGAACGGGCCAGGCCGGTGGCGACGTCCCGGCCGTGGATCTCCGTCCACTGCGGGCCCTGCGCGGTGAGCCCGTTGCCGGACAGGGTGAGCTGCAGGGGCCGTACGGACTGGCTCGGCAGCATCAGTTCGTGCTGGTGGCGCAGGTGCTGCACGATCGCGTTGTCCACGGCCTCGCCGCCGACCGGAATGCGTTCCGCCTGCACGATCGACCCCAGGGAGAGCACGGCCACCTGGGTGGCCGCCGCACCGCACACCATGATCATGGTCGCCTCGGGCTGTTCCACCGGCAGACCGCAGCCGACGGCGGCGGCGATCAGCGTGTCGACCAGCTCCACACGGCGGGCACCGAGACCGACGAGGGTCTCGATCGCGGCGCGCTGGGCGAGCGGGTCGGCGTCGTGCGGGGTGCAGGCCGCCGCCCGCAGCCGCGGTTTGCGGCGCAGTGCCCGGCGGGTCCGGTCCCCGATCAGCTGCCGCAGCATGCGCTGCGCCATATCGATGTCGACGACCGTGCCGCCGCTCACGGGCCGCACGACCCGGATGTAACCGGGCGTACGGCCCGTCATCTTCTCCGCGAACTCACCGACCGCGATCAGCGCGCCGGTACGGGTGTTCACGGCGGCCACGGACGGCTGGTCGACGACGAGTCCGACGCCCTTGACGTACACCCGGGTGCGGGCCGCCCCGAGGTCGACGGCGAAGTGGCAGCGGCGCAGCTGCTCCAGACTTGCGGTCACGGCAGACCCTCCCGAGTGCGGAGCCGGCGGCCCGCCGGGCGGCGGACCTCTCAGGCATCGTGCGCGGGGCACGGGGCCGACGCCTTTCCTGGGGGGCCGGGTGGGGGCCCGCCGAACGGGCGGTGAGGATCTTCCTCCGGGTCAGGAGGCGCCGGGGAGTGGGAGGGAGAGGACCGCGTCGAGAAGCGGACGCAGTCCCTTGACTGTGAGGCTCGTCCGACCGGCCCGGCGGAAGAAGGCATCGGTGGGCCGGCAGCCGATGAACGGCACGCCCGCGACCCCGGCGGCATTGCTCTCCGCGACGGTCGACCCGATCATCACGCAGCGGGCCGGTGCTGTGCCGAGCCGCTCGAGGGCGCGGTCCACGACGTCCGGGTGCGGCATCAGCCGGGCCGGGTCGGTGGAACGGCCGTGCACGCCGCCCGTCATATGCGGGGCGAGGGCGTGCCGGTCCAGGAAGAGCGCGGCCGCGTCGGCCGCGTGATCGGTGACCACGGCCAGCCGCGGATACCGGAGGGACAGGGCGCGTACCAGCTCGACGGCCAGGGCCGCCGGCCGTGCGGTGCCGGCGGCTCGTGTCTCGTGGTGGTCGAGCTGCCCGCGCAGCTCCTTCACCGAGGGATGGGCGGCCAGCGCGCGCAGTAGTTCGACGGGGAGGATGCCGTCCCCGGTGAGCGTCACCGGCCGGCCGTCCGGCGTCAGCGGATGCCTGCCGGACAGGGCGTCCTGCGGATCGCGCGCCTCGACGGCGAGCCGGGCGAGGTCCCGTACCACCTCGGCCGCCGTGTCGTCGTCGAACAGTCTGGTGAGCGTGGTGTCGAAGCCGAGGATCACGGCGTCGGCGCCCAGGAGGGTCTCGGTGAGCCGGGTGCCGGGTGCCGGGTGCGGGGGGCGGAGCGGCGCGGCGGCGGAGACGGCGCCGATCATGACCTCCCAGCGCACAGTGCAGCCGGGTACGTCGTGCGGTCCGAGCCGGTCCAGGAGCGCCTGCCGCAGCCGCCCCGCGGCGGCGAAGGGGAGGCGGTCGGCGGCCGCGCGCAGCCGTCCCACGACATGCCGGCGGATGCGGTCCTCCACGTCGTGGTGGCCCTCCGCGACCAGGGCGACCGGGTCGGACACCTGCCACCTCGCCTCGCCCTCGACCACGGAGACGGACCCGTCCGGCAGCTCCGGGCCCCGCTCCGCCAGCACCGTACGGCGTTCGGTCAGGTCGACCTCGTAGTAGTGGTCGGCGCCCGGGACGCGGCTGGTGCTGAGCCGCCGGCCGTCGGGCGAGGCGTGGACGACCGTTCTCGTCAGTCCCTGCGACTTCGGGAGGTGGGCGGCGGGCAGCGGGAAGGGGCCCAGCACGGGGGGCGCGGGGCCGGGGGCGCGGGTGAAGAGACCGTGCCAGCCCTGCGTCGGGTCGCCGCCGAGGGGCTGGAGCGACCCGGCGAGGTCGGGGTCGGCCGTCAGTTCGTCAGGGAGGGACGCGGCGAGGGCGAACACGCCGTGCGCCTCGGAGGAGTCCAGTGCCTCACGGACCGCCGTCCCGGCGGGCAGCTCGGCCCGTCCCTCGTCCCATATACGCCCGACGGTCACGACCAGCCGGGGGCCGCCCACCTCCCTGAGCATGTCAGGGAACCCGCGCAGCGCGGCGCGCAGCAACCGCGCCGTCGGGCCGCCCGACGGGGTGAGGACCGTGTAGCCCTCGTCCCGCTCGAGGAACTCGTAGGCCCCGGCCGGCAGTTCGGAGGCGGTCAGTACCCGGGTGACCGCCCGCCCCAGGGCCGTGAGCGTGTCGGACCGCTGGGGACCGTCCGCGCAGTCGAAGAAGAAGCAGGTGCGGGCGTCGGAGTGGTCCGCCGGGCCGGGCTCGACGGGCTCGACGGGCTCGGAAGCGGCCGGTGAGGGCCCGTCAGGTGCGTCCCACGCAGGATAGGTTCCGTCGGGCAGCTCGTCCGGCGCGGCGAGCGGGTCGTAGGCCGGCTCATCGGAGGCGAGCGGCGGCAGCTGCGGTGCGCCGTCGGCGGCCTCCTCGCGCAGTTCGTGCCCGAGAGTGAGCAGTTCGGGATCCTGCCCGCCGGCCAGCTCGTACTCCTCGTACGCCGCCAGGGCCTCCTCGGTACGTCCCTGACGGCGCAGGGCGAGGACGAGGAGGCGGCGGAAGTCCTCGCGGAAGGGGTGGGCGGCCACCAGGCGTTCGAGGTCCGCGGACGCGCGCGCCGCCTCCCCGAGGTCCAGGTCGATCTCCGCGAGCTTCCGGTGCAGGTCCAGCCGGAGCCGGGCCAGCCGGCTCCGGGTGCTCCGGGCGGCGGGGCCGGGCACGCCGGCGAGGACGGCACCGTCGCTCCAGAGAGCCAGCGCGTCGGAGAGCAGCATGCGCGCCTCGGCGAGGTCGCGCCCCTTGCGCGCCCCGTCGGCCCCGCGGACCAGGACGTCGCAGAGCAGCAGGTCCACGTGATCCGGGCTGGTGTGCAGGACCAAGCCGTCGGGGAGCGTCCCGAGCGCCACCGGACCGAGGACACGGCGCAGCCGTGCGGCGGTGGCGTTGAGGACCTTCGAGGCGTCGCGCGGTTTCTCCTGCGTGCTCCACACACCCTGCTGGAGTTCGTCGAACGTCACGGTGCGTCCGTGCTGCAACAGCAGTATGGCCAGCACGGCGCGTTCGTTCGGGCCCAGGTCGGCGGGCCCGCTGTCCAGTACGACGCCGAAGGGGCCGAGCGTCCGGTAGAAGCGCGGTGTGTACGCCGCTTCGGCCCGGCGCGCGAGTTCCGGGTCGAGGAGCAGGTCCCTGCCCCGCAGCTGTTCCTCCGGAGAGGAGGACAGCAGCAGTTCGATGACGTGCCTGTACGTCGCGCGCAGCACCCGCGGCTCACCGAGGTCATCCGGGTCCGAGGGAAGGTACGGCCACGAGGGCCCTTGCAGCAGTGTCCGCAGCAGCTGGCCCAGCGCCCGCAGATTCTTGGACCGCCCCGCCGGTCCCGAGGGCCGGCCGGGTCCGGGGAGGGTGAGCTTCACCGTTCCGTCGGGCAGCAGCATCACCCGGGACCCACCGATCCAGCCGCAGGTCAGGCCCACGGAGTGCACCGCGGTGAGGGCCCGTGCGAGCTGCGCGCCCACCGATACCAGCAACGTCGGCGGCAGACCGTAACCGCGCGGCGCGGCGAAGGAGTCCAGGGGTACGCCGTCCAGCTGCTCCATGACGACGAAGGGAACGCCGCTGTCGAAGCCGGTGTCGAGGACCCGCACCAGGTTCGGATGGCCGAGCCCGTTCAGCAGTCGCACGTCACGCAGCAGCGCCGTACGCCGCTCCGGGTCGGTGACCGTCCCGTGCAGCCGCAGGACCACCGTCCGTTTCGTCTGCGTGTCCTCGGCCTGCCAGAGGGCTCCGGTCGGCGAAAGCTGCCGCACCAGCCGGTACCGGCCCCCCACGACCCGGGCGGGCTCACCGGGGCCTGGCGGCGGCGCGGTCACCTCGCCCCCCGTCATCCGCCGGGCGCTGTCCGTGCTGACCGAGGCGAACGCCTCACCGTCCACACCGGCCGCCGTACCCGAGGGAGCCGGGACGAACGCCCGGAAGTCCCCTGGCACCCAGCCCGCCCGGTCGTCGATCAGGGCGCCGACGCGGTCCAGCAGGGCGGCGGTGTCGTACCGGGCCGAGCGGGGCAGGCCGCGCAGCAGCAGGTCCCGTACGCCGGGACGGAAGGCGTAGGAGCCGGGCGGACCCGGGACGGTGGTGAGCAGCCCGCTGAGGATCACCTCGGCGAGGTGCTGGGGCCGCGGGTCCGGGTCGATAGCGGCCTGCACCAGGCGCATGACCGGTAGATCGGGGCGGCCCAGGGCCAGATGACCGGCCAGCCGGAAGGCTTCGGGGGAGGCGCTGCCCCGGAAGCGCAGGACCAGTTCCTCGGGGGTGAGGCGGCCGAGGTCCGCGCGGGTGTCGACGTCCGCCGGAAGGGACGGACGCAGGTCGGCCACGGCCCCCGGGAACGCCGTCCCGCCCGGCGCGGCGACGAGCCGGGCCCAGTTCGACAGCCACTCGGGGGCCGGTTCCAGCACCGGCAGCGGGAGCATTCCCGGCCGCCCGCCGGGGCCGGAGGCGTCGTAGGGGGTGAAGGTGAGCGTCGCGGAGGGTGCGGCCGGGTGCGGGGCGGAGAGCAGGCCCGGCGTGGTGGGCAGGGCGGTGTCCCGCCACAGGTACTCGGGCAGCGGCTGGACGACGGCCACGGGCATCCGGCGGGACCAGCGGCGCAGGGTGCCGTACCACAGCTCGCCGGCGCGGCCGGCGCGCCACTGCGGGCCCATGCAGTCGCTGATCACCAGGGTGACCCCGCGGCCGTCGGCCGGGGCCTGCGCGCCCGCACCGCGCACCGTGCCGTCGGCGCCGACGGAGAGCAGGGTGACGGTGCGGAAGATGCCGGACTGGGCGAGCGCCGTGTGCAGTTCGCGGATCAGCGGGCGCCACACCGGCATCGTGGGACCGGTGTCGTACACGAGGGTGAGCCGTAGCCAGCGTTCCCGGGCGGGGCGCATGACCGGCAGCCACCAGTCGGGGGTGGCGCCGAGGCGGGCGATGCGGTCGGCGGTCGCCCGCTCGTCCAGTTCCCTGCCCAGCGGCGCGTCGACCTGGCGTTTGAGCGGACGCAGCGACCGCTGCAGTGCGAGGGGCCGGCGAAGCATCGGGGGCGCCGGGGCGAGGAGGGCGGTGTGCGGGTCCTCCGACAGGCGGCCGGGGGACGGGTCCGGGTCCGGGTCCGGGTCCTCCGGGGACGGCAGATGGAGCGGCGCGCGCTGGGGTTCGGCGGGGGCGGCGGGCGGTGGCGGCGCGGACGGCGGGGGCCCGGAGGGCGGAACGGGCTGGGCAGGCTCGGGGGCGACGGGGTCGGCGGGCGGCCGGGGCGGGCGCGGAGGGGCGTCGCGCCGGTGCTCCATGGTCCGCGCCAGCCACAGCAGTTCGGCGAGTTCGAGCGAGGTCGGGCGCAGGCCGCCGGCCGCCCGGTCCAGGACGTCGGCCAGGCGGGACAGTGCGTCCGGGGAGCCGGAGCTCTCCGCGGGCGGGTCAGAAGGCATCGGCCTGCGGAGTCTGCCCCAGATACGGCATCAGCTGCTCGGCCAGGTCGTCCAGGGACTCCGCGCCGAGTCCGGTGCTGTGCGCCAGGTAGATCGCGTTGAGGAGCTGGTCGGTGGCCAGGTCGCCGGCGCCCGACCGGGCCAGGAAGCGCTCGATCAGGTCCTGCGCGTACGCGTCGGGCTCTCCCAGGTGCGCGCGGACGATGCCGGCGAGCTGACGGTCGTCCGGCTGGCGGAGCTTCAGCGTCACGCAGCGGCGCAGGAAGGCGGGAGGGAACTCGCGCTCCCCGTTGCTGGTGAGGACGACGAAGGGGAAGGCCCGGCAGCGGACCCGGCCGTGCTCGACCGGCACCCGTTCCCCGGTGCCGTCGATCATCACCTCGGCCTTCCCGCCGGGGCGGTGCCGGGCGGTGCGCGCCAGTTCGGGAATCCCGTACTGGCCCTCCTCCAGCACGTTCAGCAGGTCGTTGGGCAGGTCGAGGTCGCTCTTGTCGATCTCGTCGATGAGCAGCGCGCGGGGGCGGGCGTAGGGGAGGAGCGCGGTGCCCAGGGGGCCGAGCCGCAGATGGTCCTCCACGCCGTCGCCGGGCGGGTCACCGGCGGTGGTCTCCTCCGGGGCCCGGTCGTCCCGTTCGGCGGGCTGCCCGGCCGTGCGCCGCTCCGCGTACAGCCGGGAGAGCGGATCGTACTGGTAGAGGCCGTCGTTCAGCGTGCTGCGGCTGGTGATGTTCCAGCGCAGCACCGGGCCGAGCCGCAGCTCGCGGGCGACCGCGTAGACGAGCGAGGACTTGCCGGTGCCGGGCGGCCCGGTGACCAGCAGCGGACGGCGCAGATACAGGGCGGCGTTGACGAGCTGGACCGTCTGCGGTGTCGCCCGGTAGGTCGCGGCGCGATGGGTGCGGTCGGGGGAGACCGCGGCGGCGTCGGCCTCCTCGTCGGGCGGGTCGAGCGTGGGACCGCCGTCGAAGTCGCGCCAGGGCGGGGGCGGCGGCAGATGGTCGATGCCGTCGTGCGGTTCCTCGGTGCCGGTGTAGACGGGCCACAGGGGCATGGGTTCTTCTCCGTGGGGTCTCGGCGGGCGATGGGTCCCGGCGGGCGGTCAGTCGGCGGTGGTCTGGCGGCGGGTGGGCAGTCGGCGGGCGGTCAGTCGGCGGTGGTCTGGCGGCGGGTGGTCTGGCGGCGGGTGGTCAGTCGACGGGCGGGTCAGTCGACGGTGGTCTCGCGACGGGCGGTCAGGCGACGGTGGTCTGGCGGCGGGTGGGCAGTCGGCGGGCGGTCAGTCGGCGGTGGTCTGGCGGCGGGTGGTCTGGCGGCGGGTGGTCAGTCGACGGGCGGG
>NZ_JBFAWL010000011.1:178881-190306 GCF_040680275.1 Streptomyces sp. NPDC052079
CGGGTCAGTCGACGGTGGTCTCGCGACGGGCGGTCAGGCGACGGTGGTCTGGCGACGGGTGGGCAGTCGGCGGGCGGTCAGTCGGCGGTGGTCTGGCGGCGGGTGGTCTGGCGGCGGGTGGTCTGGCGACGGGGGGTCAGGCGACGGGGGTCAGGCGACGGGCGAGTGCAGCGGCGCGGGGGTCTCGGGGAAGCAGCGCGGGTCGTCCCACAGCAGCTGCACGTCCCCCGCCCAGTGCCCGTCCGCCTCGTCGTGGGCGTCCGCGGCCAGCCGCAGGGACAGCAGGTGGTGCGGCAGGTCGGCGGGCGGCACACCGGCGACGGAGGCGGTGAGCGCGTCGAGAAAGGCACCGCGCCCGCAGGGGCCCTCGTGGTCCGGCTCCGGACAGCCCGCGCGGGGCCACAGCAGCATGGGGACGGGGACGGTCAGGCCGACCTCGAAGTGCTCGCGTGCGGCGTCGGGGGGTGAGGCGAAGCCGACCAGGTCCGTGCCGTCGTCCCACAGCCGCTTGCGCAGCGTGGACGGCCGCTCCCGTATGCCGCAGTCGATGCGGTGCACGGCCGCCGGACCGCCGTCCAGCTTCTGCCACTTCTTGTGCAGCTGATGGCGCATCCGTCCGCTGCGGTGGCGGGCACGGTCCGCCACCACGAGCGGATAGGCGCAGCCGAGCGGAGTGGGGTCGTCCGCACCGCACTCCCAGCGCGCCACCGGCCAGTTCAGCCAGCCGCGCGGCAGGACGAAGGCGAGCAACTCGTCTGCTCCCGCCGCGAGTTGGGTGACGGCCTGGTCGATGTGCTCCTGGACATAGGCCCGTATGCCGGACCGCGGCAGCCGACGGGCCCCCACCGGGCGGCGCCGCCCGTCGCGGTACGCGGACACCTCGACGGTGACCTGGTCGGGGCCGGCGCCGCTGTGGTCGATCTCCACGACGATGGGCGACCAGGCCGGTGCGCGTCCCGGTGGCCGTCGCGGGGTCGTCCCCGGCTTCCCCGCCTCCCCGCACCCGCTCTCCGCACCGTCCAGTAGTTCCCGCAGCCGGACGAGGAACTGGGGCACCGCCTCCGGCACCTCCAGCTGCAGATAGACCGCCAGGGACGTCAGGGAGCCGAAACCGCCCGCGGGCAGGTCGGGACCGAAGGGGCCGACGGCGTCGACGTACAGCCGGTCGTGATCGCCTGTCCGCCGCCCCTCCCGCTCGGCCCGCCCCACCAGCTCGTACAGCTCTCTGAGCTGGGCCGGGGTGAGGTCCGGTGTCGGCACCAGCTCGCCCAGGCCGTGCCAGTAGCGGGCCATGACCTCGGTGGGCAGCATGCGTCCCACGCGCGCTTCCCGGCCGCCCGCGATCGCCGTGACCATGCCGACCACCGAACCGTCGGGCAGCTGCACCGCCGCGCCGCTGAAGCCTTCGGCCAGCGGCTGTCCCTGTACGGAGACGGCCTCCAACTGCACCCACTCGCCCGCGATCAGTGGACCTCGCGTCGCGTGATAGTGCGCGATGGAGCCCTCGTCGTGGCCACGGGGGAACCCGTACGCGGCCAGCGCGGGTGCCGGGGTCGTCCCCCGCCCCGCGCCGGCCGGGGCGAAGACCGCCGGGGTGATCGGTACGTCCCGCTCCAGCTCCAGTACGGCCACGTCCCCGGGGTCGGTGGCGCCGCCCCGCCAGCCGCCGTGGACGGCCACCCTGGCGGTCAGCTCACCCAGGTCGGCGCGGTGCGGGAAGCCCACCGTCACCGCCGACGTGCCGCTCGCCGCCACGACATGGGCGCAGGTGACCACCTGGCGGGCCGAGACGAGGAAGCCGGAGCCCACGGCGTTCCCGCACTGGATCCGGGTGTGCCAGGCCGCTCTGTTCATCGGAGGTCGGGGGCCTCAGGGTCCGTACCCGGGGCCCAGCTGAGCTTGACGACCAGATGCCCCTCCGCCGCTCCCTTGGCGATCACGGCACCGGCCTCCGCGGTGAGTTTCACCCCGAACTCAAGCTCCACCGCGTCCGGTCGGAGCGAGCCGTCGCGGAACACCCGCAGCGCGGACTCGGCGGCCGCCCGCACCCCCTCCAAGGAGCCCTCGAACGTGCGCGCCGCCTGGGCCGGGGCGCCGCCCCGCGAGACGAGCCGGGCCCCGGACTCGTCCTCGACACCCTCCACCACGACCGCGGCGCCGCTCTCGGTGGTGAACTGCATCAATCCGTCCATCGCGCGACGCGCCCCCGTTGTGTACGACTGCCTGAACACCTCATGTTACGGGGGGTGTTCGCCGAGGGACGGTCAATCGCCCGAGTTCCCCCGCCCGTCCCCGCCGGTGCCCACAACCCCCCGCACCACGCCCAGCTCCACCAGGTCCTGCGGCCGGATACGGAGCTGACCGGCCGTCTCCTCCACCTGCTCCGGCGGCCGCTTGAGGATGGCGGCCGCGAGCTCCGGGGCGATCACCGAGAAGTAACTGTCCGGCGTGGCCCAGGTGTTGCCGGGCGCCGCCAGGGCCAGCGCGCCGCCGGAGCCGCCCTCGCCGATGACCAGCGTGGTGACCGGGGTGCGGGCGGCGGCCACGGCGCCGAACAGATCGGCGATCGCGGCCCCCGCGCCCTGCCGCTCCGCCTCCGCGTCGTTGGCCGCGCCCGGGGTGTCCACCAGCGTCAGCACCGGGATGCCGAGCCGGTCGGCGAGCCGGATCAGCCGGGCGGCCGTGCGGTACCCGGCGGGACGGGTGGCCGTCCCGGTCTGCGCGGCGTAGGCGACCGTACGGCCCCGGTGTTCACCGAAGCCGCAGAGCATGCCGTCGGGGTCCGTGCCGCCGCAGCGGTCACCGCCGATCGTGACCCGGGAGGTGAGGTAGGCGTCCAGGTAGGCGGCGGCGCGGGGGCGCCGGGGGGAGCGGGCGCGGCGGACCGCTTCCCAGCCGGTGGCCGGCAGGTCCGCTTCCCCGAGGGCGGCGGGCGGCGGCGCCGGTGTGCCGGAGGGACCGGTCAGCAGACGCAGCCAGCGGCCCAGGGTCCCCCGCAGGTCCTCCGGCCGGACGACCGCGTCCACCGCTCCCGCCGCCACCTGCGCCTCGGCCGTGTACGCCGCCGGGTCCGCGTCCGCCGGACGCACCCGTGAACCGGCGAACCCGACCTGGGCCCCGGGCAGCGCCAGAACGACGTCGGCGCCCGCGCCCAGGGTGGCCCACCCGCCGCCGGTCGTCGGGTCCCGAAGGACCGCGATCTGCGGCAGCCCGGCCTCCCGGGTGAGCGCCGACGCCCGGGCCACCCGCTGGAGCTGGGTGAGCGCGAGCATGCCCTCCTGCATCCGGCTGCCCCCGGTGGCTATCAGCGGCACCACCGGCAGCCGGTCCGCGCGGGCCCGCGCGTACGCGGCCTCCAGACGGTCGCCGGTGCGTTCGCCCAGGGAGCCGCCGAGGAAGCCGAACTCGAAGGCGACGACGACCGCCCGGGTACCGTCGATGCGCGCGGTACCGCAGATCACGGACTCCTGCTCGCCGGTGCGTTCGGCGGCACGGGCGCGGGCGGTGCCGTAGCCGGGCCAGCCGAGCGGGCCGTCCGGGGGTGACTGCCGGTCCGGGTACGGCAGTTCGGTGAAGTCGTCGGTGAGGGCGGCGACGGCCTCACGGGCGGAGAAACGGTCAGCCACGGGCCAGCGCCCGCTTCATGATCTTGCCCATGTCGTTGCGGGGCAGGGCGTCGAGATGGTGCAGGACGCGCGGGCGCTTGTGCGGGGCGAGGCGCCCCGCCACATGATCGGCCAGCTCGTCCAGCGCGGGCGGGGACTGCGGGTCCGCCGGCACCACCCACGCCACGATCCGCTCGCCCAGATCGGCGTCCGGCTCCCCGGTGACCGCGGCCTCCCGCACGCCCGGATGCTCCAGCAGCGCGTTCTCGATCTCCCCCGCGCCGATCTTGTAGCCGCCGCTCTTGATCAGGTCGGTGGCCTTGCGGCCGACGATGCGGACATAGCCGTCGGGGTCGCGCACCGCCATGTCGCCGGTGCGGAACCAGCCGTCGGCGGTGAACGCGGCGGCCGTGGCGTCCGGCCGGTTGAGGTACTCGGTGAACAGGTTCGGCCCGCGCACCTGGATCTCGCCGACCGTCTCACCGTCGTACGACCTCACCGGCGAGCCGTCCTCCTCCACCAGCCGCAGCTCCACGCCCGGCAGCGGCACGCCCACCGTGCCGGGGCGGGCCTCGCCGTCCGCGCGGACGCTGGTGTTCATCAGCGTCTCCGTCATGCCGTACCGCTCGATCACCCGGCGTCCGGTCGCCGCCCCGATCCGCTCGTGGTCGTGCACGGGCAGCGCGGCGGACCCCGACACCAGCAGCCGCGCCCCGGCCAGCGCCGCGGCCAGTTCCGGCTCGGCGGGCAGCGCCTCCGCGACGCGGTGGTACATCGTCGGCACGCCGAACAGCATGGTCGCGCCGCCGTTCAGCTCCCGCGCCACGCCCTCGGTGGTGAACCGGCCCAGATGACGCACCGAGCCGCCGCGGCGCAGCGGGCCGAGCGTGCCGAGGACCAGGCCGTGCACATGGAACAGCGGCAGCCCGTGCACCAGTACGTCGTCGCCGGTCCACTGCCAGGCGTCGGCGAGGGCGTCCAGGGTCGCGGCGATCGCGCGGCGGGGGATGACGGCGCCTTTGGGCGGGCCGGTGGTGCCGGAGGTGTAGACGATCAGGGCGGGGTCCTCCGGGTCCCGCGCGCGGTCGTCGGGGAGGGAGGAACCCGGGGCCGCCGGCTCCACATCGAGGCGGGGCAGGGCGGCCAGGGGGGCGGGGAGCCGCGTGCCGGGCGTGGTCAGCACCAGGTCGGGGGCGCTGTCGGAAAGGATGTGACCGAGCTCCTTCGCCCCCGACTTCGGGTTGAGCGGCACGACGGCCGGCCCGGCGAGCAGCGCCGCGGTGACCGCGACGGCGGTCTCCATCGTGGGCGTGGCCCATACGGCGACCCGGCGCGCCTCCTTCAGGCCCCCGGCCACCGCGCCCGCCGCTGCGGCGAGTTCCCCGTAGGTGAGCGAGCGCTCGCCGAAGCGCAGGGCGGGCCGGTCGGCCGGTCCGTCGGTCAGGGCCGGGAAGAGAGAGGACACGCGTCGTACTCCTTCTTTAAAAACTGGCTGTGGTTCGAAGGCTGTCAGGTGCTCGTGCCGTCTGCGACCTACCCCCAGCCGGGCACGACCATGGCCAGCCACACGATCGCCGGGACCGCCGCGACGACGATTCCGCCGTACGCCATCAGCTGCCGGAAGAAGCGGTCGCGGTCGACGTCCGGAGCGGCGGCCAGGACCAGTGCGCCGTTCGTGGAGAACGGGCTCACGTCCACGACCGTCGCCGACACCGCGAGCGCCGCCACCATGCCGATGGCCCCGATCTCGCCCTGGGCGAGGAACGGCACGGCCAGCGGGATGAGCGCGCCCATGATCCCGACGGAGGAGGCGAACGCCGACACGATCGCGCCGATGTAGCAGAGCAGCACCGCGGCGAGCAGCGGGACGCCGATGCCGCCGACGCCCTCACCGGCCCAGGTGATGGTGCCCATCTCGTCCAGGACGCCGACGTAGGTGAGCACACCGCAGATCAGCAGGACCGTGGGCCAGGCGATCTGGCCGACCGCCTTGCGGCTGTCGTCGGGCCAGGCGGTGCTCAGTACGACGGCGAGGGTGATCGCGGTGAGTCCGGCGTCCAGGTCGAAGCCGAGGACGGCGACGACGAGGGCGACCAGGGAGACGAGGGTGGCGATGACGGGAGCGGTGAGCGCGACGGCCGTGGGGCCGTCGGGGAGAGTGGTCACCGGCGCGGGGGCCGGGGCGGTGCGGGTCGCGGTGCCGGTGCCCGGGCCCGCGGCACCGGAGCCGCCACCGGTTGTTTCGGTCGCCGTCGGGGTTCCCGTCCCGTTGTCGGCCACGGCCCCCTGCCGCCACAGCTTCAGTCCGCCGCAGACGACGAACACCACCGCGGCGATGACGAGGTTGGCCAGCAACGAGGCGAGGAACAGCGTGATCTCGCTGCCGGGGAGCTTCTCGCGCTCGACGATGCCGTTGACGATGGTGCCGTAGATGCTGATCGGGGAGAAGCCGCCGGCCTGGGCGCCGTGCACCACCATCGCACCCATCAGCAGCGGGCTGATCCGGTACCGGGCGGCGAAGCTCAGCGCGATCGGCGCGACGATCGCGACCGCCGCCGGGCTGACCGCGCCGATCGCGGTGAGCGCGCCGGTGAGGGCGAACATCACCCAGGGGATCAGCGCCACCCGCCCGCGCACCAGCCGGACGGCCGCGTACACCAGCCAGTCGGTGGTGCCGTTGGCACGGGCGATGGCGAACAGATAGGTGACGCCGACCAGGACGACGAACAGATCGCCCGGGAAACCGGCGAAGACGCCGTCCGCGTCGAGATCGGCGACGAGCGTGCCGACGCCGAACGCGGCGGCGAAGGCCAGTGCGCCCATGTTGACGGAGCGGGTGGTGGCGATGACGAACACCACCGCCAGAACGAGAACGGAGATGAGTTCGGGGGACATGCGGGCTCCCGAGTGGCTGAATGGATGAACCACTTGTCGCCGGAGTGATGTGGTCCGGTTGGCTGGAAAGAGTGGGGTGCGCGGGGAGTGCCGTCAAGGGGTCGCGCAGTAATTGGTTCATCCACTCGACCACTTCCGAGGGGCCGGTGCTAGTCTCCCGACGAGAGGGGGACCCCGTGACCGACGCCCTGCGCCCCATGACGAAACAGCGCCTCTACGAACAGGTGCTGGACCGATTGCGCCAGTACGTCACCGAGGGCGGCCTGCGGGCCGGCGACCGTCTGCCGCCCGAACGGGACCTGGCCCAGCGGCTCGGGGTCAGCCGGGCCTCGGTGAAGCAGGCGATCGTGGTCCTGGAGGTCCAGGGTCTGGTCGAGGCCAGGCACGGCGGCGGCACCTACCTCGTACGGGACAGCCTCGACGTCGAGCCGGTCGACCGGATGGTGGAACGCCGCCGGCGCCTCCCGGACGTACTGGAGGCCCGGGAGGCGCTGGAGACGAAACTCGCCGAACTGGCCGCCGAGCGCCGCACGGACGACGACCTCGCCGCGATGCGGGCGGCGCTCGCGCATATGGCGGAGGAGATCGAGGCGGGCGGCGGCGGGGTGGAGGGCGACCGGCGGTTCCACGCGGCGGTGACGGCGGCGGCGCACAGCGGACTGCTGGCGGAGTTCATGCGGTCGATCGCCGAGCAGATTGCCGAGAGCCGCAACGAGTCGTTGCGTCAGCCGGGGCGGCCGCATCGGTCGCTGGCGCAGCATCAGGCGATTCTCGATGCGATCGCCGAGGGGTTGCCGCGGCAGGCCGCCGCGGCTATGCGGCGGCATGTGCGGACGGTGGCGAAGGTGCGGCTGCTGGACTGGGACCCCGGGGAGGAGGAGCGGTAGCTCCTGGTGGTCCGGGGGGTGTCTGCGCAGCCCGGCGCATGCGGGGTGCCGTCGCGCCCACCCTCCCCCACTCTCGGCTTCGCTCGAGCGGGGGGACCCCCATCGCCCTGGGGGTACCTCCCAGGCCCTTAAGGCACTGGGGGAGGCACGACTGCCCGCGGGAGCGGCGGTCAGGTTGTCGTTGTGACGACGTCTGCTACTACGCAGGCGATGTTGTCGGGGCCGCCGGAGCTGTTTGCTGCGGTGATCAGAGCGTGGACCGCCTCGTCCGGGGTCGGAGTGGTCGTCAGGAGGTCGCTGATCGTGTCGTCGGGGACGGCGGTCGGGAGGCCGTCGGAGCAGAGGAGGTAGCGGTCGCCCGGCCGGGCGTCGTGGAGACGGAGGTCGGGGGAGGACGTGGTGGCCTCCGTACCCGTGAGGGCCTTCAGCAGGAGGGTGCGCTGGGGGTGGGAGACCGCCTCCTCCGGGGTCAGCCGGCCCTCGTCCAGCATCGACTGGACCACCGTGTGGTCATGGGTGATGCGGAACAGGTCCCCGTCGCGCAGCAGATACGCACGCGAGTCGCCGATGTGGACCAGGGCCAGCCGGGAGCCGGTCCACAGCAGGGCGGTCAGCGTGGTGCCCGCCTCCGCCGAGCCGTCCGCCGCGTCCCGGACCGCCTGCGCGGCTCCCCGCACCGCGTCCTCCAGGAGGTTCAGCACGCCGCTCGCCGGTATCTCCCGCGTGTCGAGGAACCGCAGCGCCTCCACCGCCGCGCTGCTCGCCGGCGCCCCCGCCGGACCGAAGCCGTCGGCCACGGCGAGCAGCCGGCCGCCCGCGTACGCCGTGTCCTGGTTGGCGGGCCGGACCCGGCCCCGGTCGGAGTGGGCGCAGTAGCGCAGCTCCAGCGTGTTCATGGTGGTGTCCCTTCTCGACTCTTCCGTCAGGTGATCGACCAGGAACGCGGCGAGGTCCCGCCGCACCGCCGTCTCCGCCTCCACCCGGGCCCAGTACGCCCGGATCTCCACGGCGGCGGCACCGTCGTCCAGCGAGCGGACCCGACGGATCTCGGCCAGCGGCATGCCCAGGCGGCGCAGCCACGCCACCAGACGGGCCTGCTCCAGCTGCTCCGCCGCGTAGTAGCGGTAGCCCGTGTCCGGGTCCACCCGGGCGGGACGCAGCAGATCCAGCTCGTCGTACAGCCGCAACGCCTTCGGCGACAGCCGGCACGCCTTCGCAAACGCACCGATCGTCAGCATGTCCATCTCCGTCCTTCCGCGTTGTCGGCGTTCTCGCGCTTTCCGCGTTCCGCCACCGATGCTGGGGCTTCCCCGAAGGTGAAGGTCAAGCGCGGGTCACGCGCGCGTCGACCTCGTGGACGGACGACATCCTCAAGGCCGCCGGCCGCTGACCGCCGTACGCTGCAGCAGCCCCCAGGTGAACTCGGCGACGACCTCGTGCCGCGCACCCGTCGCGTCCGGGGCCGTGAAGGCGAGCCCCCACCGGGTCGGTGCCGTGCCCTCCAGGGGGCGGGCCGGGGCGAAGGCCCGTGCCGCCTCGTCCACCGTGCACGACCAGGGCGTAAGGTCCTCCACCGTGCGCAGCGCCGGCGCCGGGGCGCCCGGCGCGCGGACCAGCCACTCGTTCCACACGGCACCGCCCGCCGCCGGGCTCAGCACCTCGAAGCGCAGGTCCGGCCAGAGCGGCAGCCGCCACTGCCACGCTTCGCAGTCAAGGTCGCCGACCCGGCGCGGGGTCCGGGATTCCGGCTCGCCCAGCACGGAGCGGTACCGCGAAAGGGCCGGGCGGGAGCGCGGCGAGCGGACCATCGCCTGCCAGCGCCTGTTGGCCTCGCGCATGTCCGCGAGGGAGGCGCCCAGTTCCCGCCGGGCGTCCTCCACCGGCCCGGGATTGTGGTCGGCCATGCGGCGCAGCAGCACGAGCTGGAAGTCGCGTGGGGTGAAGGGGCTAGTGGGGCGTCGTCCGGTGGGCACGGGACCCATCGTCGCGCACCGGCGGCACTCCGGGGCGGCGGCCGTCCGGCAGGGAAGTGCTCGGCATCGAGACACCGAGATCACCCCACCGGATGTTGCGCGGCGAATCGCCGACGCGATCCTCGCGCTCCCGCTACCGTCAAAGGCTTCAGCCACCTCCCCGACCACTCAGGAAACATGAGCGGACAGCCGGCACAGCCCACCATCGACACTCACGTCCTTCTCCGTGACGGCGAGAAGATCCTTCTCTCGCAGAGAGGAGGACCGTACGGCTACGGCCGGTGGCACCTGCCGTCCGGCAAGCTCGACCGGGGCGAGACCCTGACCGCCGGGGCAGCCCGCGAACTGTTCGAGGAAACCGGCGTCAGAGTTGACCCCGAGCACCTTCGACTCCTTCACGTCGTGCACCACCAGGAGAACGGCGCCGAGCGGATCGGCTTCTTCTTCGCGGCCACCGAGTGGGAGGGCACCCCCAGCAATAGGGAGCCGGACAAGTGCCTCGCGCTCCAGTGGTTCGCCGACCATGACCTCCCCGAGGACATCATCGAGTACCCGGGCGCGGGCCTGCGCGGTTGCCTGGACCATCCCGGCACCCTGACCCTGCACGGCTGGCATTGACATCCTCGCCGCCCTGAAGGACGGCGATTCCCGCCTACCGCGCCGTCGAAGACTGCGGTGTCGAGTGGGTTCCTGCTTCGCCGCGCGGTGCCGGGACGAGTCCCGGTCTTACCTGCGCTCCACAGGCTGACACGGCCAGTCCGGCCGCCTTGGCGATGTTGACCGCCGCGTTGATGTCCCGGTCCAGGACGGCCCCGCAGGCCCCGCAGGTCCACACGCGGACGTGCAGGGGCTTGGGGCCGTCCTTGACGCCGCACTGCGAGCACACCTGAGACGTGGGCTCGAAGCGGCCGATCCGGATGAAGGTGCGCCCGTACCGGGCGGCCTTGTACTCCAGCATGGTCACGAACGCCGACCATCCGGCGTCGTGCACGGACTTGGCCAGGCGCGTGCGGGCGAGTCCCTTCACCGCCAGGTCCTCCACGGCGACCGCTTGGTTCTCGCGGATCAGCCGGGTGGAGAGCTGGTGGTGGAACTCGCGGCGCGCGTCCGCGACCCGGGCGTGTGCCCGTGCGACGCGGACCCTGGCCTTGTCCCTCTTCTTGCTGCCCTTCTCCTTGCGGGAGAGGGCGCGCTGCGCCTTCTTCAGGCGCTTCTCGGCCCGGCGCAGGAAGCGCGGGCTGTCGATCTTCGTCCCGTCCGAGAGGACCGCAAAGTGCCCCAGCCCGAGGTCGATGCCCACCTCGGGCGTCGTCTGCGGCAGCAGTTCCTCGGGGCCGGTCTCGACGACGAAGCTCGCGAAGTACCGGCCCGCACTGTCCTTGACCACGGTCACCGTGGACGGCGTCGAGGGCAGGCTGCGGGACCACTTGACCTTCAGGTCACCGATCTTCGGCAGACGCAGCTTCCCGCCCGGCGTGATCGACCAGCGGGCATTCGCCGTGAACCGCACCGCCTGCCGGGTGTCCCGCTTCGACTTGTACCGGGGCGCGCCCATACGCGGGCGCTTGCCCTTCAGGCCGTGGAAGAAGTTCCGGTACGCGGTGTCCAGGTCGCGCAGCGACTGCTGGAGGACGACCGCCGACACCTCGCCGAGCCAGGCCCGCTCCGGGGTGTTCTTCGCCTCGGTGATGAGCGCCTTCGACAGGTCCCCGGTCTGCGGGAACGGCAGCCCCTCGCTGCGGGCGGTCTCCCGAGCGCGGAGCGCGTCGTTGTAGACCACCCGCGCACACCCGAACGCCCTTGCCAACGCGCTGCGCTGACCGGCGCTCGGGTACAAGCGGAAGCTGTACCGAAGCTGCACGCCGATCATGATACGCAGTTGGTTTATGGGTATCGATGAGAACGTTCGTACAGGCCGCCACTGCGTCTTCCGGATGCATGTCCACTTGGTTTTCGTGACGAAATACCGACACAAAGTCTTCGCCGACCGGCACCTGACGCGGTGCGAGGAGATCATGCGGGCCGTGTGCGAGGACTTCGAGGCAGAGCTGGTCGAGTTCAACGG
>NZ_JBFAWL010000012.1:0-184573 GCF_040680275.1 Streptomyces sp. NPDC052079
TGCGGCAACCCAGCAACCGGAACATCACGAGAGGTGTCGATCCACTCCCCCAACACCAAACCCCGCTCGGCATCCGAGAGCACCTCCACACCACCAACCCGCACACCCGGATCACCAGCCACGGCCTCCAACACCCGCACCAACCGCCCCGCCAACGCCTCCGCCGACTCGCGGTCGACGAGGTCGGACTGGAAGTCCAATCGGAAGCGGAGTTCCTCACCGGGGTGGGCGACGAGGCCGTAGGTGTAGTGGATCGCCGAGCGGCTCTGAGCGGAGGCCAGGCGCAGGCCGCCCACGTCGGCCGAGGAGTCGAGGCCCGCGCTGTCGAGGGGGTAGTTCTCGAACACCATGGAGGTGTCGAAGAGTTCGCCCTTGCCGATGGCCCGCTGGAGGTCGGCCAGGCCGAGGTACTGGTACTCCAGGAGGGCGGACTGTTCGCGCTGTAGGCGCCGGAGGAGGTCGCCGAGGGACTCGGCGGGGTCCAGGCGCAGCCGCAGGGGCAGGGTGTTGATGAAGAGGCCCACCATGTCCTCGACGCCGGCGAGGTCGCCTGGGCGGCCGGAGACGGTGACGCCGAAGGCGATGTCGGTGCGGCCGAGGAGGTGGGACAGGGCAAGGCCCCAGGCGCCCTGGACGACAGTGTTCAGAGTGACGCCGAGGGTGCGGGCGCGGTCGGCCAGGACGCGGGTGGCCTCGGCGGGCAGGCTGAACTCGACCTTGTCCGGGACGACCGGGGTGCGGCCGGGGGCCGCAGGGGCGATCCTGGACGGTTCGTCGAAGTCCTCGAAGGCATGGGTCCAGGCGTCCAGCGCGGCGCTGCGGTCCCGCCCTGCCAGCCAGGCGAGGTACTCGCGGTAGGGGCGCGGGCGGGGCAGGGCGTCGGCGTCGCCTCGGGAGACGTACAGAGCGAGGAGTTCGCGCAGGAGGACCGGCAGTGACCAGCCGTCGAGGACGGCGTGGTGGACGGCGAGCGCGAGCCGGTGCCGTTCGGGGGCGAGGCGTATCAGGGTGAACCGCAGCAGCGGCGGCCGGCCGATGTCGAAGCGGTGGGCGCGGTCCTCGGTGATGATCCGCTCCGCCTCGGCCTCGCGGTCGGCCTCGGGCAGGCCGGCGAGGTCGGTCTCGGTCCAGCTCGGTGGGGCGTCGCCGAGGACGACCTGGACCCACTCGCCGGTCTTGCGCTGGCGGAAGCCCGCGCGGAGGTTGGTGTGGCGCCGGACGAGGGCCTGCGCCGCGGTGTGCAGCGCGGCGGAGTCCAGGGTTCCTTCGACGTCGAAGACGAGCTGGACGGTGTAGATGTCGGCGCCGCTGTCGTCGTAGACGCTGTGGAAGATGAGACCTTCCTGCAGCGGCGAAAGGGGCAGGATGTCCTCGATGGAACGGGACTTACGGCTCACGGCTTTCCTCACTCGTCTTCCTGGTCTGCGAAGAAGTCGTCTTCGAATGCGTCGATCTCGTCCTGGCTGACGGTCACCAGGGACACGTCCGACGGGGTGAGACCCCCCGCGTCGGGATGCCGGGCGTGCTCGGCGAGGCCCCGCAGGGCGGCCAACCAGCCCTCGGCCACCTGGCGTACCTCGGTCTCGGACAGCAGCCGCCGGGCCCAGGTCCAGGTGGCGACGAGTTCTGGCCCGTCGGTGCCGTCCTGGGTGAGGGCGTTGAGTTCCAGCACATGGGTCAGGGGTGTGCCGGGGTCGTCGCCGGGGACGAGTGCGCCGACGCCGGGTACGGCGGTGAAGTCGGCGGCCTCCAGGGCCGTGACACGGCCCAGGTAGTTGAATCCCACCTGCGGTCGCGCGAGTTCGGCGAGCACGGTCTTCGTCTTGGGGTTGAGGTGGCGCAGCAGGCCGTAGGCGACTCCGTTGTCGGGGACGGCGCGCAGCTGCTCCTTGACGGTCTTCAGGACGCGGCCCGCGGTGGGGCCGCCGGCGAAGGCGTCCTCGTGGGCCGTGCGGTCCAGCGGGCCCGGGTCCAGGCGCACGGGGTAGAGGCTGGTGAACCAGCCGACGGTGCGGGACAGGTCGGCGCCGGGGACGAGGTGTTCCTCGCGGCCGTGTCCCTCGACGTCCACGAGGAGGCCGGGGCCGCCGGGGCCGGGCCGGTCGGCGAGAACCAGGGCGAGGGCGGTGAGGAGTCCGTCGGTGACACCGGTGCCGAAGACGGAGCCCACGGTGGTGAGCACGGTCTCGGTGACGTCCGCGGGCAGCGTGAGCGTGAGAGAACCGGACGTGGCGTGGGTGTCGCGTGCCGGGTCCAGGGTGTCCGTGCCGAGCGGCGGCTCGCTGCCGCGCAGGGTGTCGGCCCAGTGGGCGAGTCCGTCGGTGCGTGCCGGGTCCGTCGCGGCGGTGTGCAGGGCGGTGGCCCAGTGCCGGAAGGACGTGCCGACGGGGGCGAGTTCAGGGGTGCCGCCGGTGGCGGCCGCCTGCCAGGCCTCGGCCAGGTCGGAGACGATGATGCGCCATGAGACCCCGTCGACGACCAGGTGGTCGGCGAGGAGCAGGAGCCTGCCGGGCGTGTGCGGGCCGCGGTCCAGCCAGACGGCCTGGAGCATGACGCCGTCGGCGGGCGCGAGCCGGTCGAGGCCTGCCTGTGCGTGCTCGGTGAGCAGCCCGTGCAGGGTGCCGGGGTCGGCGTCCGCGGCGTCGACGCGGGTCAGGAGGTGCGCCGCGTCGAGGGTGCCCGGCTGCGGGATGTCCGCGTGCGGCAGACCGGAGTCGTCGGTGGCGCAGCGCATGCGCAGGGCGTCGTGCCGGTCCAGTACGGCTTGCAGGGCGCCGCGCAGATCGTCGTGGGCCATGCCCGCGGGGACCTGGATCACGACGGACTGGTTGAACCGGTCGAGGCGGCCGCCGCGTTCGGCGAGCCAGTGCATGATCGGGGTCAGCGGGACGGGCCCGGTGGCGGGTACCTGCGGGGTGTCGTCGACCGCGGCGGGTGTGCGGCCGGTGATCGCCTCGGCGAGCGCAGCGACCGTGCGGTGGTCGAACACGTCGCGCGGGGTGAGTGTGAGCCCGGCCTTGCGGGCCCGGCTGACGAGCTGGATGGAGACGATGCTGTCGCCGCCGAGGTCGAAGAAGCTGTCATCGACGCCGATCCCGGGCACGCCCAGGACCTCGGCGAAGAGCGCGCACAGCGTCTCCTCCACCGGCCCCGTGGCGGCCCGTCCGGCCAAGCGGGGGGTGTAGTCGGGGGCCGGGAGCGCCTTGCGGTCCAGCTTTCCGTTGGTGGTCAGGGGCAGTTCGGGCAGCGGCACCAGGGCGGTGGGCACCATGTAGTCGGGCAGCCGGGCGGCGAGGTGGGCGCGGACCTCGGTGAGGTCGACAGGCGCGTCCGCTAGGACGACGTAGCCGGTCAGGCGCTTGTCGCCGGGCTGGTCCTCGCGGACGACGACCGCACTCGCCCGGATGCCCGGGTGGGCGGCGAGGGCGGCCTCGATCTCGGCGAGTTCGATACGGAAGCCGCGCACCTTGACCTGGTCGTCGGCGCGGCCGACGAACTCCAGCTGTCCGCCGGTGTTCCAGCGCACCAGGTCTCCGGTGCGGTACATGCGCTTACCGGGCGCGCCGAACGGGCAGGCCACGAAGCGTTCCGCGGTGAGGTCCGGGCGCGCCCAGTAGCCGCGGGCGAGGCCGCTGCCAGCCACGTACAGCTCGCCGGGGACGCCGTCGGGCACGGGATGCAGGGCGGTGTCGAGGACGTACATGCGCATGTTGTCCAGCGGGCGTCCGATGGGGACGACGCTGGGCAGCCGCTGGGCGTCGGCCGCGCCGACCGGGTTGCGGGTGGCGAACACGGTGGTCTCGGTGGGGCCGTAGCCGTTGACCACCTCGATGTGCGGGCAGCGTTCCAGGACGCGGCGCACGGCGGCGGGTGGGACGACGTCGCCGCCGGTCCACACCTGGCGCACGCCCCTCAAGCAGTCGGGCTGCTCCTCGGCGAGGACCGCGAACAGGCCGGCGGTCAGCCACAGTCCGGTGATCCCGTGTCCGGTGATGAGCGCGCCGATGGCCTCGACGCCGAGGTCGCCGGCGGGCGCGACGACGACGCTGCCGCCGCACAGCAGGGCGACCCAGAGTTCCAGGGTGAGTGCGTCCCAGGCGTGCGGGGAGTGCAGCAGGACGCGTTCGGCGCAGTCGGACGTCCACCACTGGTCCTGGGCGAGGTCGGCGATGTTCCGATGGGTCGCGGCGACGCCCTTGGGCAGGCCGGTGGAGCCGGAGGTGAACATCACGCAGGCCAGGTCGTCGGGTGTGGGGACGAATACAGGTGCGGAGGTGTCCTCCTGGGCGAGGGCGTCGGCAGTGGCCGGGTCGTCGACGACGAGGACGTCCAGCGGGCCGGCGACGGTCTCGGCCCGCTCCCGCTGGGCCCGGTCGGTGATGATCAGCGGGGTGCCGGTCTCGCCGATGATCCAGCGCAGCCGCTCGTCCGGGTAGGTGGCGCTGAGCGGCACGTAGACGCCGCCGGCCTTGAGGACGGCGAGGACGGCGACGACCAGGTCGACGGAGCGTTCCGTCAGCAGGGCGACCCGGGTCTCGCGTCGCACGCCGGCCCGGCGCAGCCGGTGTGCCAACTGGTGGGCACGGGCGGAGAGTTCGGCGTAGGTCAGCTCGGTGCCGTCGCCGACGACGGCCGTCTTGTCCGGCGTGGCCGCGGTGTTGGCCTCGAAGAGCCCGAGCAGCGTGGCCGCCGGGGTGGGCCGGGCGGTGTCGTTGCGGCCGTCGACCAGCAGCCGGCGTTCCTCGGCGCCGAGGACGTCGACCCGGCGGACGGGGGCGTCGGGGCTGGCGAGGACCGCTTCCAGGACGCGCACCAGCCGGTCGGCGAGGGTGCGGGCCGTGGTCCGGTCGTACAGGTCGGCGGCGTATTCGAGGCGGCCGGTAAGTCCGGGTCCGTCCGTGTGGGCGCGGACGAAGCCAAAGGACAGGTCGAACTTGGCGACGCCGGTGTCGAGCCGGTACGGGGCGACGTCGAGTCCGGGCAGGTCGGCGACCTGGGCGAGGGCCTCCTGTTCGGCGGTGTCGTCGAGGGTGAGGACGGTCTGGAACAGCGGGTGCCGGGAGGTCGAGCGGGTGACGTCGAGCGCATCGACGAGCCGCTCGAAGGGCACGTCCTGGTGGGCGTACGCCGCCAGGTCGAACTCCTTGACCCGCCCGACCAGTTCATGGAAGGACGGCTCGCCGGACAGGTCGGTGCGCAGCACCAGCGTGTTCACGAAGAACCCGACCAGGTCCTCCACCGCGTCGTCGGCGCGGCCCGCGATCGGCGTACCGATCGGGATGTCGGTGCCCGCGCCCAGCCGCGACAGCAGCGTGGCCAGCGCGGCCTGGAGCACCATGAACGGGGTGGCGCGCAGTTCGCGCGCCAGCGCCGCCAGCCGCTCGTGCAGGGCCGCCGGCACCTCGAACTCCACGACGTCACCGGTGTACGACGCCGTGGCCGGACGGGGCCGGTCGGCGGGTAGGTCGAGTTCCTCGGGCAGTCCGACCAAGGCCTCCTGCCAGAAGGCGAGCTGGCGGGAGACGAGGCTGTCCGGGTCGTCCTCGGAGCCGAGCACGTCGTTCTGCCACAGCGTGAAGTCGGCGTACTGGACGGGCAGTTCGTCCCGGTCGGGGGCGTGACCGGCGCGGCAGGCCGTGTAGGCGGCAGCGAGGTCGCGGGCGAGGACGAGGGCGGACCGGCCGTCGCCGGCGATGTGGTGGAGCACTACCAGCAGGACGTGCTCGCGGTCGCGTGAGAACAGCACGGCGCGCAGCGGGAGCTCGGCACCGAGGTCGAAGGCGTACCGGGCGGCCGCGCGCAGTTCCGTCTCGAAGGTGACCGAGTGCAGCGCGGGGCGCGCCTGGTCGAGGACGACCTGGTACGGGCCCTGCTCGTCCTCAGCGAAGACGGTGCGCAGTGTCTCGTGCCGGGCTGCCACGTCGGCCAGGGCCGCTTCCAGGGCCGCCCGGTCGAGGTCGCCGGTCAGGCGCAGGGTCAGCGGAATGTTGTACGTGGCGGACGGACCCTCGAAGCGGTGTAGGAACCAGAGCCTGCGCTGGGCGAACGACAGCGGCAGCCGCTCGGGGCGTTCGGCCCGGGCGACCGGGCGGAGGGTGCCGCTCGCGGTCGGGTCCAGGACCGGTGCCAGGCCGGCGACGCTGGGCGCCTCGAACAGGTTCCGCACCGACAGCTCCGCGCCGAGCGTGGCGCGAACGCGGTTGACCAGGCGGGTGGCCAGCAGCGAGTGACCGCCCAGATCGAAGAAGCCGTCGTCGGTACCGACCCGCTCCACACCGAGCACCTCGGCGAACAGACCACAGAGGATCTCCTCGCGCGGCGAGCGCGGAGCGCGGTACCCGGCCGCGTCCGGCGTGCCGTACTCGGGCGCGGGCAGCGCCTTGCGGTCCAGCTTGCCGTTGACCGTCAGCGGCAGCGCGGCGAGGGGCACGACTGCCGACGGCACCATGTACTCGGGCAGTTCGGCCGTGAGTCGGGCCCGTACGGAGGCGGTGTCGAGAGTGTCGCCGTCGGGTACGGCGTAGGCGACGAGGCGCTTGTCGCCGGGCCGGTCCTCGCGGACGACGACGGCGGCCTGGGCGATCCGCGGGTGGGCCAGGACGACGCTCTCGATCTCGCCGAGCTCGATGCGGAAGCCGCGGATCTTGACCTGGTCGTCGGCGCGGCCCAGGTACTCCAGCTCGCCGTCCGCGGTCCACCGCGACAGGTCGCCGGTGCGGTACATACGCTCGCCCGGCGCCCCGAACGGGCAGGCCACGAACCGCTCCGCGGTCAGCCCGGGACGGTTCAGGTAGCCGCGTGCCAGACCGGCACCGGCGACGTACATCTCGCCGGTGACGCCGGCCGGGGCCGGGCGCAGGGCGTCGTCGAGGACGTACACCCGCAGGTCGCGGATGCCCCCGCCGATCAGGCTGCGGTGCTGGGCCGTCCAGGCGGTGGAGTCGAGGGCGCGCACGCTGACGTGGACGGTCGTCTCGGTGATGCCGTACATGTTGACCAGCACCGGGTCCGTGTCGCCGTGTCGGCGGCCCCAGCTCTCCAGCCGGCCGAGGTCGAGCGCCTCGCCGCCGAAAACCACCCAGCGCAGCGCGAGCCGGTCGCCGAGGCCGGGGTGGTCCCGGTCGGCCTGCATCAGCTGGTAGAAGGCTGAGGGGGTCTGGTTGAGCACGGTGACCCGCTCGCGCACGAGCAGCCGCAGGAACTCCACCGGGTTGCGGCTGACCTCGAACGGCACGACGACGAGCCGGGCGCCGTGCAGCAGCGGACCCCACAGCTCCCACACCGAGAAGTCGAACGCGGCGGAGTGGAACAGGGTCCACACGTCGTCCGGGCCGAAGCCGTAGGTGTCCTCGGTCGCGGTGAACAACCGCACCACGTTCGCGTGCGGGACCACGACGCCCTTGGGGCGGCCGGTGGAGCCGGAGGTGTAGATGACGTACGCGGGGTGCGCCGGGCCAGCCGGGAGGCGGTCGCCCGCGCCGGCGGCGGGCTGCCCGGTGGCGGCCGTGGCGAGCCACTCCTCGTCGACGACCAGGACGGGGGCGGTGTCCTGGAGGATGTAGGCGATGCGCTCCTGCGGGTAGCCGGGGTCGACCGGGACGTACGCCGCCCCGGACTTCACGACCGCCAGCAGGGCCACGACGAGGTCGAGGCCGCGCGGCAGGGACACCGCGACGAACCGCTCCGGGCCCGCGCCGTGCGCCACGAGGTGGTCCGCCAGCCGGTCGGCCCGCTCGTTCAGCTCGCGGTAGGTCAGCGACCGCTCGTCGCAGGTGACGGCGACCGCCTCGGGGGCGAGGGCGACGCGCTCCTCGAAGAGCTCGGCGAGCGACCGGGCCGGAGCGGGCGTGCCGCCGGTGCCGGCCGCGGCCAGCAGCCGGGCGCGCTCGGCGGCGTCGGTGACGTCGATGCGGGTGACCGGCCGCTCGGGGTCGGCCAGCACGGCCTCCAGGACGCGCACCAGGCGCCGGGTGAGGATCGCGGCACTGTCGTGCGTGTACAGGTCGGCGCTGTAGGCGAGGCTGCCGGAGAGTCCCGCGGGGGTGCCGTCGGCGGTACGCCGCTCCTCGAAGACGAGGGACAGGTCGAACTTCGCCGCCGTGGTATCCACCGGCTCGGGCCGGACGGCGAGGCCGGGCAGGCCGCGCAGCGCGCCGAGCGCCTGCTCGGTGGTGTCGTTCCAGGTCAGCGAGGTCTGGAAGAGGGGGTGGCGGGCCATGGAGCGGGCCGGGTTGAGGGCGTCGACGAGCCGTTCGAAGGGCACGTCCTGGTGGGCGTAGGCCGCCAGGTCGAACTCCTTGACGCGGCCCACCAGTTCACGGAAGGACGGCTCGCCGGACAGGTCGGCGCGCAGCACCAGCGTGTTCACGAAGAACCCGACCAGGCCTTCCAGGGCGTCGTCGGCGCGCCCGGCGACCGGGGTGCCGATCGGGATGTCGGTCCCGGCGCCCAGCCGCGACAGCAGGGTCGCTAGGGCGGCTCGCACCACCATGAACGGGGTGGCGCGCAGCTCGCGCGCCAGCGCGGTCAGCCGCTTGTGCAGGGCGCCGGGCACCTCGAACTCCACCACGCCGCCGGTGTACGAGGACACGGCGGGCCGGCGGCGGTCGGTGGGCAGCTCCAGCTCCTCGGGCAGACCGGCCAACGCGTCCTTCCAGAACGTCAGCTGGCGCGCGAGCAGGCTGTCCGCGTCGGCCGCGGAGCCGAGCGTACGGCGCTGCCATAGGGCGTAGTCCGCGTAGTGCAGCGGCAGTTCGTCCCAGCTCGGGGCGTGCCCGGCACGGCGGGCCGCGTAGGCGGCGGCCAGGTCCCGCGCGAGCGGTCCCACCGACCAGCCGTCACCGGCGATGTGGTGCAGGACGAGCAGCAGCACATGCTCCCGCGTGCCGAGCTCGAACAGCCGCACCCGAAGGGGGAGTTCGGCTGCCAGATCGAAGGCGTGGCGGGTCTCTTCGGCCAGCCTCTCACCAAGTACGGCGTCGTCGGCGGCCTCGGCCCGAAGGCGGGGTGCGGCCTCGCGGGCGTCGAGCACCCGCTGGTAGGGGCCGTCGGCGTCCTCGACGACGACAGTGCGCAGCGGCTCGTGCCGGGCCACCACATCGGCCAGCGCGGCTTCCAGCGCGGCGCGGTCCAGGTCGCCGGTCAGCCGCAGCGCGGCCGGGATGTTGTAGGTTGCGGACGCCACGTCGAACTGGCTGAGGAACCACAGGCGTTCCTGCGCGAAGGACAGCGGCACCCTTTCGGGGCGCTCGTCCGCCCGCGCGGCGGCGCGGGAGGGGCCGGTGCCCTGCCAGGCGGCGAGTCCGGCGACGGTGGGCGTCTCGAACAGGCGGCGTACCGGCAGCTCCTCGCCGAGGGTGGCACGGATGCGGTTGGCCAGTCGGGTGGCCAGCAGGGAGTGGCCGCCCAGGTCGAAGAAGCCGTCGTCGATACCAACCCGCTCCACGCCGAGCACCTCGGCGAACAGGCCGCACAGGATCTCCTCGCGCGGGGAACGCGGGCCGCGGTATCCGGCCGTGGACATCGCCGCGTATGCGGGGGCGGGCAGGGCCTTGCGGTCCAGCTTGCCGTTCGGGGTGATGGGCAGGTTGTCGAGGGCGACGAACGCCGAGGGCACCATGTGGGCCGCCAGCCGTTCGGCGGCGTGCCGGCGCAGGCGCACCGGGTCGGCGTCCGCGCCGGGTGCGGGCACCACGTAGGCGACCAGGCGCTTGTCACCGGGCTGGTCCTCCCGTACGACCACCGCCGCGCGGGCCACGGCGGGGTGGTCCGCCACGACGGCGGTCACCTCACTCGGCTCGATCCGGAAGCCACGGATCTTGACCTGGTCGTCGGCGCGGCCCAAATACTCCAGCTCACCGTCCGCGGTCCAGCGGGCCAGGTCACCCGTGCGGTACATACGCTCACCGGGTGCGCCGTAGGGGCAGGCGACGAAGCGCTCCGCGGTCAGCTCCGGGCGGTTCAGGTACCCGCGGGCCAGACCCGCGCCCGCGATGTACAGCTCGCCCGGCGTACCGACGGGAACCGGCCGCAGAGCCGGGTCCAGGACATACAGGCGGGTGTTGACGATCGGGGCGCCGATCGGCGGCACGATCGCACCGGCCAGCGGGGTGCTCATGCTGGCGCACACCGTCGACTCCGTCGGCCCGTACGCGTTGATCATCCGCCGGTCACGGGACCAGCGCGCCACCAGATCCGGCGGGCAGGCCTCACCCGCCACGACCAGGGTTGTCACCGTGGGCAGCGCGTCGTCCGGGAGCACCGCCAGCCCGGACGGCGGCAGGGTGATGTGGGTGATCCCCTCCGCACGCACCAGTTCGGTCAGCGCCGGGCCCGGCAGCAGCCGCTCCGCAGGCGCCAACACCAGCGTGGCACCCGCGAGCAGCGCCATGCACAGCTCCGAGACGGCCGCGTCGAAGCTCGGCGAGGCGAACGACAGCACCCGGCTGTCGGCGGTGACGGCGAAGCGCTCGATCTGCCCGGCGGCCAGGCTCGCGGTGCCGTGGTGGGAGACCGCGACGCCCTTCGGACGGCCGGTCGAACCCGAGGTGTGGATGACGTAGGCGAGCGACGTCACAGCGACCGACGGGAGATCGTCCGCGGCGTGGCCCGCGATGTCCGCCGCGGCCAGCCACGCCTGGTCGACGACGAGTACGGGCGCGACGTCGTCGAGGATGTGCGCGATGCGCTCGGCCGGATACTCCGGATCGACCGGGACGTACACCGCCCCCGCCTTCATCACCGCCAGCAGCGTCACCACCAGATCGGCCGAGCGTGGCAGCGACACCGCCACACACCGCTCCGGACCCGCACCCCGCTCGACCAGCAGCCGCGCCAGCCGGTTCGCCCGCGCGTTCAGCTCCGCATAGCTCAGCCGGACACGCTCGAACACCACCGCCGTCGCATCCGGGGTACGCGCCACCTGTGCCTGGAACAGCCCGGGAAGGCTGTCGCGACGCACCGGACGCTCAGTGGCGTTGAAGTCGTCCAGCAGCATCCGACGCTCATCGGCGCCGAGCGCGTCGACGCGTCCGACGGGCAGCTCCGGTGCCTCGGCCATGGCCGTCAGGACGCGCAGCAGGCGGTCCATGACAGTGTGTGCCGCCTGCTCGGTGACCGGGCCGGGCTGGTGGTCGAGGCGGAAGTGCAGTTCGTCTCCGGGAGTGGCGACGAGGCCGTAGGTGTAGTGCACGGCGTCACGGGTGCGGGCCCTGGTGAGCTTGAGGCCGGTGCCGGCCGCGACCGTGTTCAGGGTCTCGGCGTCCAGGGGGTAGTTCTCAAACACGAGGGAGGTGTCGAAGAGTTCGCCGAGGCCGATGGCGCGCTGGATGTCGGCGAGCCCGAGGTGCTGGTGCTCCAGCAGCCGCGCCTGCTCGCGCTGGGCACGCGCCAGAAGCTCGCCGAGGGGCTCGGCTGGGTCGATGCGCAGCCGTGCCGGAACGGTGTTGATGAACAGACCGATGGTGTCCCACGCGCCGTCCGCCTCGGCCCTGCGGCCGGAGACGGTGACGCCGAACGTCACGTCGTCGCGGGCGAGCTGGCGGGCGAGGACCAGTCCCCAGGCCGCCTGGACGGCCGAGTTGAGCGTCACGCCCAGGGCCCGCGTCCGCTCGGTGAGCCGTGCGGTGACCTGGGCGGGCAGGACCGCCTCCACGGTGCCCGGGAGCAGCAGGGTGCGGCCGGGGTCGGGGGCGGCGACGAGCGTCGGCTCCTCGAATCCGGCGAAGGCCTCGCGCCAGGCGGCCTCGGCGGCGGCTCGGTCCTGGCCGGCCAGCCACGCGAGATGGTCCCGGTAGGGCCTGACCGGCGGCAGCGGGCGCTCGCCCCGGTACAGCTCCAGCAGTTCGCGGACGACGACGGGCAGCGACCAGCCGTCCCACAGCACGTGGTGCGAGGTGATCGCCAGCCGGTGGCGCCTGTCGCTCAGCCGCAGCAGGGTGAACCGGACGAGCGGGGGCCGGGTGGGGTCGAAGCGGCGGGTCCGGTCGGCGTCCAGCAGCCGCCGGTCCTGCCGCTCCCGCTCGGCCTCGGTCAGCGCGCCGAGGTCGGCCTCCTGCCAGGGCAGCGGGACATCGCGCAGCACGGCCTGCACGGGGGCGCTCAGGTTCTGGTGCAGGAAGGCAGCCCGCAGGTTGGGGTGGCGCCTCAGCAGCGCGGCCGCGGCGGCGCGCAGCCGGTGGGTGTCCGGCTCGCCCTCGATGTCGACGGCGAGCTGCACGGTGTAGACGTCGCCGGACTCCTCGTCGAAGGAGTGGTGGAAGAGCAGCCCCTCCTGCAGGGGGGACAGCGGCAGGACGTCCTCCAGGCCGCCGGCGAATCGCCGCTCCAGTTCCTCGATCTCGCGCTGGCCGAGCCGTGCGGGGGCGATGTCGGAGGGCGTCAGACCGCCCGCGTCCGGCCGGTTTACCAGGGCGGCGAGGCCGCGCAGGGCCTCGAACCACTCCTCGGCCAGCAGGCGCACGCGGTCCTCGTCGAACAGGCGGCTCGCCCAGGTCCAGGTAGCGACGAGTTCGGGCCCGTCGAGGCCATCCTCGGCCAGCGCGTTGAGTTCCACAGCATGGGCGAGGGGCAGGCCGGCGTCGGCGGAGCCGCCGATGCCGTTGCTGCCGGGCACGACACCGAAGTCCGACGCGTCGCCCGTGGAGGCGCGGCCCAGGTAGTTGAAGCCGAGCGCGGGCGAGGGCAGCGCGGCAAGTTCGGCGCGAGTCTGTGCGTCGAGGTGGCGCAGGACGCCGTAGCCGAGGCCGTGGTCGGGCACCGCGCGCAGCAGTTCCTTGGTGCGCTTCAGCAGCCGGTCGGCCTGGGGGCCGCCCGATCGCAGTCCGGCGCGCGCCTCGGCGTCCAGCACGCGGGCGTCGAGCCGTACCGGGTACAGGCTGGTGAACCAGCCCACGGTGCGGGAGACATCGGCGTCGTCCGCGCCCATCGCGTCACGGCCGTGGCCCTCCAGGTCGACCAGCACGGTCGGGTCGTCGGTGCCGCGCCAGGCGGTGACGGCCGCCGCGAACGCGGCGAGCAGGACGTCGTCGGGCCGCACCCGGTAGCGGGCGGCCGCGGTGGCAAGAACGGCCCGGGTCACCTCGACGGGCAGCCTGAGTCGCAGCGAGGCGGCGGTGCCGTGCGTGTCGAGCACCGGATCGAGAGCGGGGACACCGTCGGCCACCGGATCTGGGGCCGGCATGTCCGTCGTGGCCGCGGATCCCGCCAGGACCTCCCGCCAGTAAGGCAGTTGGTCCCGGTACGTCCCGTCGGCGGCTGCCGCGTGGCGGAGTCGCGACCACGAGCGGTAGGACAGGCTCGGCGTGGCGAGCGCGGGGGCACGGCCCGTGCCGGCCGCCTGCCAGGCCTCGGCGAGGTCGGGCAGCAGGACGCGCCAGGACACGCCGTCGACCACCAGGTGGTGGGCGACCAGGACCAGTCGGCCGGACGCGGCCGGGCCCCGGTCGAACCACACGGCCTGGAGCATCACGCCTTCGCGGGGCGCGAGCCGGGACCGGGCGGCCGCGGCGTGCTCGGTCATGAGTTCGTCCAGCTCGGCGTCACCGGCCCCCTCCGCGCCGACCCGGCGCAGCAGGGCACCGGCCGCCACCGAACCGCGTTCACCGACCGTGAGCGACCAGGGCTCGCCGTCGGCCAGGCGCATTCGCAGGGCGTCGTGGTGGTCGAGGACGGCCTGCAGGGCCGTCAGCAGGTCCCGGCGGCCGAGTGCGGCGGGCACCCGCACGGCGAGGGACTGGGCGAATCCGTCGACGGGACCGCCGCGTTCGGCGAGCCAGTGGGCCATGGGCGGCAGTGGCAGCGCGCCTACCGCGACATCCGGTTCCCCGGTGGCGCCGGATCCGGCCCGCGCCGCGACGGCGGCGAGTCCTTCGACGGTGCGCTGCTCGAACACGTCGCGCGCGGTGAGGACGAGCCCCTGCTGCCGGGCGCGGCCAACCAGCTGGATCGACATGATGCTGTCGCCGCCGAGGTCGAAGAACCCGTCGTCGACGCCCACCGCGGGCAGACCGAGCACCTGCGCGAACAGGGCGCACAGGGCGCGCTCGGTCTCGGTGCGCGGCTCCCTGCCGCCGCCGGAGGCCGGCAGCTGCGGGGCGGGCAGTGCCCTGCGGTCCAGCTTGCCGTTGGGCGTCAGCGGCAGTTCGTCGAGGGTGACGAAGGCGGACGGCACCATGTAGTCGGGCAGCGTCGCGGCCAGGTGGTCGCGCAGCGCGCCGTGCTCGACCGTGCCGTGCGCGGTCAGGACGTAGGCGACCAGGCGGCGGTCGCCGGGGCGGTCCTCGCGCACCACCGTCTGGGCCCAGGCCACGCCCGGGTGGCCGGCCAGCGCGGCGTCGATCTCGCCGAGTTCGACTCGCAGGCCGCGGATCTTCACCTGGTGGTCGGTGCGTCCGAGGTACTCCAGCGCGCCGTCGGCTCGCCACCGGGCGACGTCACCGGTGCGGTACATGCGCGTGCCAGCGGGCCCGTGCGGGTCGGCGACGAAACGCTCGGCGGTAAGGTCGGGGCGGCCGAGGTAGCCGCGGGCCAGGCCCGTGCCCGAGATGTACAGCTCGCCGGGGGTACCGACCGGTACCGGCCGCAGCCCGCTGTCCAGCACCCGCATCCGGATGTTCCAGATGGGCCGGCCGATGGGCACCGAGGTGCCGGTGTCGTCCGGGGCGCAGTCCCAGGTGGTGACGTCGACGGCGGCCTCGGTGGGGCCGTACAGGTTGTGCAGTCCGGCCGGCAGGAGCCGGTGGAACTGCTGCTGCAGGTCGCGCGGCAGGGCCTCGCCGCTGCACACGACGCGGCGCAGCGAGGTGCAGTGGGCCGCCGTGGGCTCCTGGAGGAAGGCCTGGAGCATGGACGGCACGAAGTGCACGGTGGTGACCTGCTGCGCCTGGATCAGCCCGGCGAGGTAGGCGGCGTCACGGTGCCCCTCGGGCCGGGCGACGACCAGGGCCGCGCCCACGGCGAGCGGCCAGAAGAACTCCCACACCGACACGTCGAAGCCGAACGCGGTCTTCTGCAGGACCCGGTCCGTGGCGTCGAGCCGGTACGCGTCCTGCATCCACAGCAGGCGGTTGGCGATGGCCGCGTGGCTGACGACGACGCCCTTGGGCCGACCGGTGGAGCCGGAGGTGTAGATGACGTAGGCGGGGTGGGCGAGGCCGAGCGGCGCGGTGCGGTCGGCGTCGGTGAGGTCGGCGCCGGACAGTCCGGCGGTGTCGGCCTCGTCGACGAGCAGGTGGGCGGCGGCGGACGCGGGCAGCCGGCCGGCCACGTCGCCTCGGGTCAGCACCAGTTCGGGGGCGGCGTCGGTGAGCAGCCGGGCGATGCGGCTCGCCGGGTAGTCGGTGTCGACGGGCAGGTAGGCGCCGCCCGCCTTCACCACCGCGTGGATGGCCACGACGAGGTCGAGGGAGCGGGGCAGGGCGATCGCCACCCGCCGCTCGGGGCCGACGCCGTGCCGCACCAGGAGCCGGGCGAGCCGGTTGGCGCGCTCGTTGAGCTCGGCGTACGTCAGCCGGGTGTCCTCGAAGACGACGGCGGTGGCGTCCGGGGTGCGGGCGGCCTGCGCCTCGAACGCGGCGGGCAGGGTGGCCGGCGCGATCTCGTGGGCGGTGTCGTTGAAGGTGTCGAGCGTCAGCCTCCGCTCGTCGGCGGTGAGCACATCCAGGCGTCCGGTGGGCCGGCTGGGCCGGTCGGCGAGCGCCTGAAGGACGCGCACCAGCCGGTCCGCGACGGCCTGCGCGGTGGCGCGGTCGACGAGGTCGGGCTGGTGGTCCAGGCGCAGCCGCAGGGTGTCGCCGGGGACCGCGATCAGGCCGAGCGGGTAGTGCACCGCGTCGTGTGCGCGGACCTCGCCGACCCGGAGGCCGGCCGTTGCGGTGAGCTCGGTGAAGGCGGCGGCCTCCAGCGGGAAGTTCTCGAACACCACGGAGGTGTCGAAGAGTTCGCCGAGCCCCGCCCACCGCTGGATGTCGGCGATCCCGGTGTGCTGGTGCTCCAGCAGCCGCTGCCGCTCGTCCTGCACGCGCCGCAGCAGGTCGCCGAGCGGCTCGGCGGGGTGCAGGCGCACGCGCAGCGGCACGGTGTTGATGTACAGCCCGACGCCGTCCTCGATGCCGTCGATCTCGGCGGGCCGTCCGGAGACGGTCACGCCGAAGGTGACGTCGTCGCGGCCCAGGGTGCGCGACAGCGTGAGCGCCCAGGCCGCCTCGACCACGGAGTTGAGGGTGACGCCCAGGGCACGGGCGCGGGCGGTGAGGGCCGCCGTGGCGGGCGCGGGCAGGGAGGTCTCCACGCGTTCCGGCCGGACCGGAACCCGGCCGGCGGGCGCGGCGGCGATCCGCGTCGGCTCCTCGACGTCGGCAAACGCCTCCCGCCAGGCCCGTTCGGCCGCGTCCCGGTCGCGGTGCGCGAGCCAGCGCAGATGGTCGCCGAAGGGTCGCGCCGCGGGCAGCGCGGAGGTGTTGCGGTACAGCTCCAGCAGCTCCCGCAGCAGCACGGGCAGCGACCAGCCGTCCAGTACGGCGTGGTGCACGGTCAGGGCCAGCACGGCGCGCTCGGTGCCGGTGCGGGCGAGCAGGAAGCGGACGAGCGGGGGCCGGTCGAGGTCGAAGCGGCGCTCGCGCTCGCCGGCCAGCTGCCCGTTCAGCGCCTCTTCGCCCGCGGCCTCGGTCTCCTGCCAGTTCAGCGGTACGTCGGCGTGGATCAGCTGCACGGGGCGGCTGAGACCCTCGGTGGGGAAGCCGGCGCGCAGCGCGTCGTGCCGGGCGAGCAGCGCGGCGGCGGCCGCCTTCAGGGCGGGCACGTCGAGCGCGCCGAGGAGTTCGACGGCGACCTGCACGGTGTAGACGTCGGGGGCGTCCTGGTCGAAGACGCTGTGGAAGACCAGGCCCTCCTGCAGCGGGGTCAGCGGCAGCACCTCGGCCGATGCGGGCAACTGCGCGCGAAGCGCGGCCAGTTCGGCCTCACCGAGGGGAATGCCGAGGGGGGTGTCGCCGGATACGTCGGCCACGGCGTCGTCCGCTTCCTGCGGTACGGCCTCGGCGAGCGCGGCGACCGTGCGGTGGGCGAAGACGTCCTTGACGGCGATGCGCAGTCCGGCCCGGCGGGCCCGCCCGACCAGGCGGACGGCGACGATGCTGTCGCCGCCGAGGGCGAAGAAGCTGTCGTCGACGCCGACGTCGGGCACGCCGAGGACGTCGGCGAACAGGGCGCACAGCGTCTTCTCCAGCGCGGTGCGGGGTGCCGTGTCCGAGACGGCGCCGGCGAAGTCGGGGGCGGGCAGGGCCGCCCGGTCCAGCTTGCCGTTAGGAGTCAGCGGCAGCGCGTCCAGCGTGACGAACGCCGACGGGACCATGTACTCCGGCAGGGTCCGCGCCAGGTGGGCGCGCAGCTCCTCGGGGGCGGCGGTGCCCACGGCGTATCCCACCAGGCGCTTGTCGCCGGGGCGGTCCTCGCGCACCACGACGGCCGCCCGGGACACCGCCTCGTGGCCGAGCAGGACGGCCTCGATCTCGCCGGGCTCGATGCGGTGGCCGCGCACCTTGACCTGGTGGTCGACGCGGCCGAGGTACTCCAGCTCGCCGTCGGCCGACCAGCGCACCAGGTCACCGGTGCGGTACATGCGGGTGCCGGGCGTGCCGTGGGGGTCGGCGACGAAGCGCTCGGCGGTGAGGGCGGCCCGGTCCAGGTAGCCGCGGGCCAGGCCCGCACCGGCGATGTACAGCTCGCCCGCCACTCCGGCGGGCGCCGGGCGCAGCGCCGCGTCCAGCACGTAGACGCGGGTGTTGCCGATGGGGCGGCCGATGGAGCCGCGTGCGGCGCTGTGGCCGGCGACCTCGCCGGCCGTGGACCAGACGGTGGTCTCGGTGGGGCCGTAGAGGTTGGTGACCGACCGGGCGGTGGCCAGCAGGCGGTCGGCGAGGTCGGCGGGGAGTGCCTCGCCGCCGACGAGGACGTTCAGCCCGGCGGGCGCCGTCGGGAACTCGTCGACGAGGGCGCGCCACAGGCTGGGCGTCGCCTGCATCACCGTCGCCCGGGAGGTGCCGATCAGTTCGGCCAGGGCGTGCGGGTCCCGGGTGGTGTCCTTGTCGGCGAGCACGACGCGTGCGCCTGCCAGCAGCGGCAGGTACAGCTCCAGGGCGGCGATGTCGAAGCCCACGGTCGTGACCGCGAGGAGCCGGTCATTGGCGGTCAGGGCGAACAGCCCGGCCATCGAGTCGAGGAAGTTGACCAGGGCGGCGTGCCCGACGACCACGCCCTTGGGGCGGCCGGTTGAACCGGAGGTGTAGATCACGTAGGCGGGGCTGTGCGGCGGGACCGGGGCCAGGTTGTCCGGTGCGCGGTCCTCGGTGCGGGCGGCCTCCAGCCAGCGCTCGTCCACTACGAGGACGGGCCGGGAGTCCTCGATCATGTACGTGATGCGGTCGGCGGGGAAGTCCGGGTCGAGCGGTACGTACGCCGCACCCGACTTGGCCACGGCGAGCAGCACGGTCACCAGGTCGGCGGAGCGCGGCAGCCGGACGGCGACCCTGCGTCCGGGGCCCGCCCCCTGCTCGACCAGCAGCCTGGCCACACGGTTGGCGCGGGCGTTGAGCTCGCCGTAGGTGAGTTCCCGTACGCCGCAGACCACGGCCGTGGTGTGAGGGGAGCGGGCCGCGACGGCCTCGAAGAGCTGCGCCAGCGCCTCTGCGGGAACGGTGCGGCCGGTCGCGTTCCACGTGTCGAGCAGTGTGGCGCGCTCGGCGTCGGCGAGGACCTCCGCGCGTCCTGCGGGCGTCGAGGGGCCGGTCGCGAACTGCTCCAGGACGCGGGCGAGCCGGGCGACGGTCCGCTCGGCCTCGGCAGCATCGATCAGGTCGGGCTGGTGGTCGATCCGGAGCCGGAGCCGCTCGCCGGGGTGGACGACGAGGCTCAGCGGGAAGTGGGCACCCTCATGGGCGCGGGCGTCCACGAGCCGCAGGCCGGCCTCGCCGGCCAGGGTGCCGAGGGCGGCCCGGTCCAGGGGATAGTTCTCGAACACCATGGAGGTGTCGAAGAGTTCGCCGAGCCCGGTCCACCGCTGGATGTCGGCGAGACCGACGTGCTGGTGCTCCAGCAGAGCCGCGCGCTCGTGCTGGATGCGTGCAGCGAGGGAGCCGAGGGGTTCGGCGGGGTCCAGCCGGACGCGCAGGGGCAGCGTGTTGATGAACAGGCCGGCCATGTCCTCCACGCCGCCGAGTTCGGCGGGGCGGCCGGCCACCGTGGTGCCGAACACCACGTCGGTGCGGCCCAGCAGCTGGGACAGGACCAGTGACCAGGCGGCCGTGGTCAGGGAGTTCAGGGTGACGCCGAGTTCGCGGGCGCGCCCGGCCAGGCGGGCGGTGAGCTCGGCGGGCAGGTCGTGCTCCACGCGCGCGGGAAGAACCGGGGTACGGCCGGGCACGGCCGGTGCCAGCCGGGCGGGCTCCTCGAATCCGTCGAACGCGGCGGTCCAGGCCTGCCGGGCGGCCTCGGTGTCCCGCGCCGCGAGCCACGCCAAGTAGTCGGCGTAGGGCCGCACTTCGGGCAGGGGCCGCTCGCCCGCGTAGGCGTGGAGCAGGTCACGGACGACGACGGGCAGCGACCAGCCGTCGACGACGGTGTGGTGGGCGGTCAGCGCCAGTACGTGGTGCTCGGCCGCCGTGCGGATGAGCAGGAAGCGGACGAGTGGCGGCCGGTCCAAGCCGAAGCGCGTGGCACGTTCCCGGGCGAGCAGCACGTCCACCGCCTGCTCACCGTCGGTGGTCTCCTCCCGCCATTCCAGGGGGACTTCGGCCGGTACGACCTGGACAGCGCGGCTCAGTCCCTCGTGCCGGAAACCGGCGCGCAGCGCGTCGTGCCGGTGCAGCAGGGTCGCCGCTGCGGCGCGCAGGGCGGCGGTGTCGAGGGGGCCGCCGAGTTCTAGGACGGCCTGGACGGTGTAGAGGTCGGGCTGGTCCTCGTCGAAGACGCTGTGGAAGAGCAGGCCTTCCTGCAGGGGCGCCAGCGGCAGGACACGGGCGCCGGACGGGGCGTCGACGAGGGCGAGTTCGTGCGGGGGCAGGGGGTCGGGGAGGGTGTACGTCCCGGTGTCCGCCACGGTGCGGGCAACCGCGGCCAGGGCTTCGACGGTGCGGTGCACGAAGACGTCACGGGCGGTGAGGGCAAGATTCGCGCGACGGGCACGCGAGACCAGCCGCAGGGCCAGGACGCTGTCGCCGCCGAGGTCGAAGAAGCTGTCGTCGACGCCGGCTTCGGGCACGCCGAGGACCTCGGCGAACAGGGCGCACAGCCGGGCCTCGGTGGCGGTGCGCGGGGCGCCGCCCCGTGCGGTGTAGGAGGGTGCGGGCAGGGCGGCCCGGTCCAGCTTGCCGTTGGGGTTGAGCGGCAGCGCCCGCAGCGTGACGAAGGCGGACGGCACCATGTAGTCCGGCAGGGCGTGGGCCACCCGGGCGCGCAGTTCGCCGGTGTCGGCGTCGCCGACGACGTAGGCCACCAGCCGCTTGTCGCCAGGTCGGTCCTCGCGCAGGACGACGGCGGCGTGCTCCACCGCGGGGTGGGCGGCGAGGGCCGCCTCGATCTCGGCCGGTTCGACGCGGAAGCCGCGCACCTTGACCTGCTGGTCGGCGCGTCCGAGGTATTCGAGCTGCCCGTCGGCGGTCCAGCGGGCCAGGTCGCCGGTGCGGTACATGCGCTCGCCCACGGTGGAGAAGGGGCAAGCCATGAACCGTTCGGCGGTCAGGCCGGGCCGGCCGAGGTAGCCGCGGGCCAGGCCCGCGCCCGCGACGTACAGCTCGCCGACGGTGCCGGCCGGGACCGGGCGCAGGGAGTCGTCCAGGACGAAGGCGCGGGTGTTGGCGATGGGGCGGCCGATCCGGACGGTGCCATCGGTGACATCGGCGTACAGGCTGTCACCGCTGGCCTCGGAGGATCCGTAGAGGTTCAGCAGGCGGGCGCCGGGCAGCGCGGCGCGGAACCGGTCGGCGTAGGCCGGGGGCAGGGCCTCGCCGCTGGTCACCCACAGCGTGCACGGCGCGAGCGCAGCGGTGTCGTCACCCTCCAGCAGCTCGGCGAGCAGGCTGGGTACGAGGGTGATGCGTCCGATGCCGTGCCGGGCGACGAGGTCGGTCATCGCGGCGGCGCTGCGGGCGGCCTCGGGGCCGCAGAGCATGACGGGCGCGCCGTGCACGAGCGGGCCGAGGAGTTCGGTGGTGCCGTCCACGAAGCTGAGGGAGCTCTTGGCGAGCACGGGCCGTCCGTCGAAGGGGAACTCCTCCCCGAACCACAGCAGCCGGTTGACGGCGCCCTCGTGGAGGCCGGCCACTCCCTTAGGAACGCCCGTGGATCCGGAGGTGTAGATGAGGTACGCCGGGTGGGCGGGGGTCAGCGGCCGGGGGCGGTCGGCGTCGGTGGGGTTGTGCGCGGGCCGGTCGGCGGTGTCGAGGCCGTCGAGGATCAGCGCGTCGCCGCCGTGCGGCGGCAGGCCGGCGGCGAGTTCCGCGGTGGTCAGGACGAGGCCGGGGCGGGCGTCGCCGAGCATGTGAGCGATGCGGTCGGCCGGGTAGTCCGGGTCGACGGCCAGGTAGGCGGCGCCGGACTTGAGGACGGCGAGCAGCGCGACGACCAGGTCCGCGGAGCGCGGCAGCACGAGTCCGACGTGCTGGTCGGGGCTCGTCCCCCGGGCGATGAGCAGGTGGGCGAGGCGGTTGGCCCGGGTGTTGAGTTCGGCGTAGGTGAGCGTGCCGCCGTCGTGGTGGAGGGCGGGCGCGTCGGGGGTGCGGGCGACCTGCGCCTCGAACAGCACGGGGAGGGTGGCGGCCGTGCGCTCGCGCGCGGTGGCGTTCCAGGCGCCGAGGAGCGTGTTGCGTTCGGTTTCGGTGAGCAGCTCCAGGCCGGCGACCGGTTGACCGGGGGCGGCCGCGGCGCGCCGCAGAAAGGCGATGAACCTGTCCTGGTGGCGGGCGAGTTCGTCCTCAGGGTAGAGCTCGCGGTTGCCGCAGAACTCCAGCTGCGTCTCCCCGGTGCCGGGTGTGCGGTAGACGTTGACGGTGAGGTCGGCGATGGGGCCGTTGGCGAGCTGGCGGCGCACGGCGGTGCAGGCACCGAAACGGGTCTCCTGCTCGAAGGCCATCACATTGATCTGCGGGCCGGTCAGGGCGCCGGCCTCGGCGGACAGGCCGAGCCGGGCGCGCAAGGTCTCGCCGCGGTGGCGCTGGTGCCGGATGGTCCGGCGGATCCGCTCCTCCGCCTGGTCCACGAGGTCGCCGAAGACGGTATCCGGGTGGACGGTGAGGCGGACGGGGACCTCGTTGGCGAGCATCGCGGGTGTGCCGAGTTCCGCGCGCGAACGCCGGGCGGCCATCGGCATGTTGACAATGACGTCGGAACGGCCGAGCAGGCGGTGCACATAGGCCGCGGTGGCGGCGACGACCGTCGCGGACAGGCGGCCGACACCGCCGTCGGCGAATCCGCCGAGGACCTCCGGCGACAGGGCTGTGACTAGGCGCAGGGTGCTCGGTGTGGCGGCGGCGACCCGCCCGGCGAGCGGGGTGCCCTCGTGGTGGTCGGCGAACTCGGCCAGCCAGTGGGCGGCGTCCGTGGCATGCCGGGGGGAGGCGAGGTAGGCGGCGTCCTCGGCGAGCAGGTCGGCGAGGGGTGCGGCGGTTGACCGGGACGGGGCCATGCCCTGTTCGAACGCGGTGTACAGCTCCGCGAGCCGCCGGATGTAGAGGTGCTGGCCGAAGCCGTCCAGGATGATGTGGTGGTAGCGGAAGTACAGGACGCTGCGCTGCTCCCCGGTGGTGAACAACGCGTGCGTGTAGGGCGCTTCATGGCTGAGGTCGGTGGCCCGGGCGAGGTCGGCGGCGGTCCATGCCTCGATCTCGGCCTGCGGGTCGGTCCGGTCCGTGAGGTCGACGACGTGCAGTTCGGGCTCGCCGGCCGGCTCGATGGTCAGCCGGGGGCCGTCCGCCGTGTCGTGGAACCGGGTGCGCAGCGTCTCGGTCTCGGCCACGGCCTGGGTGACGGCCCGGCGCAGGACGTGCTCGTCGAGCCGTCCGGTGAGCGTGTAGGTGACACCGCAGTTGTATAAGGGGTTGTCGGGTGCCATGCGCTGGGCCACCCAGATGCCAGTCTGCGCGGCGGACACGGTGTGGAACGTGTTGCTGACGTCGGACACGGGCTTCCCATCCCCCAGGGCGCTGCGGTGTGCGTGGACGGCGGTGTGCGTGAAAAAGGTGTGGTGCGGCGCGGCAGGCCGCTCAGGCGGCTTCGCTGCGGGCACGCTCCTCGCCGACGGCGGCGAGGAGGGCGTCCACCGTGGGGTTGTCCCACATCATGGTCGGGTCGACGGCGAAGCCGAGGTGGTCCTCGATCTCGGCGGCCACGGACAGGGCGTACACGGAGTCCAGGCCGTAGTCGCTGAGCGGTACGTCGGACCGGATGTCGGCGGCCTGCATCTTCAGGTGCTCGGCGACGCGCTCCACCAGCCAGCCGCGCAGGTCGTCGTTGTCGGCGGCGGTGGCGCTCGGGACGGTGCTCTCGGACATGGGGATCTCCCGTCGGGATGTCGGTAGGACAGCGGTCGGTCGGCGCGGACCGCCGTGGCGGGCCCGCTGCCGTGCTCGGGTCTGGACCCGAGGAGGTGGGTCGGGTGGGCTCAGTCGGCGAGCGGCCGGGGCAGCAGACCGAGGCCCTGCGAGCGGGCACAGCGGTCCAGCAGCTCGTCCCACAGGGGCTGTTGGAGGTGGTCGGGCAGTGAGGGCGGCTGCGTGCCGAGCGGGGTGCGCAGCCGGTGCAGGGCCGCGGCCGCCCAGGCCGGGTCGGCGAGGAAGGTGTCGTCGGTGCCCTGCGCGTGCCGCCAGGTCTCGAAGCAGGCCGCGGCGACGAGGACCTTCACATAGCGGGTGGTCAGGTCGTAGGCGGCCGAGCTCGCCCCGACCGACAGCTCGGCCGGGGAGAGCACGGCACACTCCTCGGCCATGGCGACGAGTTCGCGGGCGAAGTGCTCGCCGTGCGCGCGCAGCGCGGTGTACGCCGGACCGGTGCCGTCCGGCATGGCGGCGAGCCCGGCGGCCAGCGAGGTGCTCAGGCTCTCGCGGCCGGCGGCGCTGATGACGAGCCGGCCGAAGTCGAAGGGCGGCAGGTCGGCGCCGGGCCGGAACAGCGCGGCCGGCGCGCCGGTCTCACCGAGCCAGGACCGCCTGGCGAGCAGCGGGAGCTGGGGCAGCAGCGACACCTGGCACGCGGCGCGCGCCGCGTGCCCGAAGCCTGCGGGCTGGACGTCGCGCAAGAGCTTCTGAAAGGGGGCGGAGGCTCCCTCACAGATGTAGAAGTGGGCTCCCATCACGGCCGAGAGCTGGTTCATGACCTCCATGAGGGTCTTGGACACGAAGAACTTCACGGCCTGTGCGTGGATTGGGGTCTGCTCCGGCACCAGGTGCAGGGCACGGGTGGCCACGGTCGCGAAGCAGTCGGCGGTCATCAGGTCCGAGAACGCGGCGGCGAGCACCGAGCGCAGGTGCGCAAGGTCGGCGGCCGTACGGCCGTACAAGCGGCGGCCCTTGACGTGGCGGACGGTGATGCTCAGGGCCGTGTCGACGAGGCCGGTGAACATCGCCACCAGGGTGGTGCGGGTGACCTGGAAGGAGCGCAGCGCGGTCTCCAGTCCCTGGCCCGGGTTGCCGAGGACGGCGTTTGCGGGCAGCGGGCAGTCGCGGAACTCGATGCCGCCCAGTTGCACTCCGCGCATGCCGCTGGTGCGGAAGCGGGGCAGATAGGTCATGTGCCCGGCGGGCACCTGGGACTTGTCGACGAACAACTGGGAGTGGCTGCGGCTGCCGGGGCGTTCGGCGGTGCGGGCGAAGACCACGACGGCCTCGGCGCGCTGGACGTTGGTGATGATCTCCTTGCGGCCGTTGAGGAGGAGACCGTCCGGTCCGGGCAGTGCGGTGAACTCGGTGCCGGCCATGTCGTTGCCGTGGGCCAGCTCGTGGTAGGCGACGGCCACCCGGCGGCCGGAGCGGAGCAGTTCGGCGGCCGTGCGGCGCTGCTCGTCGCCGCCCGCGGTCCACAGGTTGACACCGGCGATGAATGAGCTGGCGCCGTAGCCCAGTCCGAGGCAGGGGTCGCGCCGGTAGACCGAGCGCATGATCTCCACGAGGTGGTCGAGCCGGTCGAGCCGGCCGCCGAGCGCGGTGGGCACGAACTCCGCGCCCAGGCCGTACTCCTGCAGTGCCTGTTCTCCGGCCTCGAACATCTCGCCGCGCTCGTCGGCCTGGAGGACGGCGCGCAGGCCGAGCGGGTTGTCGTCGGCGAAGGGGTCACCGAGCGCGGACTCCAGGGTGCGCAGCCGTGCGGGGACGGCGGTGGTGGGCGGTGCCGTGGTCACTGGACGCCTTCCTGCGCGTAGAGGGCCGGCAGGGACGGCGGCGCGCCGCCGGTGGTGGCGAGCAGCCGGTCGGCCAGCTGGTCGTAGGCGGCGGCCCGTGTCTCGTCGGCGGCGATGCCGAGCCGGTTGAGGACGAGAGCGAGGCCGGCCTGGAGCCACAGCCCGTCGTACGGGGTGCGGGCGCTGTCCAGCCACAGGTGCACCAGGGTGGCGGCCGCGAAGCACAGCTCGTACTGGGCGGCCAGGTCGAAGGCGGACTGCGGGACGTCGCGGACCGTGCGTTCCTGGTGCTCCATCCCGGTGTGCACCGCTTCGACGAGGCCGGTGAGCTCGTCCGCCATGCGGGCCGCCTCGCGCGGCAGCTGCCCCTCACGGACACCGGCACGCAGTCGCTCGAGCGCTTCGGGCAGCAGTTGTACGAGGCTGCAGCCCCGGGTCGACAGCAGTCGCAGCCGGTGCGGCTCGAAGGGCGGCGGTGGGCTGCCGGGCATTGTCGCGGTGACGGCGTCCCGGTCGGCCGTGCCGCGGCGCCAGGCACGGGCGAGGACCGGGAAGTGGTCGATGAGCAGGTTGCGGTTGACGGCGGTGCTGCCGTCGAAAACGGCGACGATGCGGTGGTCGCGGTCGAGCTTGGCGAAGGCGCCGTCGAGGTAGGTGCCGTCGCTCAGGAAGCTGCGGACGCCGAGTAGTTCGCTGAGCCGGTCGAGGGTTTCCTGGGCGAGGGTGGGCACGAACGCCTTGGTGACGGAGGCGACGACGCCCATCTCGGCGGTCAGGGTGTGGATGGCGCGGGCGGCGACGGTGGTGACCGCTTCGGCGACGATCAGTCCGGCGCAGGCCTCGCCCAGGATGCGGCGCACACGCGGCAGGTCGCTGAGCCGGCGCCGATAGAGGTGTCGGCCGAGCGCGTACTCGGCGGCGATCCGCAGTCCGTGGTCGAGTGCGCCGAGCGAGAGGGCGGTGCACACGGTGCGGGTCAGCTGGAGGGTCTTCAGGACCGTCTCGGCGCCGGCGCCTTCCGCGCCGACGAGGGCCTCGTCGGGCAGCAGGGCGCCGTCGAAGGCGATGCCGCTGATGTCGGCGCCCCGGATGCCGTGGGTGTGCACCTTGGGCAGTAACCGGTGGCTGCCGGGAGCCAGCCGGTCCTTGTCGACCAGGAAGAGGCTGAAGCCCCGTGGGCCGCCGCGCTCGTCGGTGCGTGCGAGGACGCACAGGAACCGGCCCCGCGTGGCGTTGTTGATGAGCCACTTCTCCCCGTCGAGCCGCCAGCCCTGCCCGGTGCGCCGGGCGGTGAGCTCTCCGGCGAGGAGGTCGCTGCCGTGGTGGCGCTCGGTCAGGGCCCAGGAGGCGACGGCACCGGCGCGCACCTCGGCGGCGAGCGCGGCCGCCTGCTGCTCGCTGCCCGCGACCTGGACGGGGGCGGTGCCGAGGAACGTCTTGCCGTGGGCGACGGCAACCGTCAGATCGCGGCGGGCCACGGTGCGCAGGAGCTGGACCAGTTCGTCGTGGTCGCCGAGGAGACCGCCGTGGCGGGCGTCGACGTAGTGCGCGGCGAGGCCGAAGTCGTCGAGCGCGCGACAGGCTTCGGCGGGGAAGGCCTCGGAGTGGTCCAGCACCGCCATCGTGCCGGGGCTGAGGGCGCCGTCGCCGGAGTCGGACCGGCGCAGGAACTGATCGAGTCTGAGCACAGAGGTGTGCGGCACTGTGGATCCCCCGTTGTATGGCTTCCCCGGGCCGGATGCGGCCCCCGGGGAACTGGTCGTGATCCGGCACCTGTTCGCTGCGTGCGGAGGGGCCGGTGTGCTGCGTGGTTACGCGGTGACTCGCTCCAGGCGCGGGTCGAGCTGGGCGATGAGCGCGGAGACCTCTCCGACGCGGAATAGTTCCCGCATCTGCAGACGCTGGATCTTGCCGCTCGTGGTGCGCTGTACGGCGCCGCGGCGGACCAGGGCGAGTCCGGACAGGTGCGCGCCGAACTCGGTGAAGACGGTGCGGCGGATGGAGCTGGCCAGCCTCTCCAGCTCGTCCTCGGTGTGCCGGCCGCGCAGTTCGTGGACGAGGACGAGGAGTTCCTCCTCGCGGCCCTCCTCGTCCTGGACGGGCACGGTGAAGGCAGCGCCGAACGTGCCGTGCAGTTCGGGGTGGTGCTGGCGTGCCTCGTACTCGATGTCCTGCGGGTAGAGGTTGCGGCCGCGCAGGATGAGCATCTCCTTGAGCCGGCCCGTGATGAACAGCTCGCCGTCCAGTACGGCGCCCAGGTCCCCGGTACGCAGATATCCACTCTTGGTGCCGGTGTCCGCGACCGTGCCGTTGAAGGTCCGCTCGGTGGCCTCGGCGTTGTCCCAGTAGCCCTGGCCAATGCTCGGGCCGCGCAGCCAGATCTCGCCGATCTTCCCTTCGGGCAGTGCGCGCCGGCTGTCGGGTTGGACGATGCGTACGTCGTAGTCGTGCGGGAAGCCGCAGGAGACGACGTCCCTGCCGGGGTCGGCCCCGGGGACAGGCACGAGGGTGCCACTCTCCAGACGCCGCTCGTCGACGCGGAGCACCACGGGCTCGCGGTGTCCGGAGCCGCTGACGAAGACGGTGGCCTCGGCCATGCCGTAGCAGGGGTTGAGGGCTTCGGTGCGCAGGCCCGCGGCGGCGAAGCGCTTGGCGAAGGCGGTGAGGGTGGCCGCCTGGACGGGCTCCGAGCCGTTGTTGGCGAACTTCCAGCGGGACAGGTCGAGACCCGCGAGCTGTTCGTCGGTGATCTGACGGCTGCACAGTTCGTAAGCGAAGTTGGGGCCTGCGGACCAGGCGATGTCGAATTCGTCGATCATGCGCAGCCACCAGTACGGCCGCTTGAGGAAGGTGGTGGGGCTCATGAGGACACAGGAGCTGCCGAGATACAGCGGCGGCAGCAGAATGCCCATCAGGCCCATGTCGTGGTAGTGCGGGATCCAGGAGCCGAAGCGGGTTCCGTCGTCGAGGCCGAAGGTCCGGGACAGGCTCTCGACGTTGTGCAGCAGATTGCCGTGGGTGAGGACGACGCCCTTGGGGTCGCCCGTCGAGCCCGAGGTGTACTGCAGCAGGGCGACGGAGCCGTGGTCGAGCCGGGGCAGTGATTCCACGGCCAGCGGAGGCTCGTCGAGGGTATCGGTGACCAACAGCGTGTCGCGGTCGCGGTCGAAGGCCTCGGCCCAGTCGCCGACCTCCGCGAGGGTGCGGCTCTCGGTGAGGACCGCGGCGACGTCGGCGTCGGCGGCGATGACGGAAACGCGGCGCTGGTGGTGGCGGTATCGGCCAGGAAGCGGTGAGGGCACGGCCACGACACCGGCGTAGAGACAGCCGACAAAGGCAGTGGCGAATTCCAGGCCCTCGGGGTACAGCAGCAGGGCGCGGTCCCCGGGTGCGCACCGTTTCAGCAGTGCCGCGGCCACCGAGCGGGCCCTTCGGTCGAGTTCCGCATAAGTTAGGGATATTCGACCGTCGTCGGCAGTGAAATCGGATAGGAATGTGACCGCTGTACTCGTACCGCGATCCGCGACGTTTTTGCGGATCGCCTCGGTCAAATTGGCATGCATGTACAAGATCCTCCCCCGTGGCGCCGCACCGTCCCGACACGGCTGCCATTCGTCGATCTCGCGAATCCAATCGGCGTTACGTCCACTGACGATCGTCTGATGCCCAAGGTCAACTTCTGTGACCCTAAGGATCGTTGACTGATGCAGTCAACCCCCTCCGGCGAACCTTCACAGGCGTCGGACCACCACCTCGGCCAGTATCAAACACCTACTCAAGAGCGGGTCAACCCACTTTGGTCAGCCCATGCCCAACTAAGGTCATGCACTCGCAACTGCTCGCGGCAGGACCAGAACCTCGGGTTTGTCAAGCGATTAAAAGGCCATAGCCCGAGGCCGGTCGACTTGACCTTGACACCCCAACAGAGGGGTGCATACTGTCCGATCGATCATCCAACTGCCATTCGCTGGAGAGGGTGTTTGACCGTGGGGGGAACGGTACTTATATCTGGCACCTCGTCAGATGCGCACACCTGGAATTTAATCTACGTACACCTCTTCCTTGAGGAGCGTGGATACACGGTCAGTAATCTCGGCTCCTGCGTTCCGGATGACCTTCTCGTCCATACCTGTCGCGAACTGCGGCCGGAACTCGTCGTCCTCAGCAGCGTCAACGGCCATGGGTTCACCGACGGACTTCAGGCCATCCGGGCGATCAGACAGCAGAGTGATATGCGCCATCTTCCGGTGGTGATCGGCGGCAAGCTCGGGACGGACGGGCTGCGCAATGCCGGATGCACGCGCAGACTCCTGGACGCCGGCTTCGACGCCGTCTTCGACAACGGGGACCTCGGTGCCTTCGAACACTTCCTGAACCGGCACCGCGCGGCCGCGGCATGACGGCTCCGGCGGACCACGACTTCGGCTCCTTCGTGACCACGGCCCGCTCGCGCGGCCGGCTCGTCGTGCAGCCCCGGATGGGGTTCGGCAGCCGGGCGCGGATGCGCGTCGGGCTGGAGCGCACCCGGCAGGCCGAAGGGGTGACCGTGGGCACCATCACCCTGGACAGCTACACCCGCGTCGGCGACTTCGCCGCCGCCCGGGCCGCGGTGGCGCAGAACCTGCCGCTCAACGGCTACCCGCTGCTGGCACACGGCGCGGAGGCGACCCGGGCCCTCCTCGACGGCGTCCAAGACGAGACGTTTCCGGTCCAGGTCCGCCACGGATCCGCCCGCCCCCAGGCGCTGTTCGCCGAACTGATCGCGGCAGGCCTGCATGCGACCGAGGGCGGCCCGGTCTCCTACTGCCTGCCCTACAGCCGTACCCCGCTGCGCGAGTCGGTGCGGCACTGGGCGGAGAGCTGCGAGCTGCTGGCCGCAGCGGGAGGACCGGACACTCAGCCGCATCTGGAGTCGTTCGGCGGCTGTATGCTCGGCCAGCTCTGCCCGCCCAGCCTGCTGGTGGCGCTGAGCGTGCTGGAAGGACTCTTCTTCGCCCAGCACGGGCTGCGCTGCATCTCCCTCAGCTACGCCCAGCAGACCAGCGCCGAGCAGGACGCGGAAGCACTGGCGGCGCTGCACCGGCTGGCCGCCGAGGAACTGCCCCACGACGTGCGGTGGCACAGCGTCCTGTACGCGTACATGGGCCTGTATCCCGGCACGGTGCGGGGGGCGCAGCGTCTGCTGGAGTCCGCGGCCCGGCTCGCCGTACAGGCGGGAGCCGCCCGGCTGATCGTGAAGACCGCGGCCGAGGCCCATCGCATCCCGACGATCGCCGAGAACGTGGCCGCTCTCGAACTGGCCGCGCACACCGCGGAGCACAGCCGCCCGGAGGGACCGGGGCCACCGCCGGCCGAGGCCGACGGCACGGTCTACGCGGAGGCCCGCGCGCTCGTGCACGCCGTCCGCGAGCTGCACCCGGACCTGGGCACGGCCCTGGTCCGCGCCTTCGACCGGGGCCTGCTGGACGTGCCGTTCTGTCTGCATCCGGACAACCGGGGCCGGACCAGGAGCCTCATCGACCCCCGGGGCCGGCTGCGCTGGTCCGCCACCGGCGACCTGCCCCTGCCTCGCACGGCAGGACTACCGGACGCGGCCACCATGACGGCGGCGGGGCTGCTGGACTCCCTGACCTTCGTCCGGCGGGCGTACGACTCATGAACGACAGCCCGCTGTTCGGATCACTTTCGGCAGGCCGCATACGTGCCGAGCGGAAGGGGCAGGTCATGCCCTTCCGCAGAGGTGACAGGCACGCGCCGCGGGGATCTTGGACCCATGAACCTGCGCCGCCCCCTCCCCCTGTTCGCCGCCCTGTCGGCGGCGGCCGTCGTGCTGCTACTCGCCGGCCTCTGTCTGCAGCCCCCGCCGTCGCCCGCCTCCCGTACCGTCCGTGCCGACCCGGCGGCCACCGTGGTGCCCCGGCTGCCGGCGCCCAATGGGCCGTACGCCATCGGCCGGGCGGATCTCAGACTGGTCGACCGGCAGCGGACCGATCCCTTCACGCACCACGGCCCGCGGGAGCTCATGGTCAGCGTCTGGTATCCGGCGGGCGACACGGCCGGGCGGCCCCGGGCCCGCTGGATGCCAGCCGGCGTCGCCCGGGACTTCTCGGCGGCCGCATCCCGCATCCTCGGCCTGCCCACCGGGCGGGTCGACTGGTCCGCGGTGACGACGCACGCGGCTCTCGGCGCGCCGCCGGCCGAGCCCGCCCGGAGCCGGCCGGTGATCCTGTACTCGCCCGGCCTGGGCACCTCCCGTTCCTGGGGCACGGTGCTGGTCGAGGAACTCGCCGGCCGCGGCTACGTAGTGGTGACGATGGACCACACCTACGAATCCCTCGGGGTGGATTTCGGGCACGGCCGGATCGCGCGGGCCCTGCAGACGGGCGACGGCAGCGACGAGGAACTGGCCCGGCGCATGCGGGTGCGCGCCGCGGACACCGCATTCGTCCTGGACGCGCTTGCCTGGCCCGGCACGCGGCGCGCGTTGCCCGCAGGCCTGGGCGCACAGCTGGACCTGGACCGGATCGGGATGTTCGGTCACTCTGCGGGCGGCATCACCGCGGCCGAGACCATGGCACGGGACCCGCGGATCGACGCGGGGCTGGATCTCGACGGGTTCCATGTGACGCCCGCCCGGCGCTCCTGGCCGGAGCTGGACCGCCTGGTGCGCAGCGGGCTCGACCGCCCTTTCCTCATGGTGGGATCAACGGCGACACCCGCCGAGGCGCTGCCGGCCCGACTGCACGACAGCTCGCCGGCCTCGGTGTCCGTCCGTCGGCTGGAGGGCACCGCGCACTACTCGTTCAGCGACTTCCAGGCACTGCTGCCGCAGCTGCGCGGCCGGGCGGGACTGCCCGCGTCGCGCACCGCCCGGCTGATCGGCACCGCCGCCCCGAAGACGGTGGTGAACCGCGAACGCGCGATCGTCACCGACTTCTTCGACCTTCACCTGCTCCGCCCGGGTCGCTCGGGCGGCTGAACCGGCCGGACCGACGGGGGAATGCATGGCCGCATCGATGATCAGCACGAGGGACCTCACCAAGTCCTACGACGGGGTGCACGCCCTGCGCGGGGTCAGTCTGGAGGTGGCGGAGGGCAGGGTGCTCGGGCTGCTCGGGCACAACGGCGCCGGGAAGACCACGCTCGTGAACATCCTCGCCACGCTGCTGCCGCCGAGCGGCGGGAGCGCGACGGTGGCGGGCCACGACGTGGTCCGCGACAGCCGGGCCGTCCGCGGCTGCATCGGGCTGACCGGCCAGTTCGCCTCCGTCGACGAGAAGCTGTCCGGGTACGACAACCTGGTGCTGATCGCCCGGCTGCTGGGCGCCAGTGCACGGCAGGCCCGGGAGCGGGCCGACGAGCTGCTGGAGGTGTTCGACCTCACCGCGGCCGGGCGCCGGCTGTGCCGTACCTACTCCGGTGGGATGCGCAGGCGGCTCGATCTCGCCGCGAGCCTCGTCGGCCGGCCGCGGGTGATCTTCCTCGACGAGCCGTCCACCGGGCTGGACCCGGCCAGCCGGATCTCGCTGTGGGAGACCGTCGAGGCCCTGGTCGCGGACGGCACCACCGTGCTGCTCACCACGCAGTACCTGGAGGAGGCGGAGCGCCTCGCCGACACCGTGGCCGTCCTTTCCCAGGGCACCGTGGTGGCGGCCGGCACACCGAGCGAGCTGAAGTCCCGGGTGGGTGAGCGGCGGGCGCAGCTGTCGACGACGCGGCGCGGGGACGCCGTCAAGGTCGCCGAGGCGCTGTGCCGGTCCGGCTTCGCCGCCGTACAGACACCGGAGGAGGGCACGGTGAGCGTGCCGGTCGCCGACTTCGACGACTTCGCGCAGCTCGTCCGGGCCGTCGAGGAGGCCGCGGTGCCCGTCACGGGGCTCACCCTGTCGGAGCCGTCGCTGGACGACGTCTATCTCTCCATCGCCGCCAAGGCCGAGACCGCGGCCCGTTGACCCTCCGAGGAGTTACCACCATGACTGTCACGGTTCCCGCCGGCCGCGCCCGGTCCGCGGCACCCGGGCGCTGGCAGCCGGCGAGCGCACGCGCCCAGTTCGCCGTGCTGACCGGGCGCAGCCTGCGCGGACTGGTCGCCGACCGCAGGCTCGTCGTGCTCACCCTGGTCCAGCCGCTGATCCTGCTGGTCATCTTCAGCCAGGTGTTCGGCAGCATGGCCTCCCAGGACCACTTCCCGGCGGGCGTGAGCTACATCGACTACCTGATGCCGGCCATTCTGGTCACCAGCGGGATCACCTCGGCCGTCGGCTCCGGCGCCGAGTTGATCCGGGACATGGACAACGGGGTGCTGACCCGCTTCCGTTCGCTGCCGGTGGGGTTGCACTGGATCCTGGTCGCCCGCGCCGTCGCCGACGTGCTGCGCACCACCGCCCAGACCGTGCTGCTGCTGGTGTGCGCCACGCTGTTCTTCGGTTTCGACCCGGCCGGCGGCATACCGGGCAGCGCCGCGGCGCTGGCCCTGTCGCTCCTCGTCATCGCGGCGCTGACCTGGGTCTTCATCGCCCTGGGCACCTGGGTGCGCAGCGCGCGGATCATGCAGAGCGTCAGCGGTCTGGCCCTGTTCCCGCTCATGTTCGCCTCCAGCGCGTACGTCCCGCTGGACGCGCTGCCCGGCTGGCTGCGCGCGGTGGCGGTGGTCAACCCCGTCTCCTACGCGGTGGATGCCACCCGGGCGCTGGCGCTGGACTGGCCGCTGGGCGGCGATGTACTGGGCGCGGTGGCCACCAGCCTGCTGGTGATGGCCCTGGCCCTGGGGGCGGCGGTGGCCGGGTTCCGCAGGCCGCTCACCCGCTGACCTGTTCCGGGCACGTGAAGGGGGCGGGACGCCGACCGGGCGTCCCGCCCCCTTCGCGCTGTGGAGCGTCAGTCGGTCATCGCGACCAGGACCCGGCGAGCACCGGTGAAGGAGCGCCGGCCGTGTCCCACGGCGAGGTTGTCGATGACCATCAGGTCGCCCTGGTGCCACTCGACGTCGACGGCGTTCTCCAGGCCCCGGTCCCGCACCTGGAGGACGTACTCCGCCGGAATGGCCTTGCCGTCGGCGAAGGTCACCGACTGCGGCAGCTCTTCCTCCGGCAGGATCTGCGCGAGTTCGGCGGCCGTCTCGTCACCGAGGGACGCCGGGTGCCACTGGTCGGACTGGTTGAACCAGACCTCGACGCCGGTCTCCGGGTGGGCGATCGTGGAGTGCCGCACCTGGGTGATGCGCAGCGTGCCGTCGGGCAGCCACTTCCAGTCGGCCTCCGCACCGCGCAGAAACGCCTCCACGTCCGCCCGGTCGGTGGTCTCGAAGGTCTCCTGCCAGCTCTTGCCCAGCCCCAGGCCGTCGTGCAGGTTCTGCGTGTAGCGCACTCCGCCGGCGTACGCCTCGCGCACCTCGGGGTCGAGGGAGGCGAGCCACAGCTCCCCGTCGACGATCGGCGTGGCGCCGCCGGTGGCGGGTGCCGTGGCACAGAAGAAGACGAGCCGCGAGGGCCAACGGTGGCCGTAGCTCAGCTCGTTGTGCATCGAGATCGTCAGTTCCTGGGGGTACTCGGTCGAGGTGTACACATTGGAGCCGACCTTGGTGCGGGGCGAGTTGCCGTGCACATAGGCGAGACGGTTCGGCAGCAGGAGGTCCAGGACGGGGTCCAGGGTCTCCTCGGTGAGCTGGAAGCCGCGGAACACGACGGCCTTCTCACGGGTGAGCAGGCCCGCGAAGTCCTCGTGACCGCGCAGCAGTTCGGCCAGCGCCTCGGGAGTGCCCTGCCCGCCGTCGGCGGCGATCTCGAAGGGCTTCCAGGCGCGCAGTGCGGCCAGGTCGGTCATCCGGGTCATCCTTCCTGCCTGAAGAACTCAATGATGATCTTGTTCACGGTGTCCGGGTCCTCCAGATAGCCGTAGTGCCCGCAGTCCGGCACGAGGTCGTACGTCGCTCCGGGGATGGCGTCCGCGACTTCCCGGCCCAGATGGGCGGGGGTGATGAGGTCGTCGGCGAAAGAGATCACATGGCATGGCCGGCCGATCCCCGCGTAGGCCGCGAGCCGGTCGGCCATGGCCGAGAACTCCATGTGGACACGGTCGCCCCGACTGGTCGGCGCCGACATCTCGAACAGGTCGAGCCAGTCCGAGATCTGTCCGGAGTCGGCCAGCGTCCGCGGCGAGAGGTTCTGCAGGGCGCGCACCACCGCCGTGTATTGGGGAGGCAGCCGCAGCCCCGAGTCGTGCAGCGCGATCTCCGCCTCGGCCAGGGCGCGCCGCATCGTGTCGGACCGGCCGCGGGTCGCCATCAGTACGGCTCTGCGTACCAACTCGGGTCGCAGTAGCGCGAGTTCCTGCACGATCTGGGCGCCCATGGAAGTGCCCACGAACAGACAGGGCCCGAGATCGAGGTGCTCGACCAGGGCGGCGGTGTCCGCCACCATGTCCTCGACGGTGAAGCCTTCGGCGCACTCCTCCGTGGGCGGGATCCCCCGGTTGTCGAAGGTGATGACGCGGTGGCCGGCGGCGACGAGCGCGGGCACCTGGTGCAGGTCCCAGACCCTCCCCCGACTGCCGCTCCCCATCACCATGACGACCGGCTGCCCGTTGCCCTCGGAGTCGTAGTGCATCCGTATGCCGTTCACGGCTGCCCACGCCATGTTCCCCTCCCCTTCATGTCCCTGGACTGGCGCAGAGCGACGGAGGGGGTTACAGCTCGTGAAGTCCGAGAAGAGCGGACACCATAGGTCGCCCCCCCTTGAGCTCTCCCCCGTGGCTGCAGTATTCCGCACAGCACACTAAGTGGATCTTCAAGCCACCGTCAAGACATTTCTCCTGGCGCCAGAATGCGTATTTCGAACCGCCGGTTTCCTGTCAAGCGACCTTCGCCATCGACCTGCCCAACGAAAGTTGTGCACGCGGCAGTCCCCCTGGAACCCGGAGGGGAATAGACTGTCGAAAGGAACCAGCGTCAAATGTAGAATCCACGCTCTCCGTCGAACAATCCGACGCAGGTGTTCCGCCCCTCAGCGCGGCGGCACCGGACTCCCGCCCCGAACGACCACACCGAAGGAGCAGCCGTGCGTCTTGGCGTCGCTGTCGCGTACTGGCCCTGGTTCAGGCTCAAGGAGCAGATCGAAGTCGCCCGGCTCGCCGACGAGCTCGGACTCGATTCCGTGTGGGTCGCCGAGACCTGGGGCCAGGAGGCGGTCTCCCTGCTGGGCCACCTGACGGCCGTCACCGAACGCGTCCGGCTCGGCGCCGCCGTCCTGCAGATACCGGCCCGGCAGCCCACCACCGTGGCGACGGCCGCCGCCACCCTCAACGACCTGTCCGGCGGCCGATTCATGCTCGGCCTGGGCCTGTCCGGCCCCCAGGTCTCCGAAGGGTGGTACGGCGTGCCGTTCACCCAGCCCCTGGCCCGCACCCGGGAGTATCTCGAGGTCATCCGGGCAGCGCTGAGCGGGAAGCCGGTGGACCACCAGGGCGAGCAGTGGACCATCCCCGCCTACGGCCAGGGCCTCGGGCAAGGCCAGCCGTTCAAGCTGCTGACACCGCCGGCCGACCGACGGGTACCGCTCTACCTGGGCGTCTCCGGAGCCCGGACCGTCGAGCAGGCCGGTGCCGTGGCCGATGGCTGGCTCCCGTTCCTGTTCAGCCCCGCCCACGCCGAGGAACTGACCGCACCGCTCCTACGCGGCATCAAGAAGGCCGGCCGGGACCGCTCGGACGTGGATGTCGCCCCGATTGTTCCCATGGCGCTCGCCGACGACCTGGCCACCGCGCGCAACCAGATCCGCCCGTTCATCACCTTCTACCTCGGCGGCATGGGGTCACGGGAGAAGAACTTCTACGTCGACCTCGCCGACCGCTACGGACACGGCGCGTCGGCACGCGCCTGCCAGGAGCGGTTCCTCGCCGGAGACCGACGCGGCGCCGCCGCCGAACTCTCCGACGACCTGATCGACCTCGTCTCCCTGCCCGCCACGACCGACACTCTCCCGGACGGACTCGCCCGCTACGAGGCCGCCGGAGCCGACACCGTTATCGCCATGCCGTTCGGTAACCGCACCCGCCTCCTGCGAGCCCTCGCCGCGCACCGCACGGTTTGACCGGATCGCCGGGGATCCGCCGTCAACCGACTTTCGTTATGGGTTGTCCTCAACCAAAGTCTCGGAAGCGGAGAATCCTTATCAATTTGACGGAAGACCCGAACCGCAAAGCCTTGCCAAAGGACCGGAGTTTGTTCCGGCACTGTTTTCAAGGCGGACTGCGAATTGGCTGGGCAGTGACTGTAGTATCCGGAACCGCATCTGCTCGGCACGGCACAGTCAGGGAACATCTCAGGACGCCGCGCGCCGCCGAGGCGTGTTACGGAAGGCCGGCACGATCCATGACGGGGACCGCGACCATCGACGATCTCTGGATACGCCGGTACCAACACGCGGATCCCGGGGAGGCGCAACTGTCTGCCTTCCGCACGCCGGCGGCAGTGCCGCCTTCTTCCTCCCGATGACCCGCGGACTCGACGGCCGCCGCGAGGTGCTGGCGGTGCAGTATCCCGGCCGGCAGGACCGGCGCTCCGAGCCCCGGCTGGAGTCGGTCGACGAGATCGTCGACGCACTCCAGCCCGTACTGCGGCGCCAGGCCCGCGGACCGGTCGCCCTATTCGGCCACAGTCTGGGCGCCACCGTCGCCATCGAACTGGCCCTCCGCCTGAAGGCGTTGGGCACGGCGCCGGACGCGCTCTTCATCTCCGCCCGGTCGGCCCCTTCCCGTCATCGCGCCGGCGGCACGGTCCACCTCGGCACCGATGCCCAGCTGATCGCACGGCTGCGTTCACTGAGCGGCACCGCCGAACAGGTCCTCGGTGACGAGGAGCTGCTGCGTCTGACGCTGCCCGCGGTGCGCAGCGACTACAAGGCCACCGAGACCTACCGATACCGCCCCGGCCGGCAACTGAGCCGTCCCGTACACGTCTTCATGGGCCACGAGGACCCGGATGGTCACCGAGGAAGAGGCACGTGCCTGGAGCGACCACACCACGGGGTCCTTCGCGCTGCACGCCTACAGCGGCGGGCACTTCCACCTCACCGACCACCAGGAGGAGATCCTCGGGGTCATCGACGAGCAACTGCTCCTGTGAATCCCACACACCACATCGACGCACGATCACAACTGCGACGGCCCAAGCCCCATGGGCTGGTTTGAGTCCATCGTCCTCGGTCTGGTCCAAGGCCTGACCGAGTTCCTCCCCGTCTCCTCCAGCGCACACCTGCGGCTGATCGCGGCCTTCGCCGGCTGGAACGACCCCGGCGCGGCCTTCACCGCGATCAGCCAGATCGGCACCGAGACCGCCGTGCTGATCTACTTCCGGCAGGACATCGCGCGCATCGTCACCTCCTGGTGCCGCTCCCTGGTGAACCAGAAGATGCGCCAGGACCAGGATGCCCGGATGGGGTGGCTGCTCATCATCGGCTCGATGCCCATCGGGGTGCTCGGCGTCACCCTCAAGGAGCAGATCGAGGGCCCGTTCCGCGACCTGCGCCTGACCGCGACCTTGCTCATCGTGATGGGCATCGTCCTGGGGATCGCGGACCGCCGTGCCGCGAGCGACGAGCGCGGCGGCCGCCACCGATCGGCGATCCAGCGCAAGACCCTCTACGACCTCAACGCCAAAGACGGCCTCATCTACGGCCTGTGCCAGGCCATGGCCCTCATCCCCGGGGTGTCCCGCTCCGGCGCCACCACCAGCGGCGGCCTCTTCATGGGCTAGACCCGCGAAGCCGCCGCCCGCTACTGCTTCCTGCTCGCCATCCCCGCCGTCCTCGCCTCCGGCCTCTTCGAGCTCAAGGACTCGGTCAAGGAATTCTTGTCCCCTGCCGAGCGGGGGACAGTACATGGGGGGAATCGTGAAAATGAGCTGCACCCCGTTGCATGAAGTCCCTGTTGCCAGGGTTACGATCCTGGCGAAGGAGATCCGCCGGCACCATGGCAGCACCGCGTAATACCCCGACGAGCTTCGCGAGCCCGCAATCCGTGAGGTCCGGCCCACCGGCCGACCCGTGGCGCATGTCGCGCGGATCTCGGGATCCATCCCGAAGCCCTGCGCGGCTGGGTCCGCCAAGCCGAGGCCGACAGCGGCGAGCGGGACGACCGGCTGACTATCGCCGAATGCGACGAGCTCAAGCAACTCCGCAAAGAAAAGCGCGGAGTTGAAGCGGGCGAACGACATTCTCAAAGCGGCCAGTATATTTTTTGCCCAGGAGATCGACCGTCCCCGGACGAGCCCGAGCAAGTGATCGACCACCTACGCGAGCAGATTCTCGGGGTCGATCCCGTCTGCCGGGTGCTGGAGCCGTCGCCGTCCACCTATTTCGCCCGCAAAAGGCGGCCGAAGTCCGCCCGCCGGCTCCGCGACGAGCAGCTGATGCCGCTGATCGAGGAGTCCACGCCGAGTCCGGGGCCACCTAAGGGGCCCGATGGATGTCCCGTGCCCTGCAGGGCAAGGGCATCGAGGCGGCGTATGCCCGCACCTGGTCGGGCTGGGTGTACATGGCGTTCGTCCTGGACGTGTACTCGCGGGTGATCGTCGGCCGGCAGGTCGCGAACCACATGCCCACCGAACTCCCGCTGGGCACCCTGGAGAGGCCCTGTGGAGACACAGGATCAAGACGGACTCCGGCCTCATTCACCACAGCGACAGGGGCTCGCAATACGTGTCGATTCGCTAGACCGACCGCCTCGCATGCGTCACCTGGTACAACGAAGAACGTCTGCACCCCGCCCTCGACTACGTCCCGCCCGCCGAGTACGAAGGCGAGTTCCGGCGAAACCAGGAACACCCCACAGTCCGCCTGAAACAAGATCACCGGACTCTACAAAACTCGGGGCAGCTCAGCTGCCCTGCTGCGGCTCAGCAGCAAGACAAACGTGAGCGTACGAGGAAGCCGGCCAGCTCGCCTCCGCACCTGTTCCAGCCCCTCCAACGACCTGACGGCCTTTCAGCCCGTGCGTCATTGGTGCGTCAAGCCGCAAGAACCAACGGGCTCCGCCACCTCCACACACCCCTCCCCTCAAACGAATGCGCAGGTCACGCGACACCGTCCGCCTCCACCCGTTCCCACCTCCCAAACAGGTCGAGCCGACGAAAGAAGTCAGAAAACCGCAGGTCAGGAGCCTTTTCCAGCGGGTTCCAGGATCGCGACGCACTCCACATGCGCCGTCATCGGAAACAGGTCGAACACCCGCAGCGTCCGCACCCGGTACCCCCCGTCCCGGAAGTACGCCAGGTCCCGTGCCAGCGCCGCCGGGTCGCAGGCCACGTATGCGATCCTGCGGGCGCCCAGGGACGAGAGGTGGGCCACCGTCTTGCGGCCGGCTCCGGCGCGGGGTGGGTCGAGGACGACGAGGTCGACCTCCGTGATGCCGGTGCGGGGCAGGACCGACTCGACCTTGCCCTGTTCGATGCGGACGCGGGGGAAGTCCGCGAGGTTGTGGCGGGCGTCCTCCACCGCGCGCTTGGCGGACTCGATGCCGAGCACCGCGCCCGCCTCGCCGACTCGGTCGGCCAGGGCGCCCGTGAACAGGCCGACGCCGCAGTAGAGGTCGAGGGCCATGTCCCCCTTGCGGGGCAGCAGGCCCTGCATGACCGCGGTGACGAGGGTGTCGGGGGCCTTCGGGTGGACCTGCCAGAAGCCGCCGCCGGAGACGCGGTAGGTACGGCCGTCCGCGCGTTCGCGGACGAAGGGGCGGCCGTGGACACGGTGGATCTGGCCGTTGCGTTCGTCGACGCGCAGGACCGAGACGGGGCGGTCCAGTTCGACCAGGGGGAGGCGGGCGCCCGGCTTGGGGGTGAGGACCACCTGGCGGTCCTGGGAGCCCGTCGCGGCGATCGCCTCGACGGAGTCCATGCCCGTCCAGTCCCGCTTCTCGATGCCCAGCTCGCTGACGCCCTCCGCCGCGATCAGGCAGTGGTCGATCGGCTCGACCTCGTGCGACCGGTGCCGGCGCAGTCCCGCGCGGCCGTCGGCGGTGACGGCGTACTGCACGCGCGTGCGCCAGGCCGGGACCTGCCCCGGGGGGACCTTGTCGCCCTCGGCCGGCATCACGGTGCCGTCCCAGCCGGCCTCCTCCGGCGTGAGCCCGGCCAGTCGCCGCAGCTGCTCCGCCACGACCTCGCCCTTCAGGCGCCGCTGGGCGCCCGGCTTGGCGTGCTGCCAGTCGCAGCCGCCGCAGCGGCCGGGACCGGCGAACGGGCAGGGGGCGTCGATGCGGTCCTTGGAGGCGTCCAGCACCCGCACCGCGTCCGCGCGGAGGAAGCGCGCCCCCTCCTCACCCTCCGTGACCTGCGCGATCACGCGTTCGCCGGGCAGGGCGTGCCGGACGAAGAGGACCTGGCCCTCGGACGTACGGGCGATGCAGTGGCCGCCGTGGGCGACGGGGCCGACCTCGACCTCGTACTCCTCCCCCACCAGTGATTTCCTCGGTTCTGCCTGCATGGCGGGGTGACTCCACAACATCGAGAGCGGACCGGCCCCTAGGGGCCCGGGACAACAGCCCACCAGTCTACGTGTCCGTGGAGGAGTCCTTTGCTCGTTCGGCCGGGCCGCGGCGCACCGAGCCGGGTGCCGCCCATTCCTGCCGCCTGCGGGCCCGCCGCTTGGCCTTCTCGGAGGATTCCAGCTGGTAGGGCACCGAGGTCACCATCACGCCCGGGGTGAACAGCAGCCGGCCCTTGAGCCGCAGCGCGCTCTGGTTGTGCAGCAGGTGCTCGTACCAGTGGCCGACCACATACTCGGGGATGATCACGGACACCACGTCGCGCGGTGACTCCTTGCGGAGGCTCTTGACGTACTCGATCACCGGGCGGGTGACCTCGCGGTAGGGGGAGTCGAGCACCTTCAGGGGTACGTCGATGCCGCGCCGCTCCCATTCCTCGCGCAGTGCCCTGGTCTCGTCCGGGTCCACGTTGACGCTGAGCGCCTCCAGGGTGTCGGAGCACATGAGCTTGGCGTAGGCGAGCGCGCGCAGGGTGGGGCGGTGGATTTTGGAGACGAGGACGACGGAGTGGACCCGGGACGGCCGTACGCTGTCGTCGGTCGGGGTCTCCGGGGCCGCGATCTCCTCGGCGACCCGGTCGTAGTGCCTGCGGATCGCGGTCATGGTCGCGTAGAAGATGCACATGCCGAGCAGCGCGACCCAGGCGCCGTGGGTGAACTTGGTGACGAGCACGACGACCAGGACCAGGCCGGTGAAGAACGCGCCGAAGGTGTTGATGGCCCGGGAGCGGATCATGTGGCGGCGCTTGGCCTGGTCTTTCTCCGTGGCCAGCAGCCGGTTCCAGTGCCGGACCATGCCGGTCTGGCTGAGCGTGAAGGAGACGAACACGCCGACGATGTAGAGCTGGATCAGCCGCGTGGAGTCGGCGCCGTAGATCCACACCAGAAGTCCGGCGGCGCCCGCGAGCAGCACGATGCCGTTGGAGAAGGCGAGGCGGTCGCCGCGCGTGTGGAGCTGGCGGGGGAGGTAGCGGTCCTGGGCGAGGATCGAGCCGAGCAGCGGGAAGCCGTTGTAGGCGGTGTTCGCGGCGAGGAACAGCACCAGCGCGGTGGCGGCGGCGAGGATCATGAACAGCAGGCTGTCGTGGCCGAAGACGGCCTCGGCGACCTGGGAGATCACCGGGTCCTGAACGTAGTCGGGGCCGAGCGGGGCGCCGTCGTGGATCAGGTCCTTGGCGGGGTTCTCGGCCATGCGGACGTCGGTGGCCATGGCCAGCCCGATGATGCCGCAGAACATGGTGACGGCGAGCAGGCCCATCATGGCGAGCGTGTTCGCCGCGTTGCGCGACTTGGGCTTGCGGAAGGCCGGGACGCCGTTGGAGATCGCCTCCACGCCGGTGAGCGCGGCGCAGCCGGAGGAGAAGGCGCGCAGGAGCAGGAAGACCAGGGCGAAACCGGCGAGGCCCGGGTGTTCGGGTTTGATCTCGAAGTCCGCGGTCGGTGCCCGCATGTCGTCACCGAGCACGACCCCGCGGAACGCTCCCCACGCGATCATCGTGAAGACGCCCGCGACGAAGACGTACGTGGGGATCGCGAAGAGCGTGCCCGACTCCTTCACCCCGCGCAGGTTCATCAGTGTCAGCAGCCCGATCACGCCGATCGCGCAGGCCACCTTGTTCTCGACGACGAACGGGATCGCCGAGCCCAGGTTCTCGATCCCGGAGGAGATCGACACGGCGACGGTGAGGACGTAGTCGACGAGCAGGGCGCTGGCGACGGTCAGTCCGGCCCTGGGGCCGAGGTTGGTGTTGGCCACCTCGTAGTCGCCGCCGCCGCTCGGGTACTCACGGACGTTCTGGCGGTAGGAGGCGACCACGGTGAACATCAGCACGACGACCGCGGCGGCGACCCAGGGGCTGAAGTGGTACGCCGACAGACCCGCGATGGACAGGACCAGCAGCACCTCGCCGGGGGCGTAGGCCACGGAGGACAGCGGGTCGGAGGCGAACACGGGGAGTGCCACGCGCTTCGGCAGAAGCGTTTCCCCGAGCCGGTCGCTGCGTAGTGCGCGCCCGATGAGGATCCGTTTGGGCACGTCGGTCAGTTTGGACACAACAGTGGATCGTAAGCCGTCGGCCAAGGGGTGCCCCACCCGCCACCCACATCCATACGGCATTCATACGCCCTGTGCTCTCCGGGTGAACTCACCGGGGGCCGGGGCGCGGATTCCGCAGGTCGCGGAAGTGTCATGCCTGGATGAGCGGAAGTTCCGTGCTCATATGACCAGTCACCCGGCCGATATGACCGGCCGCCCGGCCGTCATCACCACGCCACGTGGAGGTCCCATGCACACGACCGCAGAACTCATCGGCGCCACGGCCGCGCTCATCGGCCTCGGCATCCTCACCGTGGCAAGCGTGCGCAGCATCACGCGCCGCTGACCGTGCCGGGGCCGGATGCGGCGACTCCGGCGAGCAGTGCCCACGGTCCGATGGCCGACGCCCGCGCCCATATCCGGGCGCAGTGACGGGGCGGCTCGCCGCGGAGGGGGCCATAGAGGAACGCGGCCGCGAAGGCGTCGCCGGCCCCGTTGGAGTCCAGGACCGGTGCCGAGGGCTCGGCGGCGGGGAAGCGGGTCGCCTCACCGTCGGCGAGCAGCAACGCTCCCTCGGGCCCGGCGGTGGCGATGACGATCCGAGCCCTGCCGCGCCCGGCATCCTGCGCATGGTGGCCTCCGGGTCGGGCAGGGCCGCGGCGGGGAGGAAGACGAGGTCCGAGATCTTCACGCCCGCCTCGCGCAGCAGGGGCAGGGCCCCCGCACAAGGCTGGGTGATGACGACGGGGGCGTGCCGGCTGACGGTGGCGAGACGACGCACGGCGCCCCGCTGTCCCGCGCGGGTGACGATGCCCGGCCGGATCATGTGGCTGTCGGCGAGCGCTACGGGCAGCTCGGGCACATGCATGATCGTGTCCGCGCCCGCGCCGCCCATGACGAGGACGTCTATCTCCACGGTCATGGCCGGTTTGCTCCTCACCCGGGTCTCGGGCGTTCCCCGGTGGGGCGGATACGTTGGAGTCCGGCACGCGGACGCGATGGCCGGGCCCCGGAGGGCGTCAGGACCGCGATCCCCCGGCATGATGTTGCCTTGCGGCCGGTTTCTCCGGGCCGCGATGTCCCGCCTGGCGAGCCGGAAAGAGAGACATGAGCACGAAGGTCATGAAGGTCGAAGGGCCTGCAGGAAGCGCGGTGTGAGGCGATGCACATTGTCATCATGGGCTGCGGAAGGGTGGGTTCCGCCCTGGCCCAGGCCCTGGAGGAGCAGGGGCACACGGTAGCCGTGGTCGATCAGGACCCGACCGCCTTCCGCCGGCTGGGCTCCTCGTTCGGCGGCCGCCGGGTTACCGGGGTCGGCTTCGACCAGGACACCCTGCGTGAGGCGGGCATCGAGGAGGCGGGTGCCTTCGCCGCCGTGTCCAGCGGCGACAACTCCAACATCATCGCCGCGCGGGTGGCCCGGGAGATGTTCGGCATCGAGAACGTGGCCGCCCGCATCTACGACCCACGCCGCGCGGAGGTCTACCAGCGCCTCGGCATCCCCACGGTGGCGACGGTCCGCTGGACGGCCGACCAGATGCTGCGCCGGCTGCTCCCCTCGGGCGCCGAGCCGCTGTGGCGCGACCCCACCGGCGGGGTCCAGCTGGCCGAGGTGCACACCTCCCCGGCCTGGGTGGGCCACCGGATCAGCCGGCTGCAGGACGAGACGGGTGTGCGCGTGGCCTTCCTGACCCGGCTCGGCGAGGCGATTCTGCCCACCTCGCAGACGGTGCTGCAGGAGGGCGACCTGGTGCATGTGATGATGCGCACGGATGAGATCGACCGGGTCGAGGCGGCGTTCGCCAAGGGGCCCGAAGAGGAGGGCGGTCACTGATGAGGGTCGCCATTGCCGGAGCCGGTGCGGTGGGCCGCTCGATCGCGGGCGAACTGCTGGAGAACGGCCACGAGATCCTGCTGATCGACAAGGCGCCGACCGCCATCTCGGTGGAGCGCGTACCGCAGGCGGAGTGGCTGCTGGCCGACGCCTGCGAGATCACGTCCCTGGACGAGGCCGCGCTCCAGCGCTGCAACGTCGTCATCGCCGCGACCGGCGACGACAAGGTCAACCTCGTCGTCTCGCTGCTCGCCAAGACCGAGTACGGCGTTCCGCGGGTCGTCGCCCGGGTGAACAACCCGAAGAACGAGTGGCTGTTCAACGAGTCCTGGGGCGTGGACGTCGCCGTCTCCACGCCGCGTCTGATGTCGGCCCTGGTGGAGGAGGCGGTCAGCGTCGGCGACCTGGTCCGGCTGCTGCGCTTCAGCCACGGTGACGCCAACCTGGTGGAGCTGACCCTGCCCGAGGAGTCGGCGCTGGCCGGCACCCAGGTCGGGGACGTCGAGTGGCCGCAGGACACCTCCCTGGTCACCATCATCCGAGGCACACGCGTGCTGACGCCGACGCGGGAGGATTCCCTGGAGCCGGGCGACGAACTCCTCTTCGTGGCCGCCCAGGCTCGCGAGGAACAACTGGAGGATCTGCTGTCGGTCCGCAAGGAGCTGTGAAAATGAGAAAAGGGGACGCCCGAAAACTCCGGGCGCCCCATCTCAGCCCGTCCGGCGTCTGAGGACGAGGCCCGTTCAGGGCCGAAAGGAAATCATGGGGCGCCCGCACAACTCCGGGCGCCCCATCTCAGCCCGTCCGGCCTTTGAGGACGAGGCCCGTTCAGGGCCGAAGCGGGGGCCTGGGGGCGGCGGCCCCCAGAGAGCAAGGCGCGCCTACTCGGAGGCGGCAGCCTTGCGTTCCTCCTCCGCCTCCATCTCCGCGAACACATCGATCGGCGGCGGCGCCTTCGCCAGGAAGACCCAGGTCAGATACACGGCGAGCAGGAACGGCGGGATCTTCAGCGCCACCAGGACCCAGCCCAGCTGCGTCGTGTCCGCCCACCAGTACAGCGGAAAGAGGATCGCGCTCTTGCCGAGCAGGATGAGTCCCCAGGCCCAGCTGGCCTTGGTGTACGCCTTCTTCCGGCCGGGGTTACGGGTGCGCCAGGAGAGGTTCTCCTTGAAGACGGGGCCGAGCATCAGACCGATCAGCGGGACCCCCGCCATCGCCGTCACGATGTACGCCAGGGCCAGGCCCAGCGTGTAGAGCATGCCCGGCAGGTAGAAGTCCTTGGCGTTGCCGGTCATCATCGCGAAGACCACACCGAAGGCGACCCCGAAGACACCACTGAAGGCGTGCTTGACGGTGTCCTTCCGGGCCAGCCGGACCACGACCATCACCAGCGCCACGGCGAGCGCCGCGATCGCCGACATGTGCAGGTTCTTGTTGACCGTGTAGATGCTGACGAAGAGGAGCCCGGGCAGCACCGTCTCGACCATGCCCCGCACCCCGCCGAACGCCTCGAACAGGGCGGCCTCCGTCACCGCCCGGGCGTCATCCGCGGATGTGTCTTCGGTTGTCGGCTTGTCGAGCGACGTCACCGGCTACTCCCCTCCGAGGGGTCTCAGTTCGTATTTGGGATTGAACAGCACCCGGCGGCCCCGGCTCATGGAGATCCGGCCCGATGCGATCAGTTTGCGCCCCGGCTCGATCCCCAGGATGGAGCGCCGGCCGAGCCACACCACGTCCAGCGCGGCGGAGCCGTCGAACAGCTCGGCCTCGAGGGCCGGGACTCCCGCGCGCGGCCGCAGCGTGACCGTGCGCAAGGTACCAGTAACCGTCACGATCTGCCGGTCCTGACAGTCGCCTATCCGCGTACAGCCGGCGGTCTCGGCGTCCTCACGCAGCTCCTCGGACTCCAGGTCCTCCTGGGACGAGGAGAGCCGGTCGAGCATGCGCCGGAACCGGCCTGCCGGCTTCTCGGAACGAGAAACAGCACTCATATCTGAAGCGTACCGGGGGCCACCGACGGTTCCGTACCCCCTGCGCCCGTGGTCCGAACCGGCCGCACCCGGGCGCCATCGCAGACGGCGCTTCCCAGCTTCACTTCTCGAAGCGGTACCCCATGCCGGGCTCGGTGATGAGGTGCCTGGGATGGGACGGATCCGCCTCCAGTTTCCGCCGCAGCTGCGCCATGTACACGCGCAGGTAGTTGGTCTCCGTCCCGTAGGACGGCCCCCACACCTCCCGCAGCAACTGCTTCTGCGCCACCAGACGGCCGCCGGCCCGCACCAGCACCTCCAGCAGATGCCATTCGGTGGGTGTCAGCCGTACGTCCTTGCCACCCCGGTTGACCTTCTTGGCGGCCAGGTCGACGGTGAACTCGTCGGTCTCGACCACCGCATCGCCCCCGTCCCCGGCGGGCTCCGCGCGGCGTACGGCGGCCCGCAGCCGGGCCAGCAGTTCGTCCATGCCGAAGGGCTTGGTGACGTAGTCGTCGGCGCCGGCGTCCAGCGCCTGCACCTTCTCGTCGGAGGCGTGCCGCGCGGACAGCACCAGGATGGGCACCCGGGACCAGCCGCGCAGTGCCCTGATCACCTCGACGCCGTCCATGTCGGGCAGGCCCAGGTCGAGGACGACCACGTCGGGATGGTGCTCGGCGGCCGTACGCAGGGCCCCCGCACCGGTGTGGGCGGAGTCGACCTCGTACGAGCGGGCCTTGAGGTTGATCACGAGGGCGCGCACGATGGCCGGATCGTCGTCGACCACCAGCACACGGGTCATGAGGACTGCCTTTCGGGTTCTGCAGGTCCCACGGCTTTCGTGGCTGCCGCGGCACCGGCCCCGCGCGGGGGCGCCACCATGCCGCTGGAAGGATTCAACGATACGTTCCCCCCGGCCAGGGGTCAGTGCTCGACGATCTCGCCGTCGCTCAGCTCCAGCACGCGGTCGGCCAGGTCGAGGAGCGTGGCGTCGTGCGTGGCGACGAGCGCGGTGACGTGCTCGCTGTGGACGACCGCGCGCAGCAGCTCCATGACGGCGTGCCCGGTCTCGGCGTCGAGCTGGCCGGTCGGCTCGTCGGCGATGAGGAGGGAGGGGCTGTTGGCGAGGGCGCGGGCGATGGCGACCCGCTGGTGCTGGCCACCGGACAGCTCGCCGGGCCGCTGTGCCGCATGGTCGGCGAGCCCGACCAGGGAGAGCAGCAGTTCGACGCGCTCCTCGCGCTCGCGCGGGTCGGCCCGGCGCAGCCGCAGCGGTACGCCGACGTTCTCGGCGGCGGTGAGGATCGGGATGAGGCCGAAGGACTGGAAGACGAAGCCGACGTGGTCCCGGCGCAGGGCGAGCAGCCCGTTCTCGTCGAGCCCGGCGAGATCGCTCCCGTCGACGTGGACCCGTCCCCGGTCGGGGGTGTCGAGTCCGCCGACGATGTTCAGCAGCGTGGTCTTGCCCGATCCCGAGCGTCCCTTGAGGGCGACCAGTTCGCCGCGCGGGACCTCGAAGGAGACGCCGCGCAGCGCGTGGACCGCGGCGGCCCCACTGCCGTACGACTTGTGCACGTCCTCGACGCGCACCATGGCGTCGGTGATCACCTGACTCATATGGCTGCCCTCCCCCGTGAACCCGGGCGCCAGTATCCCCGTCCGGCAGCCGGCCGATCAACGGTCCGCGCACGAGAAAGGGCCGCGTCCCTGGGGGACACGGCCCTGTGAGCTCGAGGCGCCGAAGACTCAGCGCACCTCGGTGATCTCCGGTCCGCGCTGGAGCTGGCCCATGCCGCCGGCGAAGCGGGAGCCGCCCTCCTCCTGCTGAACGTTCTCGGGCACCATCTGGGCGTCGTTCGGCAGCTTGAGGACGATGGGGTCGCGCGGCGCCATGGGGCCCTCGCCGCGCACCACGACCGTGTCCCGGAAGATCTGCTCGAGGAGCCCGGCGGCCTGCGGCTGCACCGCGCCCTGACCCGAGATCACCCCGCGCAGGAACCAGCGGGGGCCGTCCACACCGACGAACCGCACGACCTGGAAGCCGCCGGTTCCGTCCGGCAGCTGCACCGGCACCTGGGCGCGCAGCTCCCAGCCCAGCGGGCCCTCGACCTCGTCGATGATGCCGCCCTGCTGGGTGATGCCGGTCGCGATCTCCTCGCGCACCTCGCTCCAGATGCCCTCGCGCTTGGGAGCGGCGAAGGCCTGCAACTGGATGGCGCTGTCCTGCAGCACGACGGTGGCCGCGACGATCGCGTCGCCCGCGACCTCCACCCGCAGCTCCATGCCGTCGACTCCGGGCACGAACAGCCCGCCCAGGTCGACCCGGCCCTCGCCGGGCGCACGGACCTCGGAACTGTCCCAGGGTCCGTCGGGCCGCGGCGCCGGCTCGAGCCTCAGCCGCTCGGCCTCCTCGCCGTCCGCCTCAGTGTCGACACCGTCGACGACCTGCTCGGCCTCGCCGGCCGCACCGTCGGCGGCATCCTTCTTCTTGCGACGTCCGAACACGTCACTGTCCTTCCCGGTCGGATACGACCGAAGCGTATCGATTCCCACCCGCTGTACCGCCTACGGCGGCCTGAACGCTTGTGCCGCTCTTACCTTCTTCTTCCATCGCGGCATGGCCGCCGGTGGACCCGAAGCCCCCCTCGGCCCGGACCGAGGGGGGAAGCTCCGCGACCGACACGAAGCGGACCCTCTCGACCTGCTGGACGACCAGTTGGGCAATCCGGTCGAAGCGCTCGAACCGCACGGTCTCGCGCGGATCGAGATTCACCACGATCACCTTGATTTCCCCACGGTACCCGGCATCAACCGTCCCCGGGGCATTCACCAGGGCCACACCGCAGCGGGCCGCCAGACCGGATCGCGGATGCACGAAGGCCGCGTACCCCTCGGGGAGCGCCACAGACACCCCGGTGGGCAGTACGGCCCGTTCGCCGGGAGCCAGTTCGCAGGCCTCGGTGGTCCGCAGATCGGCCCCCGCGTCGCCCGGATGCTCGTACGCCGGAAGCGGTACGTCGGGGTCGACACGCCTGATCAGCACCTCGAGCGCGCCGGGGCGGGGCGCGCTCACGGGTTCACCTCGAAGGCACGCGCGCGCCGGACCTGGTCGGGGTCGCTCATGGCGGCCCGGATCTCCTCCTCGCGGCCGTGGTCGATGAAGTGGTCGACCTTCACCTCGATGAACACGGCGTCCGCACGGACCGCGACGGGTCCCTCGGGGCCGCCGATGCGTCCGGTGGCGGTGCAGTAGATCTTCCGTCCCGCCACTGCCGTCACCTCGGCCTCCAGGTGCAGCACGGTGCCCACCGGCACGGGCCGGACGAAGTCCGTCTCCAGTCGGCCGGTCACGGCGATGGTGCGCAGCAGCCAGTTCAGGGAGCCGAGCGTCTCGTCCAGGGCGGTGGCGAGCACCCCGCCGTGCGCGAGTCCCGGGGCGCCCTGGTGGGCGGCCTGCACGGTGAACTCGGCGGTGATCGACACGCCTTCGCCGGCGCGGGCTTGGAGGTGCAGTCCGTGGGGCTGTTCGTCGCCGCAGCCGAAGCACTGGCCGTAGTGGGAGCCGAGGAGCTCGCCGGGTGCGGGCGCGTCCGGATGGCGCACCGGTTTCACGGCGTCGGCAGGGGGCTGAAGAGCTGGGGAAGTACCACTCACAGGCGCAGACCTTACCCGCGCGCGTGTGCGCTCCCGTCACCGTGCCAAGCTTGGCTTCATGCCGCTCTCCGCCACCCCGTACGAAGAACGCCTCACCGCGCCCCGTTCCTGGTGGCTGATGTGCTTCCTGGTGGGGGTCTCGCTGGCCCTGATCCTGCTCCCGTTCGGCACGCTGCCGACGCTCGGCGGGCTGGCCGGGGGTACCGCTGCCGCGGCGGTCGTGGCCAGTTCGTACGGCTCGGTGCGGATCCGGGTCGTGGGCGGGCATCTGATCGCGGGGGAGGCGAGGATTCCGGTGTCGGCGCTGGGTGAGGCGGAGGTGCTGGATGCGGAGGGGGCGCGGGCCTGGCGCGGTCACAAGGCGGACCCGCGCTGCTTCATGCTGCTGCGGGCGTACATTCCCGGCGCGCTGCGCGTGGACGTCACCGACCCCGAGGACCCGACTCCCTACGTCTTCCTGTCGACCCGCACCCCGGAACGCCTGGCCCAGGCACTACACGCGGCGCGGCAGAACAACACCGAGACCCCCTCCAACCCCGCCCACTGACGCACCGACGTCCAGCAACGCCGCGCAGTTCCCCGCACCCCTGAGGGTGCCACTCCCACCCCAGTCGGTGACGTGACCGGCGTCCAACCACCGTCGCGCAGTTCCCCGCGCCCCTGAGGGGAGCTGCTCCCGCGCCAATCGGTAACCCACCCGGCGTTCAACCACCGTCGCGCAGTTCCCCGCGCCCCCCCGGGGGGTGTGATGTCAGCCCGTCCGGCGTTTGAGGACGAGGCCCGTTCAGGGCCGGAAGGGGGGTTCGGGGGCGCAGCCCCCGGGGACGGGACGGGAAGGGGCGGCGGGGGCGAGAGAAACGGCGTTCAGGACGCCTAGCCAAGTTCCTTCAGCGCGTCCTCGGGCAGGACGTTCCCCGGCCGCTCCAACGCCGGCAGATCCTGCAGCGCCTCCCACGGCACCTGAATCCTCCGCAGGTCATTCCGAATCCGCGCCGCAAGCTTTCTCGTATCCCGGCGGTTCATCACCGCACCCACGGCGGCCCCGACCAGGAACGGCATCAGATTCGGCAGATTACGGACCGTACGCTTCATGATCCGCTGACGCAGTTCCCGCTTCATCCGGCTGTTCAAGGCCGCACTCACCGTAGACGGCTTCGTCGCCTCGACCCCCCGCTCCTCCGACCAGGAGTTCAGGTACACGGTGCTGCGCTGGACAAGCCCACCCGGCGGCCGTACGCCGTACACCTCGTGGAGTTCGGCGATCAGCTTGAGTTCGATCGCGGCGACACCGGTGATCTCGGCAGTCAGCTCCGCCGGCATAGCGGGCGGCACGGGCATCATCGCCGCGGCACCGACCCCGGCCCCCACCGTCGCCGTGGCCTTCGCCGCGCCCGCCACGAGCGCGTCCGCGAGCTGCTCGGGCCCGAGCCCGGGGAACTGCCGCCGCAGCGTCTGAAGGTCTCTGACGGGCACACGCGGGGCGATCTCGATGATCCGGTCGGCGAGATGCCACAGTCCCGCTCTGGCACGTGCACCGCCCTTACGGGCGCCTTCCCGGGCCTTGTCCCGGAGGACGGCGGCGCGCCGGTGCGCCACGGGCGCGGTGACCTCCAGGGACGCCGGGAGGTCACCCCGGCCGGGTGCCGCTTCGAGCGAGGCCGCCCCGGTGCCGGTTGAGCCTCGCTCTTGGTCACGCGTGTCGTGCTGCGGGCCCGTGTCGGGCCCTTGGTCCGCTCCTCTCGTGAAGAAGCGGCGCTTCCGCGGAGGGGTCGAGCCAGTCACGGCCGACCCCGCCTCAGTCGCAGTCGCGGCAGATCGGCTGGCCGTTCTTCTCGCGGGCCAGCTGGCTGCGGTGGTGCACCAGGAAGCAGCTCATGCAGGTGAACTCGTCCTGCTGCTTGGGCAGGACCCGGACGGCCAGCTCCTCGTTCGAGAGGTCCGCTCCGGGCAGCTCGAGGCCCTCGGCGGCCTCGAACTCGTCGACGTCCACGGCCGAGGCCGACTTGTCGTTCCGCCGGGCCTTCAGCTCTTCCAGGCTGTCCGAGTCGACGTCGTCATCGGTCTTGCGTGGAGTGTCGTAGTCGGTTGCCATATCGCTCTCCCCCTCTGGGTGTATGCGGTGTCTCCAGCGCACGTAACGCGTGAGAGGCCGGACTTGTGCCCGACCTGAGGCGGAGATTTTGCCTCACATCAAGGTCTGTTACTCAATCGACACCCAACCGGACTCCTCATGAGTGATCGGCTTGGATGGCGATGGGGACCGTACACGGTCCCGATGCCGCGCATCAAAGGCGCCTCACCGTGTACTTCCCGTGATCAGGGTCCCTGAAAACTGGGACTTTCCCGACCTTCCGACGGCAACCATGATCACGGAGAGTGGATGGCCGAGAAATCGCTCTTGTGATCGATCCCACACGGGGACGCCGGTGGTGCGCCCCGGAAATTCCGCTCAAAGTGAACACCCCGTCGTGTCGGGGGCATGATGTCAGATCGGAAGGGTGACGCGCATCACGAGCCCTCCCCCTTCGCGCGGCTGTGCGTAGATGTGCCCGCCGTGCGCCCGGGCGACCGACCGCGCGATGGACAGACCGAGTCCGACACCCTTGTCGCTGCCCGTGCGCTCGCTGCGCAGCCGGCGGAACGGCTCGAAGAGGTTGTCGATCTCGTACGCCGGTACGACCGGACCGGTGTTGGACACCACGAGGACCGCCTGGCCGTGCTGGACCTCGGTGGTGACTTCTACCCAGCCGTCCTCCGGCACGTTGTAGCGCACCGCGTTCTGCACCAGGTTCAGGGCGATGCGCTCCAGCAGCACACCGTTGCCCTGGACGACCGCGGGTTCGCGGTTGCCGCGGAGCACCACACCCTTGGTCTCGGCCTCGGCGCGTACCTGGTCGATCGCCTGACCGGCCACCTCTGCGAGGTCGACGGGCTTGCGCTCGACGATCTGGTTGTCGCTGCGGGCGAGCAGCAGCAGGCCCTCGACGAGCTGTTCGCTGCGCTCGTTGGTGGACAGCAGCGTCTTGCCGAGCTGCTGGAGCTCCACCGGCGCGTTCGCGTCGGAGAGATGGACTTCCAGAAGTGTGCGGTTGATCGCCAGCGGCGTGCGCAGCTCGTGCGAGGCGTTGCCCACGAACCGCTGCTGGGCCGTGAACGCCCGCTCGAGCCGCTCCAGCATGTCGTCGAAGGTGTCGGCCAGCTCCTTCAGCTCGTCGTCGGGGCCGTCCAGCTCGATCCGGCGGGACAGGTCCGAGCCGGCCACCGCGCGGGCGGTGCGGGTGATCCGGCCCAGCGGCGACAGGACCCGCCCGGCCATGGCATAGCCGAAGGCGAAGGCGATGATCGCGAGACCGAGCAGGGCGAGCAGCGAGCGGCTGAGCAGATCGTCCAGGGCGTGCTGCCGCTGCTCGTTGACGCATTCGTTGAGCGCCCGGTTGAGGTCGTCCGCGGGCAGCGGCGAACTGCGCAGGTTGCAGACGTCGCTGGACACCTCTCCCGAGAGGATCCGGAACGGCAGGTCGCTGCCCACGTTGAGCGCGTTCGCGGCGAGCAGGTAGATGATCGACAGCAGCATTATCCCGGCGATCAGGAACATGCCGCCGTAGAGCAGGGTCAGCCGTATCCGGATGGTCGGGCGCAGCCAGGGAAAGGGCGGTACCGGCCTGCGGGGGTCCCAGGTGGGCTTCGGCGGGGCCTGCGGGGACGCCGGTGTGGGGGTGGCGGCCATGGGGATCAGATCCGGTAACCCGAGCCGGGCACGGTCACGATGACCGGCGGCTCGCCCAGCTTGCGGCGCAGGGTCATCACGGTCACCCGGACCACATTGGTGAACGGGTCCGTGTTCTCGTCCCACGCCTTCTCCAGCAGCTGCTCCGCGGAGACGACGGCCCCCTCACTGCGCATGAGCACCTCCAGTACGGCGAACTCCTTCGGCGCCAGCTGGACCTCCTTGCCGTCGCGGAACACCTCGCGGCGGTTGGGGTCGAGCTTGATCCCGGCGCGCTCCAGGACGGGCGGCAGCGGCACGCTGGTTCGGCGCCCGAGGGCGCGCACGCGCGCGATGAGCTCGCTGAACGCGAAGGGCTTGGGCAGGTAGTCGTCGGCGCCGATCTCCAGGCCCTCGACCCGGTCGCTGACGTCGCCGGACGCCGTGAGCATCAGCACGCGCGTGGGCATGCCGAGCTCGACGATCCTGCGGCAGACGTCGTCGCCATGCACGAGCGGGAGGTCGCGGTCGAGGACGACCACGTCGTAGTCGTTGACGCCGATGCGCTCCAGGGCGGCCGCACCGTCGTACACGACGTCGACGGCCATGGCCTCCCGGCGCAGCCCGGTGGCCACCGCATCGGCGAGCAGCTGCTCGTCCTCGACGACGAGTACGCGCACGTCGCTTGTCCTTCCTCATGTCCCGCCCGCGCAGCGCCGAAGGGCGTACGCGGGCAGGGGTGTGGTGGGTGTGTTGCCTCCATCCTGCCCTTTTCGGCCATAAGTCGGCAGTAAGGCGAGTGGGCGAACGGTGGCGGAGGGGCCGGAACGCGGGAACCTCCGGGCGAACGGGGCGGGAACTACGAGATTTTCTGGCGCAGCGAGGTTTCCGCGGAAGGCAGCTTGGGGAGGACGGGTTTTACATCCCGCGATCACGCTCTGCATGTACCGCGCCACCATGCGGTGCGATGCAGTCCGCTTCCGCAGAGCGGGCATGGATGTCCGGCACCGTCGCCGCCCGGCCGAGTGGCGCAGGGCATCCGCTTCGGACGTGATCGTCCCTTCCGAACGGCACATCCCCGTGCCACCGACCCACCGACCCAGGACGAGGGGGCGCAGCATGGACGCATTCACCGCAGGACTTCTGCAGCGCATAAAGGCGACCGAGTCCGATCTGTCGCGGGCCCGCGACGAGGGCGACGACTTCCTCGTCGACGTGGAACAGGGCGAACTCGACGACCTGCGCCGCCTCGCCGCCGAGCATGGCGTGGAGGTCGGCTTCCACAGCGTCTGATCAGCCGCACGTGAGCGGGCCCCGGCGAATCCAGCGCCGGGGCCCGTTTCCTTGTCGCGACAGCGGGCGGCCGGGGTCAGGGCGTCCCGTCGTGCCAGGCTCCCAGGTCCTCCAGGAGCCGCTGGAGGGGCCCGAAGACGCCGGGACTGGCGGCGACGGTCAGAGCACGCGAGGGGGCGTCTCCCGGGCGGCCGCCGGTCAGCGCTCCCGCCTCCCGGGCGATCAGGTCCCCGGCGGCGAGGTCCCAGGGGTGCAGTCCGCGCTCGTAATAGCCGTCGAGGCGGCCCGCGGCGACGTCGCACAGGTCGATGGCGGCCGAGCCGCCGCGCCGGATGTCCCGCACGAGCGGGATCAGCTGCCGTACGACGTCCGCCTGGTGGGCGCGGACCTCTCTGACGTAGTTGAAGCCGGTGGAGACCAGGGCCTGGTCCAGGGGCGGTGAGGGGCGGAAGCTCAGCTCGCGCTCGCCGTCCCAGGCACCGGTGGCCCGGGCCCCGCCGCCGCGCACGGCGTAGTAGGTCTCGCCGCGCATGGGGGCGGCCACCACCCCGACGACGGTCTCGCCGTCCTGTTCCGCCGCGATGGAGACGGCCCAGGTGGGCAGGTCGTACAGGTAGTTCACCGTGCCGTCGAGCGGGTCGATCACCCAGCGGATGCCGCTGCTGCCCTCGGTGGCGGCGCCCTCCTCGCCGAGGAAGCCGTCGTCCGGGCGGCGCTCGGCGATCATCGTGGTGATCAGCTTCTCCGCCGCCAGGTCCATCGCGGTGACGACGTCGACCGGGCTGGACTTGGTCGCGGCGACCGCCAGGTCGGCCGGGCGGCCGTCCCGCAGCAGCTCGCCCGCGCGGCGGGCGGCTTCCCGGGCCAGTTCCAGCAGTTCCGCGTGCAGGGGGTCGGTCACGGGGCTCCTCATGCGTAGGGGCTGTCGGCGCCCGCCGCGGCGGGACGCGGGGTGCGGGCGGGGCAGCAGCCGACGGGGCAGACGTCGTGGCTCGGGCCGAGCGCGCCCAGGGCGCACCGGGCGACGTCCTGCCCGCGTTCGGTCGCCGCGCGCTCCAGGATCAGCTCACGGACGGCGGCGGCGAAGCGGGGGTCGTCGCCGACGGTCGCCGAGCGGCGCACTGGCAGTCCCAGCTCCTCCGCCTTGGCCGTGGCCTCGGTGTCGAGGTCGTAGAGGACCTCCATGTGGTCGGAGACGAAGCCGATGGGGGCCATCACCACGGCCGGGACGCCGGCGGCGTGCCGCTCCTCGAGGTGGTCGCAGATGTCGGGCTCCAGCCACGGGATGTGCGGGGCGCCCGAGCGGGACTGGTAGACGAGCTGCCACGGGTGGTCGACGCCGGTGCGCTCCCGCACGGCGTCGGCGATCACCCGCGCCACGTCCAGGTGCTGGGCGACATACGCCCCGCCGTCGCCGTGGTCCTCGACGGGGCCGGAGGTGTCCGCGGCGGTGGTCGGAATGGAGTGGGTGCAGAAGGCGATGTGCGCGCCGTCCCGGACGTCCTCGGGGAGGTCGGCGAGGGAGCGGATCACGCCCTCGATCATGGGCTCGACGAAGCCGGGGTGGTTGAAGTAGTGCCGCAGCTTGTCGACCTTCGGCAGCTCCAGGCCCTCCGCCTCCAGGGCGGCGAGGGCGTCGGCGAGGTTCTCGCGGTACTGGCGGCAGCCGGAGTACGAGGCGTAGGCACTGGTGGTGAGGACCAGGATGCGGCGGCGGCCGTCCTGGACCATCTCGCGCAGGGTGTCGGTGAGGTAGGGCGCCCAGTTGCGGTTGCCCCAGTAGACCGGCAGGTCCAGACCGTGCTCGGCGAAGTCCTTGCGCAGCGCGTCCAGCAGGGCGCGGTTCTGGTCGTTGATGGGGCTGACCCCGCCGAAGCGGAAGTAGTGCTGCCCGACCTCCTTGAGGCGTTCCTTGGGGATGCCTCGCCCGCGGGTCACGTTCTCCAGGAACGGGACCACGTCGTCCGGGCCCTCGGGGCCGCCGAAGGAGAGCAGCAGCAAAGCGTCATAGGGACTGGCGTCGAGCACGTCTGGCATGTCTCGATCCTGCCACTCGGCACCGGCGGCCGGGACACGGCGGGGGGTGCCCCCACCCGTGCCCCGGTAAAGCCGGTGCGTGGGAGTGACCACCGGCCGTAAGCTGTATCGACTGCGGTCGCACCTTACTGACACCTTCGGAGACCCCGTGCCCAGCCCCTATCGCGCCCTGTTCGCCGCGCCCGGCAGCAAGGCCTTCTCCGCCGCGGGGTTCCTCGGCCGGATGCCGCTGTCCATGATGGGCATCGGCGTGGTGACGATGATCTCCGAACTGACCGGACGGTACGGACTGGCCGGCGCCCTGGCGGCCACGATCGCGCTCTCGGCGGCGGTGGCGGGTCCGCAGGTCTCACGTCTGGTGGACCAGTTCGGGCAGCGGCGGGTGCTGCGCCCGGCGACGCTGTTGTCGCTCGGCGCGGCGGCGGTGCTGCTGTTCGCCGCGCACTACGGGTGGCCGGAGTGGGTGCTGTTCGCCGCGTGTGCCGGCATCGGCTGCGTGCCGAGCCTCGGCGCGATGATCCGGGCCCGGTGGGCCGCCCTGTACCGGGGCACGCCGCAGCTGCACACCGCGTACTCCTTCGAGTCCGTGGTGGACGAGATCTGCTTCATCTTCGGGCCGATCGTCTCCATCGGGCTGTCCACGGCCTGGTTCCCGGAGGCCGGCCCGCTGCTCGCGGCGTGCTTCCTGGCGGCCGGGGTCTTCTGGCTGACCTCGCAGCGGGCCACCGAGCCCGTTCCGCACCCGCGCCAGGACAAGGGCGGCGGCACGGCGCTGCGTTCCGTGGGCCTCCAGGTGCTGGTGGGGACGTTCGTGGCGACGGGCGCGATCTTCGGTGCCGTGGACGTGGTCACCGTGGCCTTCGCCGAGGAGCAGGGGCACAAGGCGGCGGCCAGTGGGGTGCTCGCCGTGTACGCGCTCGGCTCGTGCGTGGCGGGCGCCGTGTTCGGGCTGCTGCGTTTCGCAGGGGCGCCGGAACGCCGTTGGCTGCTGGGCGTGTGCGCCATGGCCGTGAGTATGATCCCACTCCTACTGGTCGGGAACTTGCCGTTTCTGGCCGTGGCGCTGTTCGTTGCGGGTCTGTCCATCGCTCCGACGATGATCACGACGATGTCCCTCATCGAACAGCACGTACCACGCGCGCAGCTCACGGAGGGCATGACCTGGGTGAGCACCGGGCTCGCGGTCGGGGTCGCGGTCGGCTCCTCCGTGGCCGGCTGGGTGATCGACGCGGCCGGCGCGCGCGCAGGGTACGGGGTTCCGGCGGCGTCCGGGGCCGTCGCGGTCGCGGTCGGTTTCCTCGGGTACCGCCGGCTCAAGCGGCCGGCACCGGGTGGGGGAGGCTCCGTTGGGCAGCTCAGCGAGCGCGGGGAACGGCATATGGCGTAACTGGGGAGGGACCGTCGCCGTCCGCCCCGCGCGGGAGGTCGCGCCCGCCTCCGTCGACGAGCTGGCCGCCGCCGTGCGCCGGGCCGCCGAGGACGGTCTGCCGGTGAAGGCGGTCGGCACCGGGCACTCCTTCACCTCGATAGCCGCCACCGACGGCCTGTTGATCCGCCCTCAACTGTTGACGGGCATACGTGATATCGACCGTGCGGCGGGCACGGTCACGGTCGAGGCCGGCACGCCGCTCAAGAGACTCAACGTGGCCCTCGCGCGGGAGGGTCTGTCGCTGGCCAACATGGGCGACATCATGGAGCAGACGGTCTCGGGGGCCATCAGTACCGGCACCCACGGCACGGGCCGCGACTCCGCCTCCGTCGCCGCCCAGATCCGGGGACTGGAGCTGGTCACCGCCGACGGCGCGGTGCTCACCTGCTCGGACAAGGAGAACCCGGACGTCTTCGCGGCCGCCCGCATCGGTCTCGGCGCGCTCGGCATCATCACCGCGGTCACGTTCGCCGTGGAGCCGGTCTTCCTGCTCACGGCCCGCGAGGAACCGATGCCGTTCGACCGCGTCTGCGCCGAATTCGACCAACTTCACGCGGAGAACGAACACTTCGAGTTCTACTGGTTTCCGCACACCGGCAACACCAACACCAAGCGCAACAACCGCAGCGCGGGCCCGGAGCGGCCCGTACACCCGCTCAGGGGCTGGGTCGACGACGAGTTCCTCTCCAACGGGGTGTTCCAGGTGGCCAACTGGGTCGGCCGCGCGGCGCCCGCCGCCATCCCCGCCATCGCCCGGATCTCCAGCAGGGCGCTCTCCGCGCGGAGCTACACCGACATTCCCTACAAGGTGTTCACCTCGCCGCGCCGGGTGCGGTTCGTGGAGATGGAGTACGCCGTCCCGCGCGTGGCGCTCGTGGAGACGCTGCGGGAACTGAAGGCGATGGTCGACCGATCGCCGCTGCGGGTGAGCTTCCCGGTCGAGGTGCGCACCGCGCCGGCCGACGACATCACGCTGTCCACGGCATCCGGCCGCGACACCGCCTACATCGCCGTCCACATGTTCAAGGGCACTCCCTATCAGGGGTATTTCACCGCGGCCGAGCGCATCTTCACCGCCCATGAGGGGCGGCCCCACTGGGGGAAGATCCACACGCGTGACGCCGGGTACTTCTCCCGGGTGTATCCGCGCTTCGGGGAGTTCACCGCGCTCCGCGACCGGCTCGATCCGGAACGCCGGTTCCGTAATGACTACTTGCGGAGGGTCCTGGGGGCATAGAGGATGCCTTGAGCGGCGCGCCCATCCACGCAGGTGGTCCGAATGGAGTACTGTGGCGAGCCCTGGGTCCGGTCTCCCACCAGGGTGCCCGGGACCTTCGAGGACCGCCGGGAGGGGGGCTAGTTGCACAGGGTGACGCAGTTGGTCACTTAGCGTTGCGAATAGGTAACCGTGTCATAACGGCGATCCAGGGCCCGCGCCCGACACGCCGGGCAACTCGGCAAGGTTGTGGCAGGCTGCACCCGGGCAGGCCACACTCGACTAGCGGAAGCAGCGACGCACGTGACGTCGGCAGGCACCACCCGGGAGGTCCCCATGCCCGAACTGCGTGTCGTGGCCGTCTCGAATGACGGCACACGGCTGGTGCTGAAGGCTGCGGACAGCACGGAGTACACGCTTCCGATCGACGAACGGCTCCGCGCCGCCGTGCGCGGCGACCGTCCCCGCCTCGGCCAGATCGAGATCGAGGTGGAGAGCCATCTCCGCCCCCGCGACATCCAGGCGCGTATACGAGCCGGTGCGACCGCGGAAGAGGTCGCCCAGATGGCCGGCATCCCGGTGGACCGCGTGCGCCGCTTCGAGGGCCCGGTCCTCGCCGAGCGCGCCTTCATGGCCGAACGCGCCCGCAAGACCCCGGTGCGCCGGCCCGGCGAGAACTCCGGCCCCCCGCTCGGCGAGGCCGTTCAGGAGCGGTTGCTGCTGCGCGGCGCGGAGAAGGACACCGTCCAGTGGGACTCCTGGCGCCGCGACGACGGCACCTGGGAAGTACTTCTGGTCTACCGCGTCGCGGGCGAACCGCACTCGGCGAGCTGGACGTACGACCCGCCCCGGCGGCTCGTCCAGGCCGTCGACGACGAGGCGCGCTCGCTGATCGGCGAGTCCGACGACCTGGCCGCGCCCGAGCCCAGCTTCCCGTTCGTGCCGCGCATCGCGCGGCTGCCGCGCGACCGTCCAGGCGACCGTGAGCGGCCGAGCCTGCCCGCGCAGGCATCCGAGCCCGAGGAAGAGTCCCTGACGGCCACGGCCTCGGGTGAACGGGACTCGCTCACCAGCCTGCTGGAGGCGGTGCCGAGCTTCCGGGGCGACCTGGTCGTGCCGGAGCGCGCGCCCGAACCCGCCGCCGAGGAACCGGAGTCCGAGCCCGAGGCGGAGGAGCCCCCGGCGCCCGCGGCCTCGGCCGGTTCCGCCTACGCGGATGTCCTCATGCCGCGCTCCGTCGGCAGCCACCGGGACCGTCTCATCGGCTCGACCGACCGCCAGGCCGAGGCGGACGGCGTCCGTCCCGGCCGGCGTGCGGCGGTACCCAGCTGGGACGAGATCGTGTTCGGGACGCGGAGAAAGAAGCAGGAGTAAGCCGATCGGGCGGTCCGCGCGGGTGGCCGGTTGACGGGCGGACGGATGTCCGGGGAGGCGCCCCCGACGCCGAGCGACGGGCGCCTCGTCATACGTGCGACCGGAGCCCCGCCCCCGTCCGCCCTCGGGCGGGCTTGCCGTAGGCGCCGGGCGCGTGCCGTCGCCGTACGCGGGCCCGCCAGGAACGACTCGCCCGGAGCCCTACGACGGTGCGGGATGCCGCATGCTCCGGCGAAGCCGAGAGGTGACGGAGAATCCGGATTCGGGCGGGCGACCCCGCACGGCCCCGCCCGTCAACCGAAAACCTCCGCAACCGGCCCACCGCCACGGGGACGCCTCGGCGGGGTACCCCGTGACGGGGAGGCCCGGCAGGCGTACCCGGTCACGGGGAGGCCCGGCGGACGAACCCGGTCACGGGGAGGCCCGGCGGACGAACCCGGTCACGGGGAGGCCCGGCGGACGAACCCGGTCACGGGCACGACCCGCCGGACGAACCCGGTCACCGGCACGCCCCGCCGGACGGACCCGACCACCGGCACAACCCGGCAGACGAACCCGGCCACGGGCACGACCCACCGGACGGACTCGGTCACCGGCACGACCGGCCAGACGAACCCGACCACCGGCACGACCCACCGGACGGACCCGACCACCGGCACAACCCGGCAGACGAACCCGGCCACGGGACGCGCCAGCAGACGAACCCGAGCACCGGCACAACCCGGCAGACGAACCCGGACACGGAGACGACCCGGTGGGCGTGCCCGAGCCGATCCGGTCCCGGCTACTGCGGGTCCGGGCCCACCGCCACCGGTCGCTCCGGGTCCGAGGACCACTCCGACCAGGAACCGACGTACAGCGCCGCGGGGATGCCCGCGACCGCCAGGGCCAGGACCTCGTGGGCTGCGGAGACGCCCGAGCCGCAGTACACGCCGACCGGCGAACCCCCCGACACGCCCAGGTCCTTGAAGCGGGCGCTCAGTTCCCCGGCCGGCAGGAAACGGCCGTCGGGGCCGACGTTCTCCGTGGTGGGCGCCGAGACGGCGCCCGGAATGTGCCCGCCGACCCGGTCGATCGGCTCCACCTCGCCCCGGTACCGCTCCCCCGCGCGGGCGTCCAGCAGCACCCCTGAACGCGCCAGCGCCGCCGCGCCGTCGGCGTCGAGCAGCCCGGTCTCCGCCGGCACCGGCACGAAGTCCCCCTCGGCCGGCCGCGGCACCGCGGTCTCCAACGGGCCCTCCCAGGACGGCAGCCCGCCGTCGAGGACCCGCACGTCCGGATGACCCGTCCAGCGCAGCAGCCACCACGCGCGGGCGGCGCCCCAGCCCAGCCCGCCGTCGTAGACGACGACCGGCGTCGCGGACGACACGCCCGCCCGCCGCATCGCCGCGCCGAACACCGCGAGGTCCGGCAGCGGATGACGGCCCCGCCCGCCCGCCGCGGACGCCAACTCCTCGTCGAGGTCGACGAAGACGGCACCGGGGAGATGCCCGGCCTCGTACGCGGCCCGACCGTCGAACGGCGGTTCACCGGTCGCCGTGGCGAGGCTGAGTTGCCAGCGGACGTCGAGCAGTACCGGCGGATGCGCGCCCGCCAGCTCGCTCGCGAGTTCGGATGCGGAGATGATGTCGTTCATGGTCACCATCCTCGCGCACGGGGTGGCCGAGTCGTCGAGGTGCGGCTACTCTGCTCGGCCGGGCAGGAACGGTCACGAGGGGTACGGGACCGGGCACATACGGTGTCGGCATCGGCGCGGGAACGATCCGCCGAGTGGACGGGACACGACAACCGCAGGGGCGAGATGACCACGGCCCGCGAGCACGCGGCCGAGAAGAGAGTGACGATGACCGACGCACGGGGGTACGCCCGCCCGAACGGCGAGGCGCCCGCTGGGCACACACCCGGCACACCCTGCTGGGTGAGCCTGATGGTGCACGGACTGGAGGCCACCGAGGAGTTCTACGGGGCGCTGTTCGGCTGGGAGTTCCGTCCCGGCCCCCGGCAACTGGGGCCCTACGTGCGCGCCTTGCTCGACGGCCGCCCGGTGGCCGGCATCGGTGTACTGCCCCCGGACCGTCAACTGCCCGTCGCGTGGACGCCGTACTTCGCCTCGGACGACGTGGACCTGACGGCCGACGCGGTGCGTTCGTGCGGTGGCACGATCGGGGTGGGCCCCCTGGACGCCGCCGACGCCGGACGCCTGGCGATCGGCTCCGACCCCAGCGGCGCCGTCTTCGGGATCCGGCAGGCGTCCGCGCGCACCGGCCCCGCGGTCACCGGCGTGCCCGGCGCTCCCGCCTGGAACGAGCTGACCACCTACGATGCGGCCCATGTGGCCAAGTTCTACGAGACCGTCTTCGGCCACGAGGAGCACACGGACTCCCCCGCCGCCGACCACGTCACCCTCCACCTGGCCGGCCGCCCCGTCGCCGCCGTCCGCGGCCTGGGCAACGCCCTGCCCCGAGACCGCGGCCCGCACTGGACGACGTACTTCGTCGTCACCGACGTCGACGACGCGGTGGACCGGGTCCGTGACCTGGGCGGCCAGGTCCTCGCCCCGCCCCACAACAGCGACCACGGCCGCGTCGCCATGGTCGCCGATCCTGAAGACGCGCGGTTCGCGTTACTGCAGCCCGCGCAGTGACGTTTGCTTCCGGCGACTTCCAGGAGCCGCTCGGTGTGGGACGTCCAGCCGGCGCTAAGGACCTCATAGAAGCAGCAGTTCCGTGCCCCTCTGTTACGGGGACCTGATGTTCACGGCAGGCCCGCAGAGTTCCGCGACGAGACTGTCGACGGCCGCGTGCCAGGTGCGTACCTGGGTGTGGGTGGGGCCGAGTTCGTCGTGGTGGTACTTGCAGGCCGCGCTGAGGCGGTTCCAGAGGGCGTGGGCGCGGCGGGCCCTGGCGGGGCCGGCGTAGTGGTGCAGGCAGAGCAGTTTCGCGCGCATGCTGCGGAGTCCGCCGAGTCCGGCTTCCTCGGCCGTGAGGGCCGCGTCGACGGCTGCTTCCAGGGCGATGCGCAGGGCGTAGGCCGCGCCGCGGTCGCGGCCCGCCGGGGTCAGCGGGCCGTCGCCGTCCGGGCTGTCGGTGAGGAGGTCGTCGGCGGTTGCGAGCAGTACGGCGGCGGCGGTGGGGGTGGCGGGCATCAGGCGTTCCCCTTCGGCTTGCGGATCCGGTCGGCGAAGTCTGATCCGTCGCGTCGTCCATGGGTGTCTCCCGTGGTTCCCGTACTGACGTGGAAGGGTCGAGCACCGACGGGTGCCGGGGCGGCGACTGGCCGGCGCCGGGTGCCTGTCGACGTGCCGAACCGTAGGAGTGGGATGGGAGCAGTCATGGCTGAGGAACCGATAACCCCTGTTATCGGCCCCTCAGTCAGGCGAGTTCGGGCGATGAGGCAGGACGGACAGAACGCCGCCGCGTCTCGCCGGAACGGCTCAGCCGTTGAGGTCGATCACTCGTACAGGCTGTCCTTTCCACACGTCAGGCACTGTCGTGGCGATCACGGCTCCGTTCGGCCGCTCCGCCGTCGGCTCGGCCGCGTATCGGGTGTGGGCGGGAGCCCAGGACGTCTCGCGAGCCACGGCAAGCGCGGCAGGCAGATCCAGGTCCAGCAACGCGATGCCGGGAAGCGCGGCGAGGTGCTCCGCCGTTCCAGGCCGTACGCGATCGGCTTCCACCAGCGCGCATACGGGGGCGTAAAGGAACCAGCCCGCCTCGGAATGCGCACGGTGGATCAGGCGCGAGGCGAGCACATTGCCTTGGCCCGCCGCCACCATCGCCGTCTCGTCCAGGACGATGTGCACAGCTTCGGTCACCTGGCTCCCGCCTCACGGAGCCGTCGGTCCAGTTCTGCGTCGAGTTCGGCCTGTTCGCTCGCACTCGGGTCATAACCGTTCCATGCCCGCAGGGCGGCGCGAGCCTGGTCGGCGCGGGCGGCTCGTTCCTCGGGCGTGAGCAGGGTCTCCGCGAGGTGGGACAAGTAGCCCCGAAGTGACATGCCTTCGGAGGACGCTATCCGAGCGAGCCGGTCGCGGGCTTCAGCAGGGATACGGATGTTGGCGTCAGGCATACAGACCTCCTCAGTCACCGTCCGAGGGTACGGGTACGGGTACGCACCCGTCCAGGCAGCTCCATCTGCGGCGAACGACACCGTCACCAGACCCGTGACGAAAGTGCGCACTCCGCCCAGACGGTCTTGCCCGGGCCGTCCGGACGCGGGTGCCAGTCCCAGCGGGTCGCGAGCTGCGATACGAGGAGCAGTCCGCGGCCGTTCTCCTCGATGCCGGCGGCGCTCTCCGGGAGGGCCGGGCGGCGGGGGTGGCGTTCGGTGCGGGTGTCGGTGACCTCGACGCGTACGGTGCGGCCGTCGGGGGTTGCCTGGAGGCGGAGGTGGAAGTCCCGGCCGGGGACGTGACCGTGGCTCACGGCGTTCGCGGTGAGCTCGGCGACGATCAGCACGATCGCGTCGTGCGGGTCGGTGCCGTACGGGATGCCCCACCCGTCCAGGCGGACGGCCGCGAGGCGGCGGGCGAGACGGGCTCCGCGTGATGTGGAGGTGAAGCGCATCTCGAAGGCGGGACCTGGTGGTGAGGACGCCTTCAAGGGAGCGCAGGACGTGGCGGGTTGGGTGGTGTCGGTGGAATTGATGGGTTTCGTCATCACGCCCCTCACCGTCCCGTCGGTCGCGTAGCGTGACCAGTGGTGACGCAGCGACAGGGGGCGCCTGTACCCGTGTTGTACGCGCGTGTCGGAGCTGCGCGCCGTGACGGCGCCCCTTGTGGGGGCGTTGAGCGAGAGAAGGCGGTGGTGGACATGGCGGAGCGCACGGGTGCGGAGGCCGGGGCCGAGGTGGCTCCCGGGGAGCGTGAGCACGGCGAGGCCAACGGCGGCGCGGGAGCGGCGGTCGTGAGTCTCGGGGACGGGTGGGAGAACGACGGCGGGGCCGGGCGGCGACCGGAGGACGAGTCCGGGCGGGGTGTCGTGGTCGCGTTCGGGCAGACCATGAAGACGCTGCGGGTGCGGGAGGGGCTGGAGCGCGAGGAGTTCGGGCGGCGGCTCGGGTACTCGGCGTCCACCATCGCGTCGTTCGAGCAGGGGCGGAGGATTCCGACGCCCCGGACGATCGAGCGGGCGGATGAGGTGCTGGGGGCGGGTGGGTTGCTGTGCCTGTGGAAGGAGCAGGTGGAGCGGGCTCAGTATCCGGTGTTCTTTCAGGGGATGGCGGTGTTGGAGAAGGAGGCCGTTGAGCTGGTCGCCTACGACACCCTGGTGGTCAAAGGGCTGCTTCAGACAGAGGAGTACATGAGGGCGCTGCTCGCCATGAGGCGACCTCCCCTGGACGAGGAGACCATCGAGCAGCGAGTGACGGCGCGGTTGGCCCGACGGGACATCTTCGATCGCCGGCCTGCCCCGCTACTGAGCTTCGTGCTTGACGAGGCAATCCTGCGGCGGCCTTACGGAGGCAAGACCGTGCTGCGAGGGCAGTTGGAGCATCTGTTGCTGATGGGACAGAGGCGCAACGTCGAGATCCAGATCATGCCGGTCGACCGCGAGGACAATGCTGGCGTGAACGGACCGTTCACCGTTGTCACTCGGAAGGACGGCAAGAAGTTCGTGTACGCCGAGGCACAAGGAGTCGGCTCTCTACAGACTGACCCAGAGCAAGGGGTTCTGGCCGCCGCCCGCTATGGGATTATCCGATCACAGGCTCTCAGTCCGCGAGAGTCACTGGAGCTCATCGAAGGGTTGCTGGCATCGCTATGAACAACGCTGAGTCCTCGACCGTCGCCTCCGATCTCGCTTGGTTCAAGAGCAGCTACAGCGGAACCGAGGGCGGTGATTGTGTGGAGGTCGCGCCCGGTACAGCGGTTGTGCACGTCCGGGACTCCAAGGCCACCACTGGCCCCATGCTCACGGTGTCGCGTGAGGCGTGGGCGGGTTTCGTCGGGCTGGCCTCGTAGGAACGGCGTGCCTGACTTGGACCGCAGCTGACGCATCCGGGCTCACGAGGACCCGGATGCGTCAGCTGACGGCTCCCTACCTGGATGCCGCGTCGTCCCCGTCGGACTGTTCGACGTAGTCCGTGGCGGAGGGCTCGTGCTCTCGCACGACCTCGACGTCCTCGACCGGCAGGTCGGGTTTCGTCATGTCCAGCTCGGCGAGGTGGTTCTTCAACTTCTTCGCCATGGGACGGTAGGTCGCGAAAGTGAGTCCGTGTTTTTAATCAGTAGGCAGGTGCAGTTCGGCGAGCGTGGCGCCGGGCCGCGCTCCGCTGGATGGCTGCGTAGGTAAGTACGGCCCGTCCGTGCCCGTCAGGGACGCGGGGCTTTCTCGCCGTGCAGGGCCGGGTATTCGGCTGCGAGCCAAGGGCCGAGTTCGTTGATGAGCATCCCGAGCACCGCCTGATCGGGTAAGGGTGAACGGCCCATGGACGCGGCGATGCGCATCTGCTCGACGCGCTCGGGGTAGTAGCGGCCGAAGAGCTCGGCGGACTGGTCGAGGTCGCTGGTCCAGCCGCCCCATCCGGGCATGATCAGAGTGAATCCTGTACGGACGATGCGACGGCCGACGAGACGGCTGAGGGTCCGGCGATGGGCGTCCGTGGTGGCTTCTGCTGCTTTGGCGCGCCAGTGTGGAAGCACGCGGGCGAGGTCACCGTTGGTCTCCCGGGCCAGTAGGGCTGTGGGGTGGTAACGGGGCAGTTGTTCTGCGAGGTCAGGGCCCAGCAACGGGGTGCAGAGGCAGGCGATGAAGAATCCGCCGTCGTGACGTTCGACGTCGCTGAGCAGAGCCCGCGTGCTGGTCAGCAGGATCCCGACGCCATCAATCTGCGGGAATGCACGGTCGAGTGCGGCCTCGATCGCTTTGGCGTCAGCGCGGTCGGCTTCGGTGGGCTCGTCGTGGAGGGCGAGCTGGAGGTCGAGGTCGGAAACGCCGGGGGTAGCGGTGCCACGGGGGATGCTGCCGTAGAGGTAGGCGCTGTGCAGGCGCGTTCTGCCGAACGCCTCGGTGATCTGAGCGCGGGCGGCATCGACGACGGGGACAAACGGTGCTGGCACTCGGTCCAGTGCGCCTTCGCGTGCGATCGTTCCGTCGCGGTCCAAACCTCGTTCGTTCATGGAGCCACTGTGCCGTTACTGCTGCGTGCTGCCGAGCGGATTTCCGAGGCGGTGTGGTATGCGCGAATCGCACCGCCGAGACTGGGTCAGCAAGAAGCGGCGCCAGCACGGGACGGCGGAGGTGTCGGATGCGGCCGAGGAGTAGCGCCGTCAGATGTCCCCGACGCGGGTTTCCTCGGCCAGCTGGGGGTCTGGCCGTCGAGCCGGAACCGGCCGTGACGGTCACCGAGAAGGTCACCGTCACGCCGAAGCCGGCCAAGAAGCCGGGAGCGGCCACCACGGTCGAGGGCGACGGCCAGTACCTCGTCGGCGACGACATGCAGGCCGGCACGTACAAGACCGCCGGGCCCGAGAAGGGCAGCATCATCGAGAACTGCTACTGGGCGCGTACGAAGAACGCCTCCGGGGAGTTCGAGGCGATCATCGCGAACGACAACCTCCAGGGTCAGGGCCGGGTGACGGTCAACAAGGGCGAGTACTTCGAGACCAACGGCTGCCAGGAGTGGACCAAGGTCGGCTGACCGGCCGCCGCATACGCCGCCGCGCTCGTGGGGGGGACGCGGCGGACACGGGGCGGGCGGCCCGCCGAGAACGGACCGCCCGCCCCTCCCCTGCCCCTTCCGCCACCTGCCCGACGTGAGAGAGGCCCATGTCGGCAACCCGCTCCACGCGGCCGGGGCTGAGCCTCGTATCCGCTCGCCGCGCCCTCCTCCCGTCACATCTCCCGTTCCCTGACCCCGCCGGGCCCTCCGGCCGAAAGGAAGTTCCGCGATGTCCTCTCCCGAGCAGCAGCCTCATATCCCTCCGCCGGCCGCGGACCCCGAAACGGACCAGAACACGGCCGCCGAGGAGCCGGCCCCCGCGCCGGCCGGGCCGCTCCCCGCCCCGCCCGACCACCCGCCGACCCCGTCCGCCTCCCGCTGGTCACGGCTGCCGCGCGGCGCCGTCTTCGTAATCGGCGTCGGCCTAGGGGCCGCAGTGGTGGGAGCCTGCTGGGCGGGGGTGTCACTGGCCGACGGCTCGGAAGAGGCGTTCAGCACCGACGGGACGCTCACCGTCAGCGGGATCGGCGCGGGGCTGGCCTCCGGCGACCTGTGTACCGGAACGGACGGCTACGACGACATCGACTTCGGCGCTCAGGTCAGCGTCACCGACGCCGCCGGGACCCTCGTCGCCAAGGGCAGTCTGGGGCTCGGCGAGAAGACCGAGCTGGGCTGCGAATTCTCCTTCACGGTCGACGACATCCCGCCGGGCTCGAAGTTCTACACGGTCGAGGTCTCCCACCGTGGCGGCCTGACCCAGACCGAGGACGAACTGCGCGCAGGCGGCCTCGCGTTCACCCTCGGCGACTGAACGGCCGGCACGGACCGGTTCGGGGGGATCCCTATGTGACTCCAGGGCCCGGAATAGGCGTAGGGCCGCCCGGCGTTGGCGCGGCATGACGACGAACGTGCCGCGGCCCGAGGTGCTGCGCTACACCGCCTTCTCTGAGAGCACCGACGGCGGGAACCCCGCCGGTGTCGTGCTGGACGCCTCCGGTCTGGACGACGGGGAGATGCTGGCCATCGCCGCCGAGGTCGGGTACTCGGAGTCCGCGTTTCTGACCGCGCGGCCGGGAGAGCGGGCGTACGGCGTTCGTTACTTCAGTCCCAGGGCCGAGGTGCCGTTCTGCGGGCATGCCACCGTCGCCGCCGCCATCGCCCTGGCCGAGCGGGACGGACCCGGGGAGCTGGTGTTCGCGACGCGCGCCGGGATCGTACCGGTCGAGGTGGCCGAGGAGGGCGGGACGGTCCGGGCCACGCTCACCAGTGTCGAGCCGCACGTCGACGAGATCGCCGACGCGGATCTCGGTGAGGCGCTCGCCGCGCTCGGCTGGCCGGCCGCCGATCTCGATCCGGCCTTCCCGCCCCGGATCGCGTTCGCCGGAGCGCGCCACCTTGTGCTCGCGGCGGCGACGCGTGCCCGCCTCGCGGATCTCGCGTACGACTTCGCACGCCTGGAAGCGCTGATGCACCGCCTGGATCTGACGACGGTTCAGTTGGTGTGGCGGGAGTTGGCCACCGTGTTCCACGTCCGTGACCCGTTCCCCGTCGGCGGTGTCGTCGAGGACCCGGCGACCGGCGCCGCGGCTGCCGCCTTCGGCGCGTACGCCCGTGAGTTCGGGCTGGTTCCCGAGGACGCCGTTCTCACCCTGTTCCAGGGCGAGGATCTGGGCCGCCCCGGCGAGCTCACGGTGACGCTGCGCGCGGGTGACCGGCGGGTCCGGGTCAGCGGGGCGGGCGCCCGCATCGGCTGACCACGCCCGGTCAGGTGCTCGACACCGGGAGCACGTCCGGGGACAGTGCCGCCGCGCGGGCCGTCGCGGCCGTCATGCGGCGGCGGTGGTGGCGGCGGCACAGGACCTCGTAGCCGATCTCGTCCGCGGAACCGGTGACATCGCCGACCACCACCTGGGCGCCCTCGACGACCATGACCCCGCCGACCGTGCGGGCGTTGTGCGTGGCGCGGGCGCCGCACCAGCACAGGGCCTCCACCTGGAGCACCTCGACGCGGTCGGCGAGTTCGACGAGGCGCTGGGAGCCCGGGAACAGCTTGGAGCGGAAGTCGGTCGTGATGCCGAAGGCGTAGACGTCGAGGTCCAGGTCGTCCACCACGCGCGCGAGCTGGTCGATCTGCTCCGGCGCCAGAAACTGCGCCTCGTCCGCGATCACGTAGTCCGCGCGCCGGCCCTGCGAGAGGTGGTCGACGAGGTACGCGTACAGGTCGGTGGCGTCGCCGACCTCCACCGCGTCCGTGACCAGGCCGAGGCGGGAGGAGAGCTTGCCCTCGCCCGCGCGGTCGTCGCGGGTGAAGATCATTCCGGTCAGACCGCGTGCCGAACGGTTGTGCTCGATCTGGAGAGCCAGCGTCGACTTCCCGCAGTCCATCGTTCCGGAGAAGAACACCAGCTCGGGCATGGGGGGACGGAAACCTTTCGGCGGCGACGGCGGGGGACGGCGGGACGGCCGTCAGGAGCGTACTTCGAGCAGGGGGACGAGTTGCTCGGCAGGGGTCATGGAGCCGTGGTTGCCCACCATGGACGACTCCCTCGGTTCCCGCTCGGACGCGATCAGCAGGACGTCGTCCCGCGCGGCGGCGACCACGTCGCCGATGCGCTGGTGCACACGGTCGTCGATCACGGGACCGAACCAGCCGGAATCGATCGCCTCGTCGCGCGAGGCCACCCAGAACTGCTCGCCGAGCACCTCGCGCCAGCAGGTCAGCACGTCGTTCGCCGCGCCGGGGACCGCGTACACGTGCCGGGCGCGGCCCTCGCCGCCGAGGAGGGCGACGCCCGCCTTCAGCTCCCAGTCCTCGTCGAAGTCGATGCGGTGCCGCTCGTCGAAGGGGACGTCGATCATGCCGTGGTCGGCGGTGACGTAGAGGGCGCTGCGCGGCGGCAGCTGCTCCGCCAGGCGCTGCACGAGCCGGTCGACGTGGGCGAGCTGGCCGCGCCAGGTGTCCGAGTCGACGCCGAAGCGGTGGCCCGCGCCGTCCACCTCGGCGTAGTACGTGTAGACGAGGGCGCGGTCGGCGCCCGCCAGCTGTTCCGCGGCGAGGTCCATGCGGTCCTCGCCGGAGAGCCGTCCGTGGAAGGCGCCGCCGCTGAGCGCGACCTTGGTCAGCGGGGTGTTCTCGAAGGTCGGCGAGGAGACCTGGGCGGCGTGCACCCCCGCGCGGTGGGCCAGCTCGAAGACGGTGGGGTACGGCTGCCAGGCGGCGGGGGCCGTCCAGGGCTGCCAGCGTAGCTGGTTCATCAGCTCGCCGGTGTCCGGGTTGCGCACGGTGTAGCCGGGCAGGCCATGGGCGCCGGGGGGCAGGCCGGTACCGACGGAGGCGAGGGACGTCGCGGTGGTCGCCGGGAAGCCCGCGGTGAGCGGGCGGCCGGTGCCGCCGCGCGAGCTGCCGAGCAGCGAGGTCATGAACGGGGCGTCCTCGGGATGCGCGCGCAGCTGCTCCCAGCCGAGACCGTCGATCAGGAACACGCAGTTCCGGTCGGCGGGGGTCAGCTCGGGGATGCCGGCGGCCATGCCCGGGACGCCGAGACCGGCGGCGAGGGTGGGCAGCAGGTCGGCGAGGGACCCGGTGCCGTACTCGGGCACGGGGGCGGAGTCCAGGGGGAGCGGTTCCGGGTGGGGGTCCCAGACGGCGGGCTGCACCATCAGCGGGTGGTGTCCGCGGTCGCCTCGGAGAGGGCCTGGGCGAAGGCGAGCGCCTGGCGCACCGTCTCCGGCCCGTCACCCGCCTCGCTGACGCGCAGGCTCAGGTCGTCGGCCGTGGAGCTGCCCGTGTAGCCGTGGTCGGCCTCGCAGTTGGGGTCGCCACAGGCGGCCGGCTCCAGGTCGATACGGGAGACGGCGCCCCAGCCGATGGTGAGCACGATCTCGCGCGGCAGGGTGCCCGGGGCGTACGACTCCGGGTTCGCGACCACCCGGCTGACCACGATCGACGAGATCCGGCCGAGCTTGACCGACTCGGTGGAGGTGGTGGCGTACGGCGTCGGGGAGGTGGTGTCCGCGGCCTGCTCGTCGGTGTGGCTGACGATGAAGCGGTTGCCGGTGAGGACGAGCACGGTGACGTGCCGCCGCACCTCGTTCTGGTCGAAGGTCGTCTCCTGGTGGACCAGATACGACCGGATGGGCTCGCCGCCCACGGCGGCCTCCACCGCCTCGGCCACGAGGGCCGGGTAGTAGCCGCTGCGCTCGATCGCCGCCCGCAGCCCCTGGGTCGTCGTACTGGTCTTGGCCATGACGCCCATCCTACGGGGGACCACTGACTGCCAGGCACCGCTCGGCGCAGTCGGCTCTGCCTCTGGCGAGCTCAGTAGACCGGCAGGGTCCGCGGGCCGAGGTCGTCGCGGGCGGGCGGCGGGGCCAGGCGTACGGAGGCGCCGAGGACGCTCACGCCGTGCGGGGCCACGACGACCGGCTCCAGGGTGACCGCGACGACCTCCGGGTGGTCGTGGACCAGCCGCGACACCCTCAGCATCAGTTCCTCCAGGGCGGCGGTGTCGACGGGTGCCGAGCCGCGCCAGCCGAACAGGAGGGGGGCGCTCCGGATCGCTCGCACCAGTGAGGTCGCGTCGCGGTCGGTGACCGGGACGAGGCGGTGTGCCATGTCGCCGAGGAGCTGGGAGGGGGGCCCGGCAAGACCGAAGGACAGCACCGCTCCGGCGGCGGGGTCGATCACCGCGCGTACGACGGTGTCCACTCCGCGCGGTGCCATCCGCTGCACCACGGGGCGCAGCTCCTCCGGCGTGCCGAACAGCTCGGTCAACTCGGTGTACGCCCGGCGCAGTTGTTCCTCGTTCATCAGGTCCAGGCGTACGCCGCCCAGGTCGGCGCGGTGCCTGAGGTGCGGGGCGGTCGCCTTGAGGGCGACGGGGTAGCCGAGGCTGCGGGCGGCCTCGGCGGCGGTGTCGGGGGTGGGGGCGGGCAGGGCCCGGTTCACGGGGATGCCGTACATGCCGAGCAGGTCGCAGGTCTCCTCGTCGCCGAGGGTGAGGCCCTGTCCGCGCGAGAGCAGCCCGTCGATGAGCGCGGCGGCGCCCCTCTCGTCGATGTCGTCGTACTCAGGCACCTTGCCGGGCTGGGCGGCCTCCCGCCGCCACTGCGCGTACGCGACGGCGTGCGCCAGGGCCCGGACGGCCCGCTCGGCAGCGGGGTAGGCGGGGATGAGGTGGGCGCCTTCGGGGGGTTCGACGGGGGTGGTGGGGGTGGCGGGGGCTGGGTCGGCCGTGCCGGGGGCGGGCCGCGTGGGGGTGGGGGTGCGGGGGGCGGCGGGCCGCGCGGGGGGCGTCGATGGAGCACCGCCGGGCGGCGTTCGCGGTGCCGCCCGGTCGGGAGTGCCGTTTCCGGCGCGTGTACCCGCGGCCGCTGCCGCGCCGTCCGCCGTCCGGGAGGCCGTGTCGTGTCCGGCCTGCGTACCCCTGGCCGGTATGGCCTCGGCGGAGGAGGTGCGCTGCCCCGTCCGTGGGGGTGCACCCGCGTCCGGCTGCCGCTCCTCGTGCTCGTCCCCCTGCGGCCCGGCGCCCGGCGTGTCGCGTACGGGGGCCGTCCCCGCCGGGGTCGGCGAGTCCGGCCCGGCGCCGGCCGTCGGCTGGGGTGCCGTGCTGGTCGCGGCGGACAGGGCCTCCGCAAGGCCGCCGAGCTCGACGTGGACCACGAGGACCGGCTTGGTCGGGGCCGCGGCGGCGGCCGAGCGCAGGGCCTCCGCCAGGGCCGCGTCGCCGACCGAGCCCTCCCCCACCGCCGGGATGGCGGTCACGACGACCGCGTCGCTCGCATCGTCGGCGAGCGCGCGCGAGAGCGCGGCGTGGAAGTCCGCCGCCGACGCCGCCGTGGTGAGGTCCTGCGGGGGATGCGGACGCAGGCCCTCGGCGAGACAGGCCTCGTAGGTGAGCAGGCCCAGGGACTCGGAGTTGCCGAGGATCGCGACCCGGGGGCCGGCCGGCAGGGGCTGGCGGGCGAGCAGCAGGCCCGCGTCGACCAGTTCGGTGATGGTGTCCACGCGGATCACCCCGGCCTGCCGCAACAGCGCGGACACCGTCTCGTGCGGCAGCCGGGTCGCCCGTACGGCGTGTCCCCGGGGCCCGGTGCCGTGGCGGGCGCCCTGGACCACGACCAGGGGCTTGGCGGCAGCGGTCCGGCGGGCGAGGCGGGTGAACTTGCGGGGGTTGCCGATGGATTCCAGGTACATCAGGGCGACGTCGGTGTGGGGATCCTCGTACCAGTACTGCAGCACGTCGTTGCCGGAGACGTCGGCCCGGTTGCCCGACGAGACGAAGGTGGAGACGCCCGTGACCCCGGTGACGCCGCCGCCGCGCCGGTGCAGACGCGACAGCAGGGCGACGCCGATCGCGCCGGACTGGGCGAACAGCCCGATGCGCCCCGCGCGGGGCGGCTCCGGCGCGAGCGAGGCGTTCAGCCGCACGTCCGGGGCCGTGTTGATGACGCCGAACGAGTTGGGGCCGATGATCCGCATCCCGTACGAACGGGCTTGCCGGACGAGGGCACGCTGGCGTTCGCGGCCGTCGGGTCCGGACTCGGCGTAACCGGCCGAGACGACGACGAGCCCCTGCACTCCGTGTTCACCGCACTCGGTCACGACCTCGGGGACGTGCTCGGCGGGCACGGCGACGACCGCGAGCTCGACGGGTCCGTCGACCTCCCGGACGGACCGGTACGCGGCCACCCCGTCGAGCTCCTTCTGATCCTGCGCGAACGCCTTGTTCACGGCGTAGAGCCGGCCGGTGTACCCGGCGTCCCGGATGTTGTCGAGGATGCTGCGTCCCACACCGCCGGGGGCGCGTCCGGCGCCGACGACGGCGACCGAGCCGGGGGCGAGCAGCCGCTGCACCGAACGTGCCTCCGCGCGTTGCTCGCGCGCGTACTGCACGGCCATGGACCGGTCCGTGGGCTCGAGGTCGAACTCCAACCGGACGACGCCGTCCTCGAAGCTGCGCTTCTGGGTGTATCCGGCGTCGGTGAACACCTTGATCATCTTGGTGTTGGCGGGCAGCACCTCGGCCGCGAACCGGCGGATGCCGCGCTCCCGCGCGACGGCACCGATGTGCTCCAGCAGCGCGGAGGCGACGCCCCGTCCCTGGTGGGCGTCCTGCACCAGGAAGGCGACCTCCGCCTCGTCGGCCGGTGCGGACGCGGGCGTTCCGTCGGTGCCGATCCGGTCGTAGCGTACGGTGCCGATGAACTCGCCGCCGATGGTGGCCGCGAGTCCCACCCGGTCCACGAAGTCATGGTGCGTGAAGCGGTGGACGTCCTTGGCGGACAGGCGAGGGTAGGGCGCGAAGAAGCGGTAGTACTTCGACTCGTCCGAGACCTGCTCGTAGAAGCTGACCAGGCGCTCCGCGTCGTCGACGGTGATGGGGCGGATACGCGCGGTGCCGCCGTCGCGCAGCACCACGTCGGCCTCCCAGTGGGCGGGATACTCGTGCCGGTCCGACGGGATCTGCATGCGCCCCAGAGTACGGCTCGCGTACGGCGACGGCGCGAGGCAGTCTGTGGTGGACGACAGCCGGAGCGAGGCCGCGGTCCGGCTGTCACCGGGAGCGGGCACGGATGCCGCTTTGGACAGGCTTCACGATATGCGAAGCTGGTCTAGACAACCCTGAACACCGAAGGGCAGCAACACATGGCTGAGCGCCGCGTCAACGTCGGCTGGGCCGAGGGTCTCCACGCCCGCCCCGCCTCCATCTTCGTCCGAGCCGCCACGGCCGCAGGCGTCCCCGTGACGATCGCCAAGGCCGGGGGCAACCCCGTCAACGCGGCCTCCATGCTCGCCGTGCTGGGCCTGGGCGCCCAGGGCGGCGAGGAGATCGTCCTCGCGTCCGACGCGGAAGGGGCGGAGGCCGCCCTGGACCGTCTGGCGAAGCTGGTCTCCGAGGGGCTGGAGGAGCTCCCCGAGACCGTCTGAATCGCGCGTGAGCGCGGGGACGGTTTCGTTCCTCGCAGGCACCCGACACGGCACAGGAAAGGCCCGCCCGGATGATCCGGGCGGACCTTTCCTTCTTTTCCACTCCCCTGCGACGGTGGGCCGGGGGAGTCGCGTACGGCGGGGCGGGGGTGTTCGCCCGCTGTGGCTGGCGCGTCCGCGCCCTCAGCTCCACCAACAAGCACAGTCGCGCCAGTCCGAGGACGGACATCCCCGACCCGACCCCGCACCACCCACCGGCCGTGGGCGCCGCGCAGCGGGCGCGCGCGTGTCTCAGAGGTTCACGCCATGCGCGCGGAGGTAGGCGACGGGGTCGAGGTCGGAGCCGTAATCGGCCCCCGTGCGGGCCTCAAAATGGAGATGGGCGCCCGTGACATTCCCGGTGGCGCCGGAGAGGCCGATCTGCTGTCCCGCGGTGACCTGCTGCCCCGCCGAGACGGCGAGGGACGACAGGTGAGCGTACTGCGTGTACGTGCCGTCGTTCATCTTGATCACGACCTGGTTGCCGTACGCACCGCCCCAGCCGGCCTCGACGACGGTGCCCATGCCGACCGACTGGACGGGCGTACCGCTCGCCGCGTGGAAGTCGATACCGGTGTGGCTGCCGGACGACCAGACGGCGCCGCCGCTCTGGTAGGCGGTGGAGACGTAGGAGCCCGGGATCGGGGAGACGAAGGTGTTGAGGCGCTTGCGCTCCGCCTCACGCGCGGCCCGCTCCTTCTCCGCGCGGGCCTTCGCGGCCTCCTCGGCCGCCTTCTCTGCCGCCATCTCACGGGCGGCCTCCTCGGCGGCCTTCCGCGCGGCGGCCTCGGCCGCCGCGCGCGCGGCCTCGTGCTGGGCGGCCGCCTGGGCGTCGATCCGTTCGGCGACCGTGTCGCCCAGGGTGATGACGGGAGTGAGGCCGGTCTGCGCGGCGGCGGGTTCGGCGGCGAGCGCCGGAGCCGTGAGGGAGCCGACGACTCCGGTGCCGGCGAGGGCCGCGACGCCCGCCGCGCGGGCGGTGCCGCGCTGCATCCGGCTGGGACGACGGTGCTTCCCGGGGGCGCGGGTGAACGCCATGTACAGGCTGGTCCTTTCCTTCCCTCTCGCCTACCGGGTTAGCTGACGGGTTCGGAGCAGGAAGGTCTCCTACGGGCCCCCTCGCGGCACGCGCGGGCGTCCGATTCACCCCAGGGACTACAGGTGGGTCCCCGGCTCCCCTGGCTCGCGCCGTACGGGGACTCGGCGATGGCTGTTCGGTGCCGCGGATGCGGCGCACTGCCCGACGAACAGCCCGCACGAAGCTAAGCGGGACGTCTCCCAATCCCCAAACGATTCCGGGTTTTTGTAGCGCATCCCACAGGGCAGACAGGCAACCTCCGCCCCAATTCCGGGCATAAGAGGGCCCTGGTGACTTTCGTGTCACCAGGGCCCTCTGCGCGGATACCGGCCGGCGGCTCGCTACTCGGCCGTCACGACGGTGACTTCGCCGATCCCGAGGGCCTCGACCGGCGCCTTGATCTGCGCCGCGTCACCGACGAGGACGGTCACCAGGCGGTCCACCGGGAAGGCGCTCACGACCGCCGCGGTGGCCTCCACGGTGCCCGTCGCGGCCAACTGCCGGTACAGGTCGGCCTGGTAGTGGTCCGGCAGGTGCTGCTCGACCTGGTCGGCCAGGGTGCTCGCGACGGCCGCGGCGGTCTCGTACTTGAGGGGCGCCACACCCACCAGGTTCTGCACGGCGACGTCGCGTTCGGCGTCGGTCAGCCCCTCCGCGGCGAGCGTGCGCAGCACCTGCCACAGGTCGTCCAGGGCGGGGCCGGTGTTCGGCGTGTCGACGGAGCCGCTGATGGCCAGCATCGCCGCGCCGGTGCCGTCGGGGGCGGACCTGAGGACCTGCCCGAACGCCCGCACGCCGTAGGTGTAGCCCTTCTCCTCGCGCAGCACGCGGTCCAGGCGGGAGGTGAGGGTGCCGCCGAGGCAGTACGTGCCGAGGATCTGTGCGGGCCAGACGCGGTCGTGCCGGTCGGGGCCGATCCGGCCGATCAGCAGCTGCGTCTGGACGGCGCCGGGACGGTCCACGATCACGACCCGGCCCCGGTCGTCGGCGACCACCGGCGGGATGGGCCGCGGCCGGGCCGAGGAGCCGGTCCAGGCGCCCAGCGTGTCGCCGAGCAGCGCGTCGAGGTCGACGCCGGTGAGGTCGCCGACGACCACGGCGGTGGTCGTGGCGGGGCGGACGTGCCTCTCGTAGAAGGCGCGCACGGCCGCGGAGTCGATTCCGGCGACCGTCTCCTCGCTGCCCTGGCGCGGGCGTGACATGCGCGAGCTCGCCGGGAACAGCTCCTTGGCGAGCTCCTTCGCCGCGCGGCGGGAGGGGTTCGCCAGCTCGTGCGGGATCTCGTCGAGGCGGTTGCGGACGAGCCGTTCGATTTCGCTGTCGGCGAACGCGGGCGCCCGGAGGGCGTCGGCGAGCAGCCCGAGCGCCTTGGGGAGCCGTGAGGCCGGGACCTCCAGGCTGAGGCGGACGCCGGGGTGGTCGGCGTGCGCGTCCAGGGTGGCGCCGCAGCGCTCCAGTTCGGCGGCGAACTCCTCGGCGGAGTGCTTGTCGGTGCCCTCGGAGAAGGCGCGCCCCATGATCGTGGCAACGCCGTCGAGCCCGGCCGGCTCGGCCTCCAGGGGCGCGTCGAGCAGCACCTCCACGGCGACGACCTGCTGGCCGGGGCGGTGGCAGCGCAGGACGGTGACGCCGTTGTCGAGCCGGCCGCGCTCGGGGGCCGGGAAGGCCCAGGGCGTGGCGTCGCCCGGCTGCGGCTGGGGGTGGAAGTCCATCGTGGCGAGCTCGGTCACTTCGCCGCCTCCTCGTTCTCGTGGGTGCCGGCGACTGCGGCGGCTTGCTCGGTGTCTTCGGCGTCCCCGGCGCCCTCGGCGTCCTCGGGGGTCTCGCCCTCCGGGGCGACGGGCTCGTAGACGAGCACCGCGCGGTTGTCGGGGCGCAGGCGGCTCTTGGCGACCTCCTGCACCTCCTCCGCCGTCACGTCGAGAACACGCTGGACGGCAGTCAGCGCGAGCTGCGGGTCGCCGAACAGGACGGCGTACCGGCAGAGTTCGTCCGCGCGGCCCGCGACGGTGCCGAGCCGGTCGAGCCACTCGCGCTCCAGCTGGGCCTGGGCGCGTTCCATCTCCTCCGGCGTGGGGCCCTGCTCGGCGAAGCGGGCCAGCTCCTCGTCGATGGCGGCCTCGATGACCGGCACCTCGACGTCGCCGGACGTCTTCACGTCCAGCCAGCCCAGGGAGGGGGCCCCGGCCAGCCTCAGCAGGCCGAACCCGGCGGCCACGGCGGTGCGGTCGCGCCGTACCAGCCGGTTGTAGAGGCGCGAGGACTCGCCGCCGCCGAGGACCGTGAGGGCCAGGTCGGCGGCGTCGCACGCGCGCGTGCCGTCCTCCGGCAGCCGGTAGGCGGCCATCAGCGCACGCGCGGGGACCTCCTCCTCCACGATCTCGCGCAGCTGCTCGCCCATGACGTCGGGCAGCGAGCCCTCGCGCGGGACGGGCTTGCCGTCGTGGGACGGGATGGAGCCGAAGTACTTCTCGATCCAGGCGAGCGTCTGCTCCGGATCGATGTCCCCGACGACGGACAGCACGGCGTTGTTCGGCGCGTAGTACGTGCGGAAGAACTCGCGGGCGTCCTCCAGAGTGGCCGCGTCCAGGTCCGCCATCGAGCCGATGGGCGTGTGGTGGTACGGATGGCCCTCCGGATAGGCGAGCGCGGTGAGCTTCTCGAAGGCCGTGCCGTAGGGGACGTTGTCGTAGCGCTGGCGGCGCTCGTTCTTGACGACGTCGCGCTGGTTCTCCATGGACTCGTCGTCCAGGGCGGTCAGCAGGGAGCCCATGCGGTCGGCCTCCAGCCAGAGGGCGAGCTCCAGCTGGTGGGCGGGCATGGTCTCGAAGTAGTTGGTGCGCTCGAAGCTGGTGGTGCCGTTGAGGGAGCCGCCGGCGCCCTGCACCAGCTCGAAGTGTCCGTTGCCCTTGACCTGGGCGGAACCCTGGAACATCAGGTGCTCGAAAAGGTGAGCCAGACCGGTACGTCCCTTGACCTCATGACGTGAACCGACGTCGTACCAGAGGCACACCGCCGCGACCGGGGTCAGGTGGTCCTCCGAGAGCACCACGCGCAGGCCGTTGGCCAGGCGGTGCTCGGTCGCTGTCAGGCTGCCGGAGCCTGCCTGGTCTGTGGCCGTGTGACCCATGGGCATGTACGTCCCTCCGATCGCGGAGGCGGTCGTCGAAACCGCCGTTTCTGCCGGTCCTGCCACTGTATGCAAGCGCGCGGACGACCGGAGAAGTTCCCGGCCGGGCTCGGGTACGCCGAGAGCGAGAATGCCCGGGAGGCGTACCCTCGAGGGCTGCGGCGGCACGGCGGCGGGCGCGATGGCACCCCCGGACCCCGTTCGCCCGGTGACCGCGCACTCCGCGCAGCCCCGCGCGGAGCGCACCGCACCCGTCCGCGTACCCTGCTCGCGCCGCCGCACCCCGCCGGACGGGACGTCCGGACCCCGGTCCTGGTCCCGTCTGTCAGTGCGACGGTCCACAATGGTCCGCGTCAGATCCCGTCCCACGCTCAGCAAGGAGCCGGCAGCGATGGCCCGCCGCAGCACGAAGACCCCGCCGCCCGACGACCCGTACGAGGAGAAGATCCTCGACATCGACGTCGTCGACGAGATGCAGGGCTCCTTCCTCGAGTACGCCTACTCGGTCATCTACTCCCGCGCCCTGCCCGACGCGCGCGACGGCCTCAAGCCGGTGCACCGCCGCATCGTCTACCAGATGAACGAGATGGGCCTGCGGCCCGAGCGCGGCTATGTGAAGTGCGCCCGCGTCGTCGGCGAGGTCATGGGCAAGCTGCACCCCCACGGCGACGCGTCGATCTACGACGCCCTCGTCCGCATGGCCCAGTCGTTCTCGATGCGCGTCCCCCTGGTCGACGGCCACGGCAACTTCGGCTCGCTGGGCAACGACGACCCGCCCGCCGCCATGCGGTACACCGAGTGCCGGATGGCCGAGGCGACCAGTCTCATGACGGAGTCCATCGACGAGGACACGGTCGACTTCGTACCCAACTACGACGGCCAGGAGCAGGAACCGGTGGCGCTGCCCGCCGCGTTCCCGAACCTCCTGGTGAACGGCGCCTCGGGCATCGCGGTCGGTATGGCCACCAACATGCCGCCGCACAACCTGCGCGAGGTGATCGCCGCCGCCCGGCATCTGATCAGATATCCGAACGCCGACCTCGACGCCCTGATGAAGCATGTCCCGGGCCCCGACCTGCCCACGGGCGGCCGGATCGTCGGGCTCTCGGGCGTCCGCGACGCGTACGAGACGGGCCGCGGCACGTTCAAGATGCGCGCGACGGTCACGGTGGAGGACGTGACGGCGCGCCGCAAGGGCCTGGTCGTCACCGAGCTGCCCTTCGCGGTCGGTCCGGAGAAGGTGATCGCCAAGATCAAGGACCTGGTCGGCGCGAAGAAGCTGCAGGGCATCGCGGACGTCAAGGACCTCACCGACCGTGAGCACGGTCTGCGCCTGGTCATCGAGATCAAGAACGGCTTCGTGCCCGAAGCGGTGCTGGAACAGCTGTACAAGCTGACGTCGATGGAGGAGTCCTTCGGCATCAACAACGTGGCCCTGGTGGACGGCCAGCCGCTCACCCTCGGGCTGAAGGAACTGCTGGAGGTCTACCTCGACCACCGGTTCAACGTCGTGCGCCGGCGTTCGGAGTTCCGCCGCGGCAAGAAGCGCGACCGTCTGCACCTGGTCGAGGGCCTGCTCACGGCGCTGGTGGACATCGACGAGGTCATCCGCCTCATCCGCTCCAGCGACAACTCCGCGCAGGCCAAGGAGCGGCTGATGGACCGCTTCTCGCTCAGCGACGTCCAGACCCAGTACATCCTCGACACGCCGCTGCGCCGCCTGACCAAGTACGACCGGATCGAGCTGGAGGCCGAGAAGGACCGGCTCAACGCGGAGATCGAGGAGCTGACCCGGATCCTCGACTCGGACGCCGAGCTGCGCAAGCTGGTCTCCGCCGAACTGGCAGCGGTGGCCAAGAAGTACGGCAACGACCGGCGTACGCTGCTGCTGGAGTCGGCCGGCACCGCGGCCGCCGCCGTGCCGCTGCAGGTGGCGGACGACCCGTGCCGTGTCCTGCTGTCGTCCACGGGGCTGCTGGCCCGTACGGCGAACGACGAGCCGTTCGGCGACACCTCCGGCGCCAAGCGGGTCAAGCACGATGTCATCGTCTCGGCGGTGCCGGCGACAGCACGCGGTGAGATCGGCGTCGTGACCTCCTCCGGCCGTCTGCTCCGGCTGAACGTGGTCGATCTGCCCCAGCTCCCGGAGACGATGCCGACGCCGAACCTCTCGGGCGGGGCTCCGCTCGCCGAGTTCGTGTCCCTGGAGGACGGCGAACAGGTGGTGTGCCTGACATCGCTGGACGAGTCGTCGCCCGGCCTGGCGCTCGGCACGGAGCAGGGTGTCGTCAAGCGTGTGGTGCCCGACTACCCCTCCAACAAGGAGGAGCTGGAGGTCATCACGCTCAAGGAGGGCGACCGGATCGTCGGCGGGGTCGAGCTGCGTACGGGCGAGGAGGACCTGGTCTTCATCACCGACGACGCACAGCTGCTGCGCTACCCGGCGGCGCAGGTCCGTCCGCAGGGCCGCCCCGCGGGCGGTGTGGCGGGCATCAAGCTCGCCGAGGGAGCGAAGGTCATCAGCTTCACGGCGGTCGATCCGGCCGTGGACGCGGTGGTGTTCACGGTCGCGGGCTCGCGCGGGACGCTGGACGACTCGGTGCAGACGACGGCCAAGCTCACCCCGTTCGACCAGTACCCGCGCAAGGGCCGGGCCACCGGCGGTGTGCGCTGCCAGCGGTTCCTGAAGGGCGAGGACTGTCTGTCCCTGGCCTGGGCGGGCCCGGCCCCGGCCCTCGCCGCCCAGAAGAACGGCGCCGCGGTGGTCCTCCCGGAACCCGACCCGCGCCGCGACGGTTCCGGCGTCTCCCTCGCGAAGACGGTGTGGGTGGTGGCGGGCCCGGCCTGAGGCGCTCGGGGCGGCTCCGGGCCTGCCTAGGCCGCCGGGTCCTCCTCCGCCTCCCGCACATAGCGCAGAACGCCCCACATGCCCTGCTCATCGGCGTGTGGGGCGTCGCCGTCGCCGCTCACGCACGCCTCCAACTCCGTGCGCAGGGCGCCGGCGTCGATGTCCGTCCCGATGAGGACGAGCTGCGTAAGCCGCTCCGTCCCCGCCGGCCGGGGCTCCGGGTAGAACCGCAGGAACCGCCCCACGGCATGCACGGCGTAGCGGTTGCGGGTGTCGTACGGCCCGAAGTCGACGTACCCCTTGATCCGGTAGAGCCCCGCGGGCCTGCTGTCCAGGAAGCGGATCAGCCGCCGTGGGTCCAGCGGGCGCTCGGACACGAAGGAGACGCTGTCGTACGCGGCGTGCAGATGCCCGGCGTGCTCACGGTCGTCGCGATGCAGGTCGTCGAACGACAGCTGCCCGACCCGCTCCTCACCCGGCCGGCAGTCGAAGAGAAACTCGGGGTCGACGCGGCCGTGCGTGGCGGGCACCACGGCGGCGCGGTCGACGAGTGACCGCACGAGCCGCAGCACCCGCGCCTCGTCCGTGACCCGGTCGACCTTGTTGACGACCACCAGATCGGCGAGTGCCAGGTGCCGGTCGATCTCCGGGTGCCTGGCCCGGGTGTCGTCGAACTCGGCGGCGTCCACCACCTCGACAAGTCCGCCGTACACGATGCCGGGGTGCTCACTGGCGAGCACCATCCGCACGAGCTCCTGCGGTTCGGCCAGGCCGCTGGCCTCGATGACGATGACGTCGAGGCCGGCGGAGGGGCGGGCGAGCCGCTCGAGGTACTCGTCGAGCTCGCTGGCGTCGACGGCGCAGCAGAGGCATCCGTTGCCGAGGGACACGGTGGAGTCCCCGAGGGCCCCGGCCACGGCCATGGCGTCGATCTCGACCGCACCGAAGTCGTTGACGACGGCACCGATGCGGCTGCCGCCGCTGCGGCGCAGGAGGTGGTTCAGCAGGGTGGTCTTCCCCGAGCCGAGAAATCCGGCCAGCACCACGACCGGAATCTGCCGCCCGCCGCTCCACACCACCACGCGACCCCTCTCATACCTGTGCGCACGCCGGCTCACTGAGGGCGTGCACACCGAAGATTGACTGACGAACCAGGATACGAGCGAGAAGAACGACGGCGAAGTGAACGATTGTTAGCAGCATCTGCGGGGCAGACGTTGTTCATGGCGCCGGTTTGTGCGACCCTCGCTTCCCTCCGTGCGCCTCCTCTCCGCCTTCCCGCCGATCAGAGCCGCTCGGCACCCTGGAAGGCGGCAAGCGCCGCCCACCGCTCGCCGGTTCCCCGCAGTCGACCCGCATCCCGACGACCGGCGGACGGCGGCCTGATCGGGGGTATTTGACATGGTCACACAGAACAGTGGTGTGCGAAGTCTGGGACTCGCCGCCGCGGCGGTCGCCGCGGTGGTCCTCACAGGGCTGGCCGCGCGGCAGCGACGGCTCGAGGACGTGTGTCGGCAGTTGGTCGAGGTTCAGCGGGCCGAAAGTCGCCGTGCGGGCCTCGTCGACTACCAACGGCTGCAGCTGGGACTCCTGGAACGGGCCATCGACGACCCCGAACTGGCCGCCGTGCTGAGCACCTTCGAGACCGACTCCGCCGCCCATCTCCGGCAGCACCTTTTCGCCAACGCGCTCTACTCGAACGCGCTGTTCGGCTACCGCATGGGTATGGCGACCCGCGAGGAGCTGCACGGACACCTTCGAGTGCTGTGCAGGAGTGCCGCCTTCCGCACGTACTGGGAGTCCACGCGGCCTCATCGGGCAAGCCTCAGGGACGACTCGGAGGAGGGTCGTATCGGCCGGATGGTGGACAGCCTGATTCACGATCTGGACGCGGCCGGTGAAGCGGAGGAGTGGTTCGTTGTGGGTGAACCACCCACTGAATGACGGAGGTTGATCCGCATGCGACCGCTCGCATGACGGGTCCATTCGGCAGTGGCGGTCTCAGTGCCCGGACAGCACCCGTGACAGCGTGGGTCTAATCTGTCCCCGCCCAACCGCCACACCGCAAGAATGGGGACCTCCCTTGGAAATCGTGCGTCGCATTGGTGCCTCCCCCAAGGAGCGCGGGAGCATGACCGGCGACACCTGCCCCGACATTTTTGAGCTGTCCGACGGCAACTTCGCCGTCATCGGCACGGACGCCACGGCGTCACTCGACGCCCGCCTGCCGGCCGACGCCGCTCGCGCCGACCACGAGCGCATCGTGGTGATCAGCCGCGAAACGCTGCTGCGCGCAAAGGGAGACATTCCCGATGCTTGAGATAGCCACGCTCCTCGGATCCATCGGCACAGCCCTCACCGGCATCGCGGCGATTGCCGCGGTGATGATCAATAAGCGCAGGTCCACCGGAGACTCCCGGGATTCGTCCGAGTGAGGATGCTCGCAGCGGGGCCCGGCGCCGGTGCCGCGCCGGACCCCGCGGTCATGCCGCGTCCGGAACCCCGACCGGGGCCCCCTCGCCCACATACCGGGCCGTCGGCCTGATGATTTTCGGGTCCTCCGCCTGTTCGAGGATGTTGGCGCTCCATCCCACCGCCCGCGCCGCCGCGAACGTGGGGGTGAACATCTCGCGCGGGATGCCGCAGAGTTCCATGACGACGCCGGCGTAGTACTCCACGTTGGTGCGCAGGGCCCGGCCCGGCTTCAGCTCCGCCAGGATCGCCTCCACGTGGCGTTCGACCTCCACCGCGAAGTCCACCCGGGGTCCGCCGAACCGCTGGGCCACCTCGCGCAGCAGGCGCGACCTGGGATCCTCCGTGCGGTAGACCGCGTGGCCGAAGCCCATGATCCGCTCGCCGGCGCGCACATGCTCACGGACCCAGGAGTCGATGCGCTCCGGCGTCCCGATCGCGTCCAGCGTGTCCAGTGCCCGGCTCGGCGCGCCTCCGTGCAGCGGCCCGGACAGTGCCGCCACCGCGCCCACCAGGCACGCCGCCACATCCGCGCCCGTCGACGCGATGACCCGTGCCGTGAAGGTCGACGCGTTGAAGCCGTGATCGATGGTGGAGATCAGGTACTGCTCGATCGCCCGGACCCGCTCCGCGTCCGGCTCCGAACCCGTCAGCATGTAGAGGTAGTTCGCCGCGTACGGCAGATCCTCCCGCGGTTCCACCGGCTGCAGCCCCCTGCCCAGCCGGTACAGCGCGGTGAGCAGCGTCGGCACCGCCGCGGTCGCAGCGAGGGTGTCCTGTCGGCGCCGGTCGGCGCCGATGTCGTACACCGGCTGGAACCCCTTCGCCGCACCGAGCAGCGAGAGCGCCGTCCGCATCCCCGCGAGCGGGCCCGAGCGTCCGCCGGCCGCCGCGATGGCGGGCAGCGCCGACCGCACCTCGTCGGGCAGGCTCCGCAGCGCGGCGGTCTCCGCGGAGAAGCGCGCGGATCGTTCCGCGTCGGGCAGGTCGCCGTGCACCAGCAGATGCCATACGTCCTCGAAGCCACGGGACCGCGCCAGATCGACGGCCGAGTACTGCCGGTAGTGGTAGAAGCCCTCGGCCCCCCGGACGTCACCGATCCGGGTGTCTGTGACGACCACCCCCGCCAGCCCTCGCGGCACCTCGACACGTGCGGCAACAGCCTCATTGACAGACATGACTTCCTCCTTGAACTTGATCCGACTGTCTATCGTTGATGCCGAGCTGTCAATATTGAGTGAATCAATGAAAAAGTCCATGTGCGACAGGACGGATACGGTGACCCCATGCGCGATCAAGACCCCTCCCCCGGCGCCGCCGACCGGCGGCTCAGCACCAAGGAAGCCGCCGAACTGCTCGGCGTGAAGCCGGAGACCGTGTACGCGTACGTGAGCCGCGGTCAGCTCAGCAGCCGGAGGGCGCCCGGGGGCCGGGGCAGCACCTTCGACGCCAGGGAGGTGGAGGCGCTCGCGCGTCGCAACAGACGGGAGAGCGCGAGCGGTCCGGGTGGCCCGGGCGGCGAGCTGTCCGTGCGGACCCGCCTTACCCTCATCGAGAGCGACCGGTTCTATTTCCGCGGTGTCGACGCCGTCGAACTCGCGACCCGGCACAGCTACGAAGAGGTCGCCGAGTGGCTCTGGACCGGCCGCCTCCGTCCCGGGGCCGCATTCGACGCGCCCGGGCCGCTCGTCGCCGTGGCCCGCCGTGCCGTCAAGGCGCTGCCCGGCCACGCCACCCCCACCGACCGCCTGCGCGTCGCGGCGATCGCCGCGGCCACCGCGGACCCGCTGCGCTTCGACCTGTCCGAGGACGCCGTGCTCGGCGCGGGCCGCACCCTCATCCCTACCCTGGTCGCCGCGCTCCCCCCGCTCGGGCCCGACCGACGCGACACCGGCCCGCTGGCGCACCGCCTCTGGACCCGGCTCAGCGGCAGGGACCCCGACGAAGCACGGCTGCAGGTCCTCGACACGGCCCTGGCCCTCCTCGTCGACCACGACCTCGCCGCCTCCACCCTCGCCGTCCGCGTGGCGGCGTCGGCCCGCGCGCACGCCTACGCGGCCGTCTCGGCGGGGCTCGGCGTGCTGGAAGGTCCCCTGCACGGCGCGGCCAGCGGCCTCGCGCACAGACTGCTGCTCGAGGTGCTGGACCAGGGCGACGCGGCCCCCGTGATCGCGGACGAGTTGCGGGCCGGCCGCCGCATCCCGGGACTCGGCCACCGCCTGTACCCCGGTGACGACCCGCGCGCGCGTGCGCTCTTCACCCTGTTGGGGGACATCCCGGATGCCGAGCCCGCCCTGGCGGCCGCCCGCGACATCGTGGCGACCGCCGCCCGCCACACCCCTCTGCACGCCAACGTCGACCTGGCGCTCGCCGTCCTCACCGTGTCCTGCGGCATGCCGGCCTCCGCGGGCGAGACGGTCTTCGCCGTCGCCCGTACGGCCGGATGGATCGCCCACGCCCTGGAGGAGTACGGCGAGCGCCCCCTGCGCATGCGCCCCAGCGGTCTGTACGCCGGGCCGAAGCCGCCCCGGCCGCTGCCCGGGCAGGAGGCGGAGGGGGCGCCACCTCACTCCTGATGGGGCGCCACGTCACTCCTAAGGAAGCCAGGTTAGGCTCACCTGTGTGAGTAGCACGTGCTCAACCGTCTCCCGCGAGCTCGACGAGCCGGTCGCGGGAACCGCGGCCACCGCGAGGACCTGGCTGCTGCTGGAGCAGCCGGGCCCGTGGGGTGCCAAGGCGCTCACCGCGAGCCACCTCGATCCCGCGCTGGGCCGCGCCCTGGAGGCCGCCGCGCGCGGGACCGGGGTCCGGGTCGCGCTCATACGGCGCGCCGGGCGTCACGCGGACTGCCGGGTGCCCGCCAGCCGACGGGTGTATGCGGCCCACACCGTTCCGGGAAACGTGTGGCTGCACGCCGCCACAGTCACCGACCCCGCGAAGCTGCTGGATCTCGACTTCCCCGCGCTGGGCCGGGGCGAGCCCGGCACCTTCGGGACGGCACTCGGCGGCGGCCCCCATGAGAACGACCCGCTCGCGCTCGTCTGCACCAACGGCAAGCGCGACCGCTGCTGCGCCCTGCTCGGGCGGCCCCTGGCGGCCGAGCTCGCCGCATCCGGGGTCAAGGGTGTCTGGGAGGTCACCCACCTCGGCGGTCACCGCTTCTCGCCCACCGTGCTCGTCCTGCCGTACGGCTATGCGTACGGCAGGGCCCAGGCACACGCCGTCAAGGAGGTACTGCACGGCGCCCAGGAGGGCCGGATCATCGTGGAGGGATGCCGGGGCGGCTCCGCGTGGGAGCGGCCGGGCCAGGCGGCCGAGCTGGCCGTCCGGCGCACGGTGGGCGAGTACGCCGCGGAGGCGCTGAGCGTCGTACGGACGGACGGCGCGGCGCCGCGCTGGGAGGTGACCGTCGCCCACGCGGACGGACGGCGATGGCTGGTGGAGGTCGGGCAGGGCGCGTCCCTGCCGCCCCGCCCGGAGAGCTGTGGATCGGTACTGGGCTCGCCCGCGCGGATGGACGTCGTGGACATCCGCGAGGCGACCATGACGGCACTGGCCGGCTGACCGCGCTGTCCACGGGAACGCGGGAACGCGCGCCCGGGAGATCCCCGCCCCAACCCCTACGGCACCCCGCGCCCCTCCCCGTACCGTCAGGGGCATGAGTACCGCTCCCCCTGCACGCCGCCTGCGTCTGGGCCTGCCCCGGCGGGTGTTCTCGCAGGTCCTGCTGATGCAGCTGGCGATCGCCGCGGGGGTCGCGGTGCTCGCCACCGGACTGTTCCTCGCCCCACTCGGCGACCAGCTGGACGACCAGGCGATGCGCCGCGCGCTCGCCATCGCGCAGACCACGGCCCAGCAGCAGCGCATCGCGGACGACCTGCTGACCACGGCACCGTCGCCCGACGGGCCGGTGCAGCGGGAGGCGGAACGGATCCGCAGGGCCACCGGCGCCGAGTACATCGTGGTGCTGGACGTACGCGGCGTGCGCTGGTCGCACACCGATCCGCGGCGGATCGGCGGCGTGGTGTCGACCGACCCCGGTGAGGCGCTGGCCGGGCACGAGGTCATGGAGATCGACGAGGGCACCCTGGGGCGCTCCGCGCGGGGCAAGGTGCCGCTGCGGGACGATGACGGCGAGATCATCGGGGCGGTCTCGGTCGGCATCGCCTACGACAGCGTCCGGGCCCGGCTGATCCACGCGATCCCCGGACTGTTCGCCTACGCCGGCGGCGCCCTGGCCGTGGGCGCGCTCGCGGCCTGGCTCATCTCCCGGCGGGTCCAGCGGCAGACCCGTGACCTGGCCTTCTCCGATATCGCGGCGCTGCTCGCGGAGCGTGAGGCCATGCTGCACGGCATCCGGGAGGGAGTCGTCGCCCTGGGCCGCGGCGGCCGCATCCGGCTGCTGAACGACGAGGCGCAGCGCCTGCTGGGGATCGGCGAGGAGGCCGTCGGCCGCTCCCCCGACGAGGCACTCGGCGCCGGACGCACCTCCGATGTGCTGGCCGGGCGGGTGACCGGCACCGATCTACTCACCGTCCGCGGCCGGCGGGTCCTGGTCGCCAACCGTATGCCGACCGACGACGGCGGCGCCGTGGCCACCCTGCGCGACCGCACGGAGCTGGACCGGCTCGGCCGGGAGCTGGACTCCACGCGCGGGCTGATCGACGCGCTGCGCGCCCAGGACCACGAGCACGCGAACCGCATGCACACGCTGCTCGGGCTGCTGGAACTGGAGATGTACGACGACGCCGTGGAGTTCATCGGCGAGGTGGTCGGCGATCACCGGGCCACGTCGGAGCAGGTCACGGAGAAGATCAGGGACCCGCTGCTCGCGGCGCTGCTGGTGGGCAAGGCGACCGTGGCGGCGGAGCGCGGAGTGGCGCTGTGGGTCTCGGACCGGACCCGGCTGCCGGATCGGCTCATCGACCCGCAGGGGCTCGTCACCGTCGCCGGCAACCTGGTGGACAACGCCCTGGACGCCGCCGCCGGGACGCCGCACGCGCGCGTGGAGGTCGAAGTGCGCGCGGAGGGGCGCACGGCGGTGCTCGTGGTACGGGACACGGGGCCCGGAGTCCCGCCCGAGCGGCGCGAGTTGATCTTCGCCGAGGGCTGGTCCACCAAGGAGCCGCCGGCCCACCGCGAGCGGGGCATCGGGCTGTCCCTGGTGCGCAGGCTCGCCGAGCGGCAGGGAGGCAGCGCGAGCGTGAGCGACGCGCGGGGCGGCGGCGCGGAATTCACCGTCATCCTGCCCGAGGCCCTGACCGAACCGGGCGCCGAACCCGCGCTCACCAGGGCGTCCGCCCCGCGGACCGCCGACGAGGAGACACCGCCCAGCGCTGTCTGAAGCTCCTGGAGCGCATGGGACGGGCCCCGCTGACCCTCACGCACGGCGACGCGGGCCGCCCGGAACACCGTTACGTGTGGGCGACCCGCGCCTGAGGACACGGCCCATGGGGGCGGGGGAAGGAACCGTGCCCCCCCTTCCATACGGAAACCGGCGCCGTACGTCTCCGCTGCCGGCGCCGTACATCTGCGCCGGGTGCCCTACACCGCCCCCGCTCCGGTCAGCGAACGCACCTCGGTCTCCGCGTGCCGGGCCTCGTCGGGGACCTCGGCCGAGGTGACCGTGCCCAGCCAGCCCGCGAGGAAGCCCAGCGGAATGGAGACCAGCCCCGGGTTCTGCAGCGGGAAGAGCTGGAAGTCGGCGCTGGGGAAGAGGGATTCGGGGCTGCCGGACACCACGGGGGACAGCAGCACCAGCACCAGGGCCGGGACCAGACCTCCGTAGACGGACCACACGGCACCGCGTGTGGTGAAGCGGCGCCAGAACAGCGAGTAGAGCAGCACGGGCAGGTTCGCGGACGCGGCCACGGCAAAGGCGAGACCCACGAGGAACGCGACATTGAGGTCCCGGGCGAGCAGCCCGAGGGCGATCGCCAGCAGACCGATGCCCACCGCGGCGACCCGGGCGACGGCCACCTCGCTGCGCGGCGTTCCGCTCCGGCGCCGCAGGGAGGCGTACAGGTCGTGCGCGACGGACGCGGAGGAGGCCAGCGTGATCCCGGCGACCACGGCGAGGATCGTGGCGAAGGCGACCGCGGCGACGACCGCGAACAGGATCGTTCCCCCCGTGGTGCCGGCGCCGCCGCCCAGGTCGAGGGCGAGCAGCGGCACCGCCGTGTTCCCGGACGCGTGGGAGGCGCGCACGGCATCCGGTCCGATGATCGCGGCGGCACCGAAGCCGAGGACGATCGTCATCAGGTAGAACCCGCCGATGAGACCGATCGACCAGACGACCGAGCGCCGCGCCGCCCGCGCGGTGGGCACGGTGTAGAAGCGGGACAGGATGTGCGGCAGCCCCGCCGTACCGAGCACCAGGGCGAGCCCCAGGCTGATGAACTCCAGCCGCGCGGTCCAGTCCACGCCGTAGGCGAGCCCCGGTGCCAGGAAGGCGTCCCCGTGCCCGCTGCGGTCGGCCGCCGTGTGCAGCAGCCGGTTGATGTCGCCGTGGAAACGCAGCAGGACGAGGGTGGTCAGCGCGACGGTACCGCCGAGCAGCAGGACCGCCTTGACGATCTGGATCCATGTGGTGGCACGCATCCCGCCCAACGAGACGTAGATCACCATGAGTACGCCGACGCCGACGACGGTCCAGGCCTGCGCCGCCTCGCCGGTGCCGCCGAGCAGCAGCGCGACCAGGCTGCCCGCGCCCACCATCTGCGCCACCAGGTACAGCACCGACACGGTGACCGAGGAGGTTCCCGCCGCGATACGCACCGGCCGCTCCCGCATGCGCGCCGCGACGACGTCGGCGAGCGTGAACCGCCCGCAGTTGCGCACCAGTTCCGCGACCAGGAACAGCACCACCAGCCAGGCCACCAGGAACCCCACCGAGTAGAGCATCCCGTCGTAGCCGACGAGGGCGATGAGTCCGGAGATGCCGAGGAAGGAGGCGGCCGACATGTAGTCACCGGCGATGGCAAAACCATTCTCCATGGGTGAGAAGAGTCTGCCGCCCGCGTAGAACTCCTCCGCGGAGCCCTGGCGGCGACGGCTCACCCAGGTCGTGATGCCCAGCGTGACCGCGACGAACACGCTGAACAGCAGCAGCGCGGACATCTGGTGATCGACCCTCACGCGGCACCGCCTCTGCCGCCCCGCGCCAGTTCCTGCGTGTCCCAGCGCAGTTCCAGCGCCGCACGGTCTCTGCGCAACCGCGCGTGACGTGTGTAGGCCCAGGTGAGCAGAAAGGTGGTGAGGAACTGGCCGAGCCCCGCCAGCATGCCCAGGTTCACCGCGCCCGCGACCGGCCGCGCCATCAGGCTCGGAGCGGTCGTGGCGGTCACGACGTACGCGACGTACCAGGCGAGGAAGACCGTGACCGCCGGGACCACGAACCGCCGGTACCTGCTGCGTACCTCCTGGAAGGCCGCGCTGCGCTGTACTTCGAGGTACACGTCGGCGGCTGCCACGGTGTTCTGCCCGTGTCGCGCCGACGGCACCCTGACGTCGGCCGACTCGCCCCAGCCCGAGGCCAGGGCGTCGTACCAGGGATCGTCGTAGGTCACGTCCCCCGAGTTGCTTGGCTGCATGCCCAAGGATGGACAGAACGGGAAGATCCCTGACTCTTCTTCCCGTTCCTCTTCACCCCATCAGGTGACCCCGACCGTGCCCGCGCCCCGAGAGGCCCTGCCTAGGCGTCGATGCGGGACCGGTCCAGCGTCGCCGCGGAGCTGGAGATGAACTCCTTGCGCGGGGCGACGTCGTTGCCCATGAGCAGGTCGAAGACCTGCTCGGCGGCCTCCAGGTCGGTGAGGTTGATCCGGCGCAGGGTGCGGTGGCGCGGGTCCATGGTGGTCTCGGCCAGCTGGTCGGCGTCCATCTCGCCGAGGCCCTTGTAGCGCTGGATCGAGTCCTTGTACCGGATGCCCTTGCTCTGGAACTCCATGAGTTTGTCGCGCAGTTCCCGGTCCGAGTACGTGTAGACGTACTTGTCCTGGCCCTTCTTGGGCTGGACGATCTCGATGCGGTGCAGCGGCGGCACCGCGGCGAACACCCGGCCGGCCTCGACCATGGGCCGCATGTAGCGGTGGAACAGCGTCAGCAGCAGCGTGCGGATGTGGGAGCCGTCGACATCGGCGTCGGTCATCATGATGATCTTGCCGTAGCGGGCCGCGTCGATGTCGAAGGTCCGGCCCGAGCCGGCTCCTATGACCTGGATGATCGCGCCGCACTCGGCGTTCTTGAGCATGTCCGTCACGGAGGACTTCTGGACGTTGAGGATCTTGCCCCGGATCGGCAGCAGCGCCTGGAACTCCGAGTTCCGGGCGAGCTTCGCCGTACCGAGCGCGGAGTCGCCCTCGACGATGAACAGCTCACTGCGGTCGACGTCGTCGCTGCGGCAGTCGGCGAGCTTGGCGGGCAGCGAGGACGACTCCAGGGCGGTCTTGCGGCGCTGGGCGTCCTTGTGCTGACGGGCCGCGATACGGGTACGGGCCGCCGCGACCGCCTTCTCCATCACGACACGGGCCTGCTGGGCCGCGTCGCGCTTGCTGGAGGTCAGGAACGCCTTGAGCTCCTTGGAGATCACGTTGTTCACGATCCGGCGGGCCGCCGAGGTACCGAGGACCTCCTTGGTCTGGCCCTCGAACTGCGGCTCGGCAAGACGGACCGTGACGACCGCGGTCAGGCCCTCGAGCGCGTCGTCCTTGACGATGTCGTCCTCGGCCACACGCAGCATCTTCTTGGCGCGCAGCACCTCGTTCATCGTCTTGGCGACGGCCTGCTCGAAGCCGGCGACATGGGTGCCGCCCTTGGGGGTGGCGATGATGTTGACGAACGACTTGAGCGTGGTGTCGTAGCCGGTCCCCCAGCGCATCGCCACGTCGACGCCGAGTTCACGGGTGACCTCGGTGGGCGTCATCTGGCCGTGCTCGTCCAGGACGGGGACGGTCTCCTTGAAGGTGCCCTGTCCCGTGAAGCGGAGGGTGTCGCAGACGGGCCGGTCGGTGGCCAGGAACTCGCAGAACTCGCTGATCCCGCCATCGAAGCGGAAGGACTCCTCGCCCTTGCTGCCGCCCTCTCCGAGTCCGTACTCGTCGCGGACGACGATGGTCAGGCCGGGCACCAGGAACGCGGTCTGGCGGGCGCGCTGGTGCAGGGTGTCCAGGGCGAGCTTGGCGTCCTTGAGGAAGATCTGGCGGTCGGCCCAGTAGCGCACTCGGGTGCCGCTGCGGCTCTTGGGGATCTTCTTGGTCTTGCGCAGCCCGCTCCCGGGCTCGAACTTCGCGTCCGGGCCCTCGCCGGCGAAGGCGCCGGGGACACCGCGCCGGAAGCTGATCGCGTGGGTTTGCCCGCCGCGGTCGACCTCGACGTCGAGCCGCGCGGAGAGTGCGTTGACCACGGAGGCGCCGACGCCGTGCAGACCGCCGGAGGCGGCGTAGGAGCCGCCGCCGAATTTGCCGCCGGCGTGCAGCTTGGTCATGACGACCTCGACGCCGGAGAGCCCGGTCTTGGGCTCGACGTCGACCGGGATGCCCCGGCCGTTGTCCCGGACCTCCACCGAGCCGTCGTCGTGGAGCACCACCTCGATGTGGTCGCAGTAGCCTCCGAGGGCCTCGTCGACGGAGTTGTCGATGATCTCCCAGAGGCAGTGCATCAGACCACGGCTGTCGGTGGATCCGATGTACATGCCGGGGCGCTTCCGCACGGCCTCGAGCCCCTCGAGGACGAGCAGGTGCCGCGCGGTGTAGTTGGAACCGTCCCGGTCTGCTCCTGCCAGCAGCGCTGTGGACGGGACGGACGTCTCGGCGGTCACGCGGTTCGCTCCTCGCTGAATTTCAGATGGGGCCCTCATGGGTAAGGGCGCGGCTTGGGTCACCGGTCAGAGGGTACCGAGGCCTGGTAGAGCCGTTGTAACGCCACCCTCGTCCGGGCCCACCCTAGTCCAGAGTCGCATGCCTGTTCGATCCCTCGATGGAGTGAAGCACACATCACGTTCCCTTCCAGGCATGAACCATTTAGGCTCCGGGCACGTCCTCATGAACAACCGGCAACCCAGCCGGGAGGGCCGACCACCGATAAGAACGCGAATCCGTACGACACAGAGACACGCACTACGGCACATTCGCCGCCAACCGGCAACAGCCACCCACCTCGGAAAGATTTTTTTCGAGGAGAAGCCACGAGCGGGAACGTTTTGGGGCTGGTTGGATGTTGACCCTGGTACGACAGCTCGTCGAGCTAGAGAAGAGGCGACGTGACTACTGTTCTGACCCCCGCGAGCCCGCTGACGGCCGCCGATCGCTGCGACCGCTGCGGCGCCCAGGCATACCTGCGCGTCGTCCTGCTGAGCGGCGGAGAACTGCTCTTCTGCGCCCACCACGGTCGCAAGTTCGAGCCGGAACTCAAGAAGATCGCCGCTGAGATACAGGACGAGACGGAGCGGCTCACCGCCCCGGCGACCGCCTCCGACGAAGAGCGCTGATACTTCGCCTCAGACGAAGAGCGCCGACACTTCGCGTCCGACGACGAGCAGCCCGGCACAGGCCGGCCGACGGGCGACCGCCTCCGTTGCCTCGGAGGTGGTCGCTCGTCTCTGCCCACAGGCCCCGGAGACCTCTCCAGAGCCGCGCAGACGCTCTCGGAGCGCCTCTCAGGTACGAGACCACCCCAGCGTCCGCAGAACGTCGGAGATCCGCGTATAGACGCCGGGACTGCCCGCCCAGCCGCAGCCGGTCCCCCACGACACCAGGCCTATCAGCCGTCCCTGAGCCACCAGCGGCCCACCGCTGTCCCCCTGGCAGGCGTCACGGCCTCCTTCCACCTCCCCCGCGCACAGCATCGTCGTGGCGCGGTAGGTGCCTTCGAAACCGCCCGGATACGCCCGCTCGCACACCGTGTCCGGCTGCACGCGCACGCGTGCCGCATGCAGGCTGCCGGCGAAGGTGCCGGAGCCCGTGGTGTCCCCCCACCCGTAGACCAGGGCGCTCGTACCCGCCCGGTAGGCGGGGTCTCCCGCGTCCGCCATGCCTATCACCGCGTTCGCGGGCAGCGGCTCCGCCAGGCTGAGCACGGCGAAGTCGCCCGAGTTCGTGACGCCGTCGTAGCCGGGGTTCACCCAGGTCTCGCGGACGGCTATCTCCTTGCCGCGGTCCGAGAGCAGCTCCGTGCGCCCCGTGATCACCCTGAGGTCGGGCACCTGCTCCGGGGGCGCCCCCAGCTGGTCCTTGTCCATGCAGTGGGCCGCGGTGAGGACGGTGGTCCGGCCGACCGCCACACCCCCGCAGAACTGTCCCGCTCGCGTACCTCCGAACCGGTCACGGCTGGACAGCGCCACCGTCCACGGACTCTGCGAGACATCGACGGGGAAGCCGCCGACGACGATGCTGTCGGCGGCCGCCGGCGCGGTCGTGGCCAGCGGTATGACGGTCCCCGCGGCCGCCAGGGCGAGCGGCCGGGCCAGGGCCCGGGCAAGACGACGTCGCATGCGCGCTCCTCACTCTGGGGTGCTCCTGAAGCACCCAGAGTGATCGACGCCGTTCGGGCCCGCACCCGCGCGGCAGCGTGAAGGCCCGGTTCCCGAGGACGGGAACCGGGCCTTCACGGACGCGTCGCGCGACCGTCGGTCGTGGCGGACGGGTCTTCTAGTCGAGGTAGTCGCGCAGCACCTGGGAACGGGACGGGTGGCGCAGCTTCGACATGGTCTTGGACTCGATCTGACGGATGCGCTCGCGCGTCACGCCGTAGACCTTGCCGATCTCGTCGAGGGTCTTCGGCTGACCGTCGGTGAGACCGAAGCGCATGGAGACGACGCCCGCCTCGCGCTCGGACAGGGTGTCCAGGACGGAGTGCAGCTGTTCCTGCAGCAGCGTGAAGCTGACCGCGTCGGCCGGGACGACCGCCTCGGAGTCCTCGATGAGGTCACCGAACTCGCTGTCGCCGTCCTCGCCCAGCGGGGTGTGCAGGGAGATGGGCTCGCGGCCGTACTTCTGGACCTCGATGACCTTCTCCGGGGTCATGTCGAGTTCCTTGGCCAGCTCCTCCGGGGTGGGCTCGCGGCCCAGGTCCTGGAGCATCTGGCGCTGCACACGCGCGAGCTTGTTGATGACCTCGACCATGTGCACCGGGATACGGATGGTGCGGGCCTGGTCGGCCATCGCGCGGGTGATCGCCTGGCGGATCCACCAGGTGGCATACGTGGAGAACTTGTAGCCCTTGGTGTAGTCGAACTTCTCCACCGCGCGGATCAGACCGAGGTTGCCCTCCTGGATCAGGTCCAGGAAGAGCATTCCGCGACCGGTGTAGCGCTTGGCCAGGGAGACCACCAGACGGAGGTTGGCCTCCAGCAGGTGGTTCTTGGCGCGGCGCCCGTCCTCGGCGATGATCTCCAGCTCACGCTTCAGCTTCGGCGCCAGCTTGTCGGAGTTGGCCAGCTTGTCCTCGGCGAACAGACCCGCCTCGATGCGCTTGGCGAGCTCGACCTCCTGCTCTGCGTTGAGCAGGGGGACCTTGCCGATCTGCTTGAGGTAGTCCTTGACCGGGTCGGCGGTGGCACCGGCGGCGGCGACCTGCTGGGCCGGCGCGTCGTCCTCGTCCTCGTCCGAGAGCACGAAGCCGGCGTTCTCGGCGCCCTCGGGCTCCTCGGCCGCCTTGGGCTCCTCGATGGCCTCCTCGTCGACCAGCTCGGCGTCGTCCTTCTTGGCCGTGGCCTTCTTGGCGGCCGTCTTCTTGGCCGTGGCCTTCTTCGCGGTCGCCTTCTTGGCGGTGGTCTTCTTGGCAGCCGCCTTCTTGGCGGGTGCCTCCTCCTCGGCGGCGGGGTCGTTGGCGGGCGCCGCCGGGGTGGCGGTGGCGGTGGCCTTCCGGGCGGTCGCCGTCTTGGCCGCGACCGTCTTGGTGGCGGTGCGCTTGGCGGGACTCTTCGCTGCGACGCTCTTGCGGGTGCGCTTGGGCTCTGCGGCACTGACCATCAGCGTCACACCCTCTTCCTCGAGGATCTGGTTGAGGCTGCGCAGTACGTTCTTCCACTGAGTGGCCGGAATCTGGTCAGCTTCGAAGGCCCGACGCACGTCATCGCCGGCGATCTGCCCCTCAGCCTTTCCCCGCTCAATGAGAGCCATGACAGAGACGGACTCGGCGATCTCCGGCGGGAGCGTACGGGATGTGCTGGCCGACACGAACAACCTCTCGGAACGTTGAAAAACGGCTTCCGGCCCCGTCCACAGTGGACCGGAGCCGACCGCCGGTTTGGGGATGGGCCGACGGCGCGGGCGCGGGCCGGGAAGATGCACAGCGCCATGCATGGCGTCCGTATTCCCTCCGCGGCTGTCACCTCTTAGGTCATCGCGTTCCCTTCAGGAGCGTTACGCCCAATCCGCGTGGCCCGAGTCACATCCCATGAACTACCAAAAATGATCACATGGGCACAAAAGTGGTCACCCTGGGGCGAGGAGGTCGTCCCTCCCGGGCTTGTGATGCTGTTTCTTGTCGTCGGACCCTGTGGGATCTTCCAACGATCCCACAGGGTCCGACGGTGGACGGGTCACGGGTGGGGCGCTGCCACAGGAGGGGGATGGCATGCCGCACCGCGCCGTCCGCGGAACGCGGTCAGTGCTCGCGCGGCGCGGGCACCACGCGTTCCACCTCGGGATGGACCGTGAGGAGTTGCCGCATGGCCGCCTCGGCCGCCGCGCCGTCGCCGGCGGCGAGTGCGTCGACGATCCGGGCGTGGTGGGTCAGCGAGGTCTCGTTCGGCCGGTCGCAGCCCGCGACCGGACCGCCCGAGACCTGGAGCGCGGCGGACACGATCCCGGAGAGGTGCTCCAGCATCCGGTTGCCGGCGATCTGGATGAGCAAGGAGTGGAACTCGGAGTCGGCCCGGGCGAACGTCAGCGCGTCCCCCTGCCCCAGGGCGTGGCCCATGATCTCCACCATGTCGGACAGGCGCTGCTGGACGTCCTCCCGCCCGTGACCGGCCGCCAGGCGGGCGGCGAGCGGCTCGATCGTCCAGCGCAGCTCGCTGAGCTCGCGGCGCTGGTCGTCCCGCTGCGGCCCGAAGGCCCGCCACTCGATGATGTCCGGATCGAGGAGATTCCAGTCGCTGACGGGGCGCACGCGCGTGCCCACGTTCGGCCGGGCGCTGACCAGGCCCTTGGCCTCCAGGACGCGGAGGGACTCGCGGACGACGGTGCGGGAGACCTCGAAGCGCTGGCCGATCTCCTCCGGGACCAGCGGGCGGTCGGCCCCCAGGTCCCCGGAGACGATCATCTGCCCCAACTGCTGGACGAGTTGGCCGTGCAGTCCGCGTCCGCGGCTGCCTGCGGCCCGCCGGCCCACGCGGCCCAGTTCCGGATCCGCTCCGTCCCACGCAGGGGCACCGACGCGGTCGACGGCGGGCGTCTCCGCATAGGGGTAGCGGTCGAGTTCGCCCGGGTTCGCGAGGCCGGAGTCTGCGGAGCGGGCGGCGGTCATCATGGTGTGCGCAAGGGTACTCACGCATCCTTTGTCGGCGTCGCTTCCAACTCCCTTGAGGTCTTTGGTGAAAAGCACACGAAAGGGTGATCGCTTGCCCCGTCGCAATTGACGCCTTATCGGAAAGAAATGTGCATCCCATGGGGAGTTGTGGGCGAGGACGGGCCGAGGTGGTCACGGACGGTCGTCATCGGACTCTGCTGCGCACACCGGTGAGCAGGTAGGCGCAGAGCAGCGCCGCCAGCGACAACGTCAGCGCCCCGCCGACGGGTTGGGCGACCAGGCGCAGCACCGCGTCCAGGTGGCGCTCTCCCCCGAAGGGCCACCGGAACGGCAGCCCCTCCCGCAGCCGTGCCGCGAACGGGACCGGGGTGCGCACCGACGGCACCTCCATCACCTTGTGCACGAGGGGGACGACGAGCACGGGCACGGCGACGACCGCGGCCAGCCCCGCGGTCGCGGACCGGAAGACGCCCGCGGCCAGGACACCGGCACAGGCGCACCCCGTGACCAGTCCGAGCCAGCCGGCACTCAGCGGGAACCAGTCGGCGGGAACCTCGACGACCTCCCGTCCGTAGAGGAGGTAGAGCAGCTCGGCATCGCATCCGACGGTCAGGACGGCCAGCACCAGCGCGGTGGCCGAGGCGACGAGGAGTTTGGCGGTCAGCAGTCCGAGCCGCCGGGGCACGGTGCCGCGGTCCGCCGCCAGCGCGGGGTGGCGGAACTCGTCTCCGAAGGCCAGCGCGCCGAGCAGCCCGGCGCCCAGCGCCGCGGGAGGCAGCGGCAGCTCCCTCGGCCAGGCGGCCAGCAGGCGCGGCTGCGGGGTGTGCCCGACGCGCGCCAGCAGTACGGCGGTGACGGCGGACACGACGAGCACGGCGGCCCCGACGAGGAACCCCGTCCCGACACCTGTGGCACGGCGGATCTCGTAGCGGACGGGGCGGAGGGGCCGGGGCGCGGGCCGGACGGAGATGGGGGGCGGCAGGTCGGCCCCGGGGCCGGGCGTCCCCTCGGCCCGGCGCGAGCGGGCTCCGTCGGCGGGGCGGGCGTCCTCGGCGGGGGCCTGCGGCGCTTCCGGGTCGCCGGGCACGGCGACGGGCGCGCCCGCTGCGGCGGGGACAGCGGGGTGGTGCCGCGGCGCTTCGGGGGCCGGCGGCTGCGGACTCACCGTCGCGTGCCGGGGGGTGCCGATGTCCGGCCCGGCACGGTCGGCGCGGTCCGCCCTGTCGTCCGCCGCCCGGTCGGCCGCCCCGGCACCGGGGCCCATGTCTCCGATCTCGTCCGCGATTTGGTGGACGACGATGCCGTTGCGGAAGGCGGTCTCGCCGACGTCGGCGCAGGTACTGCCGTAGACGCAGAGACGGTTGCCGCCCTCCCGCACGACCTCCACGGACCGCTGCGCGGAGCGGGCCTCCTGCGCGAGCAGCGCGGAGAGGCGGGCGGCGTGCGGGCTGCGGACGGCGACGCGGGGGCGCAGCCGGGTGCGTGAGAAGTCGGCCGCGTCCTGGTCGGCGACGAGCCTTCCGCCCTCCAGCGTGACGACGTGGTCCGCGATCCGCGCGGCCTCCTTCGGGTCCGCCGTCGTCCACAGGACCGTGCCGCCCTGTGACGCATGTGCCCGGAGCATGCCGTGCAGCCAGCGCCGTTCCCCGGCCGAGAGCCCTCGCGCGGGGTCGTCGAGCACAAGGGTGTGGGGGTCGGGGAGCAGCGCGCAGGCCAGTCCCAGCCGGCGGTCCATACCGCGCGACAGGGTGCCGAGGCGTTCATCGCGCAGGCTCACCAGCCCCACCGCTTCGAGGACTTCGTCGGCACGGCGGGCCGGGACGCCGGAGGCGGCGCACAGCATGCGGAGGTGCCCGCGGACGGAGCGGGCGGGGTGCCCCGGTACATCGCCCAGCAGCACGCCGACCTCGTGGGCGGGATGAGGGATGCGGTGCAGGGGGCGGCCCCTGAAGTAGGTGATGCCACGGCCGCGTTGGAGTTCGAGCATGAGCCGGAGCGCCGTCGTCTTGCCGGCGCCCGGTGCTCCGAGCAACGCGGTGACGTGGCCCGCGTGCGCCTCGAAGGAGACGTCGTCGACGGCGGGCGGGAGCTCTTTGCGGGGGTTGCTGGTCAGTCCGATGGCCTGAATCACCCGATGCAAGATAGCGCGTCATATCGGGTTTTTCGGGCATCGCACGGCCCGTCGAGGCAGGGGTGTACGCCCTGTCGGGCCCGTCGGGCGTTCCGCCGGCCGCGGCTCAGACCTCGGGGCGCAGCATCGGGGGGTTGAGCAGTGTGGCTCCGCCGGCCCGGAAGAGCTGCGCGGGGCGCCCGCCCTGCCGGGTGGTCGTGCCTCCGGTGGGGACCAGGAAGCCGGGTGTGCCCGTCACCTTGCGGTGGAAGTTGCGCGGGTCGAGCGCGACGCCCCAGACGGCCTCGTAGACCCGGCGCAGCTCGCCTACGGTGAACTCGGGCGGGCAGAAGGCCGTCGCCAGCGACGAGTACTCGATCTTGGAGCGGGCGCGCTCCACCCCGTCAGAGAGGATCTGCGCGTGGTCGAAGGCGAGCGGCGCCACCGGCTCGCCGTCCCTGCCGTAGCCGTCCTGCTGGAGCAGCTCCTCGACGGGCGCCCAGCGTGCGTTGCTGGCGTCACCGCCCGCCCGCGGCGCGGGCAGGTCGGGCGCCAGGGCGAGGTGGGCGACGCTGACGACCCGCATCCGGGGGTCTCGCTTGGGGTCGCCGTAGGTGGCGAGCTGTTCCAGGTGGGCGCCGTGGTCCTGGGCGGGGACGGCGGGGTCGTGCACGCGCAGTCCCGTTTCCTCGGCCAGCTCGCGGGCCGCGGCCTGGGCGAGGTCCTCGTCGGCCCGTACGAAACCGCCGGGGAGCGCCCAGCGCCCCTGGAACGGCGGTTCGCCCCTGCGTACCGCCAACGCGCACAGGGAGTGGCGGCGCACGGTCAGCACGACCAGGTCCACGGTGACGGCGAAGGACGGGAAGGCTGACGGGTCGTAGGCCATGCCGCGATCATAGTCGTCTGCCTGACGATAAACACTCCCTTCGCCGTTCGTATCGCTGACTGATCCACTTCGGTCCCGCGCTCACGTCGTGGTTCCCTCCCCGCGGCTCGGCGAAGGAGCGTCTCACCAGGTCACACCGCCAGCCGCAGCCCCTCGGCCGCTTCCTCGACCATGCGGAGACCGAGTCGGCCGATCCGCACGGAGAAGGGGGCGCCCGCGACCCGGGGACCGGTGAGCACGATGTCGCCCTGGGATCCCGGCCGGGCGAGTGCGGTACGGCCTCCCACCCCGTCCAGGCGTTCCGCCACTCAGGTGAACGGCACCGCAGGCGTCCTGGTCATGCCCGCGGCCCGCACGCCCCGCCATCGTCCGTCCTGCCTCCCCTCCGGAGACGGTCCCCGTGTCATCGCGCCCCGCCGGTGTCCTGACGACCGGCCTGCGCGCCTCCCCGCGGCGGCACACCGCGTCGCTCCTCAGCGCCCGGTCCAGCCGTTCCCGGACTCACCGGGCCCGGACGCGCACCGCCCGTACGCGCTCCGCCGGGACGCGTTCCACGCCGGTCCCCGCCGCCCGCCGCACCGTCCCCGGGGCGTGCGCGCTTCGACGAGGCCCGCGGACACGGCAGCCGCCCTCCCGGCCGTCCCTCCTGTGCGCACGTCCTGCGGTAGGCACCTTTGCCACCACCGGGCCCACGCGTGCGCTGCCGGCGAGGCAAGGGAGGCAGGGCGGAGGCCGCCGGGCCGGGCGCAGCCGGTTCAGCGGCCGAGGCCCCGCCCTCGGCCTCCTCCCGCGGCTCCGCCCCCATGGCCCGCTCGTCGGGCGCGGCCCTTCCGCGATCCACGCGTTCGGTGCGCAGGCAGCGGCGGACCGATTCGGGGTCGAGGCCCTCGTTGCACGCCTGGTGCAGCAGGCGTGCGAACAGGTAGTCGGGGTCCGCCGCGAGCGCCAGGGCGAGGGCTTCCCGGGCCTCCAGCTCGTCCCCGGTGGACCAGGCGACCCAGCCGGCGAGCGTGAGAGGTGCCGCGGCGTGCTCGCCGTAGGGTCCGGCGCAGCGGCGCGCGAGCGCCCGCCACAGGCGCAGGGCCGGGCCCGCTTCGTCGCCCTCCATCCACGCGGCCGCGCGGTCACGGGTCGTGCGGTCCTGCAGGCCGAGGATCAGCGTCGCGGCCTCGTCGTGCCCGAGCAGCTCGTCGTCCCGCAGATCCTCGGTGACCGTGTCGGAGGCGGGCGGGGCGTCGGCGAAGCGGTCCATGATCCGCGCGGCCAGCCCCAGGGTCTCCTCGGCGACCGCTTGGCGGCTCGCGGCGTCGAGGATCCTGGGGACCAGCGTCAGGCCCGCGGTGTCCAGGGCCTTCTCCTGCTCCAAGGCGGTCGTGCTCTCCCGGGGCAGGAGCCTGTCGCGCAGTTCGCGCAGGCTGCCGCGGACCCGGAGGCCCGCATAGGCGGTGGCGGCGGCCAGCACCGAGGTGCCGGGCAGGCCCAGCGGTGTCCCCTCGGCCGGGCAGCAGCCGTCGTCATCGCAGCAGTAGGACCAGAAGCGGCCGTCCGAGACGCACAGGGCCTCCACCACCGGGATGTCCAGGGCACCGCATTCCAGGCGCAGGACGTGGGCGAGCGGGCCCAGCCGCTCCTTGACCTGCCTGCCGGACTCGCCCGGGCCCGGCTCGTGGCAGAGGAAGACGACCATCTGTTCGGGCCGGCTGCCCCGGCGCTCGCTGCCCGTCACCAGGCCGTGGGCCAGCTGCCGGGCGGCGGAGGGCCAGTCCTCCGCGCTGGCGGGGATGCCGAGACGGGCCCGGCCGCCGAACCGGCCGCGCCCGTCCTTGTCGTGCAGGGCGACCAGCACGATGCTGTCCTCGGGACGGTAGCCGAGGAGGTACGGCAGGGCATCGGCGAGTTCGGCGGGGCTGCGCAGGGTCACCTGCTGTGCGCCACCGCTCTCGTACACGGTGCGGTTGATGTCTTCCGGGCCGGAAGCCCCACTGTTGTCGGAGGATCCGGTGGTCTCGCTGTGGTTCGTCATGCCAGGACGATCTCGCAGATTGCGACATTCCGGTTCTGCCTGTGGATAAGTCAGATCAGGGACATGTCACCCGCCCCTGGGCGGCCCATGCCGCCCGCCCGTGCTGTTGTATGGGACCCATGGAGCACACGAGCAACACGGATCTCCGGACGGCCGCCGACGCGGTCCTCGCCCGTCTCGTCGGGGACGTCCCGGGCGAGGCACGGCTGCGTGAGGACCAGTGGCGCGCGATCGAGGCACTCGTCGCCGACAAGCGCCGTGCGCTGGTCGTCCAGCGCACGGGCTGGGGCAAGTCCGCCGTCTACTTCGTGGCCACGGCACTGCTGCGGGCGCAGGGCAGCGGCCCCACCGTGATCGTCTCCCCACTTCTGGCCTTGATGCGCAACCAGGTGGAGTCGGCGGCCAGAGCCGGCATCCACGCCCGGACGATCAATTCCTCCAACACCGAGGAATGGGACGCCATTCAGGACGAGATCGCCGCAGGCGACGTGGATGTGCTGCTGGTGAGTCCGGAGCGGCTGAACAACCCGGACTTCCGTGACCAGATCCTGCCCAGGCTCTCCGCCGCGACCGGACTGCTCGTAGTCGACGAGGCGCACTGCATCTCCGACTGGGGCCACGACTTCCGCCCGGACTACCGACGGCTGCGCACCATGCTCACCGACCTGCCGGACGGCGTGCCGGTGCTCGCCACCACCGCCACCGCCAACGCCCGCGTCACCGCCGACGTCGCGGAACAGCTCGGCACGGGAGGCTCGTCGGACGCGCTGGTGCTGCGCGGGCCGCTGGACCGGGAGAGTCTGAGTCTGAGCGTGCTGCGTCTGCCCGACGCCGCGCACCGGATGGCCTGGCTCGCCGACCATCTGGACGAGCTCCCCGGCTCGGGGATCATCTACACACTGACCGTGGCCGCCGCCGAGGAGGTCACCGCCTTCCTGAGGCAGCGCGGGCACACCGTCGCCTCGTACACCGGCAGGACGGAGAACGCCGACCGGCAGCAGGCCGAGGAGGACCTGCTCGCGAACAAGGTGAAGGCCCTGGTCGCCACCTCCGCTCTGGGTATGGGTTTCGACAAGCCCGACCTGGGCTTCGTGGTGCATCTCGGCTCCCCGCCCTCCCCCATCTCCTACTACCAGCAGGTCGGCCGCGCCGGGCGCGGTGTCCGGCACGCCGAAGTGCTGCTTCTGCCGGGGAAGGAGGACGAGGCGATCTGGGAGTACTTCGCGTCGCTCGCCTTCCCCTCCGAGGATCTGGTGCGCCGCACGCTCGACGTCCTGGCGCACGCGGACCGGCCCAAGTCGCTGCCGGCCCTCGAGCCGCTGGTGGAACTGCGCCGTTCCCGGCTGGAGACCATGCTCAAGGTCCTGGACGTGGACGGGGCGGTGAAGCGGGTCAAGGGCGGCTGGATCGCGACGGGGCAGCCGTGGACGTACGACACCGAGCGTTACGCGTGGGTGGCGCGCCAGCGCAAGGCCGAACAGCAGGCGATGCGTGAGTACGCGGCGAGCACAGACTGCCGGATGGAGTTCCTGCAGCGCCAGTTGGACGACGAGGGCGCCAAGCCCTGCGGCCGCTGCGACAACTGCGCGGGCGCGCGGTACACCGCCCAGGCCTCCGCTGCCGCGCTGGAGGCGGCCCGCGACGATCTCGGCCGGGCGGGGGTGGAGGTCGAGCCCCGGCGGATGTGGCCCACCGGCCTCTCGGCGATCGGCATGGACCTCAAGGGCCGTATCCCGGCCGGGGAACAGGCGGCGCAGGGCAGGGCGCTGGGGCGTCTGTCGGACATCGGCTGGGGAAACCGGCTGCGTCCGATGTTCGCGCCGCAGGCGCCGGACGGTCCGGTGCCGGACGACATCGCCAAGGCCGTGGTGGGTGTGCTGGCCGACTGGGCCAAGGGCCCCGGCGGGTGGGCTTCGGGGCCGGCGGACGCCGGGGCCCGGCCGGTGGGTGTGGTCACCCTCGCCTCCCGCACCCGGCCCCGGCTGATCCACTCGCTGGGAGCACGGATCGCGGAGGTCGGCCGGCTGCCGCTGCTGGGGTCGCTGGCCTACACGGCCGAGGCGCACCCCGCCTCACGGAGCAACAGCGCCCAGCGCCTCAAGGCGCTCGACGGGGCGCTCACCGTGCCCGCCGACCTCGCCGCCGCGCTCGCGCAGGCGCAGGGCCCGGTCCTTCTGGTGGACGACTTCACGGAGACGGGCTGGACTCTGGCGGTCGCGGCGCGTCTGCTGCGGCGGTCCGGTGCACAGGGTGTGCTGCCTCTGGTGCTGGCCGTACAGGGCTGACGGTTCGTCCCACTCGCTGGGTGGGGATATTAGTCATGGAACACCCGATACCGGTCCGCTGCCCCAATTGCTCGTTGCCGCATCCAAGTTCGACAGGAAGAATTGAAGTCCGCACCCGCACGGCTCGCCCGCCGATCAGGTAGGGCTCTGTTGCGTGCGCGCTCCCCCGAATCCGACCCGCCCGCAGTCCGGGCGTAGCCGAAGGGAGGACCGTGACCTTCGGATTCGCTCCGTCCTCGGCGGCATCGCTGTCGACGTCCGCCGCTTCCGCCACTCGTGTGCTCGAGCCCGCGGAGTGGGCCGCCGCGGGAATCCCGCTGCTGCGCAGTCCGCGCGAGGTCGTCAGCGGGCTGCACGCCCGGCATCATCCCGGCCCGGCGACCGCGGTCGTCGCCGTGCTCGATCCGGACGAACGTCTGCGCGCGAGCGCGTCGTTCACCCGGCGGGCCGCCTCCGCGGACGGCTGGATGTTCCGCAACGTGCTGCTGGCCCAGCTGCGCCGGGTCATTCCGCACGACCTGCGGCGCCGCACACCTGTGCGCACCGCCGTGCTGCTCTACTGCCGGGACGGCGACGCCCGTTGGACGGAGGAGGACGGCGCGTGGATGTGGGGGCTGCGGGACGCCTGCACCCTGCACGGGCTGCGTTGCGGCGCGTACATCACGCTGACCCGGGACGGCTGGCAGGTCCTGGGCGAGGGGCGCGGCGGGCGTCATCCCAGCGCCGGCTCGGCGCCGGAGCCGTTCGCCATGTCCGCGGCACCGCCGCGGATACCGCGCACCGGCGGTGCGGCGTCTGAGGTGCTCCGCCGCGCGGCGGCACGCTGACACAGCGGGGGACGCATCCGGACGCCGGACCTCCGGGACCGCACCGCCCTCACCGCCCGCGCCGGGGTACGGAGCACGGCACCTCCGCGCGGTGGACCGACCCGGCGGGGACGAAGGCAGCACACGCAGCCCCACACATCGGCCCATCCGGTTCCGGACACGCCGGACGCCGGCCTCGCCAACGAGGCGACCGCGGTGTTCGCGTCTCCCCCAGGGCCCGGCCGGACGCCGTGGCGCCGACTCAGGCAGCCGTGCCCAGCACCGAGTTGATCCGCTGCGGGTCTCCGCAGACGATCAGCAGGGCGCCGGCCCGGGCGTGAGCCACCGACAGGGCGGAGGCGGCTGCGGACTCCGGCCCGCCGTTGACGGCGACCACCACGACGGGCCGCGCTCCGGCACGGCTCGCCACCTGGGCGTCCGTGTAGAAGACGTCGTCACCGGCGTCGTGCTGGGCCCAGTAGGAGGCTTCGCCGAAGGACAGTTCGTGGGTGGCCCACGGGTGCGACTCACCGGTGGTGATCACCAGCACGTCGCCGGGGGCGCGGCCCGAGTCCAGCAGCAGGTCCACGGCCTCTTCGGCGGCGTCGAGCGCCCCCTGGGCCGAGGCAGGGATCAACTGGATCTGCGGGGTGGCCGCAGCGCGTGCGGGCCGGTCCGCGGGAGCGGGCTCGGCCGCGGGAGCCACATCGCGCGGCGCACGCTGCACCGGCGGCGCGGGCCGCGGCGGGCCGGGACGACCGGGACGCGACGGAGCCGCGGGGCGGGGACCGGGTACGGGGCGGGGGGTCGGCGCGGTGCGGCCGCTGGCCGGCGTGGCGCGGGGACCCTGGGCACTCTCGTGAATCTGAGGCTCCTCGGGAAGGAGAGGCATGAGCTGATTTTTATCAAACGTTGGTACGACACGCGCCGCCGGGTGGCACATGAGTACGGGGGGTCCGTCAGAAGTCGAAGCCGAGTTGACCCTCGATCTCCGGAATGGCCCCGTCCGTCCAGCTGCGGACCTTCTTGAGGTGCCGCCACTGGGGCAGCGCATCAAGATACGCCCACGACAACCGGTGGTACGGAGTGGGCCCCCGAACCTCCAGTGCGGCCTTGTGCACGGGCGACGGATACCCGGCGTTGTCCGCGAAACAGAAGTCTGCATGGTCGACGCCCAGTTCGGCCATCATTTTGTCGCGCTGAACCTTGGCGATCACCGAGGCCGCCGCGACCGCCACGCACGACTGGTCACCCTTGATGACCGTGCGGACCTGCCAGGGCGCCCCGAGATAGTTGTGCTTGCCGTCCAGGATCACCGCGTCGGGCCGCACCGGGAGGGCGTCCAGTGCGCGCACCGCCGCCAGCCGGAGCGCGGCGGTCATCCCCAGGTCGTCGATCTCATCATGGGACGCGTGTCCCAGGGCGTATGACGTCACCCAGGTCCGCAGCGTCTCGGCGAGTTCGGTGCGCCGCTTGACGGTGAGGAGCTTGGAGTCGGTCAGCCCCGGCGGGGGCCGACGCAGTCCGGTGACCGCCGCGCAGACGGTGACGGGGCCGGCCCACGCGCCGCGTCCCACCTCGTCGACACCTGCAACGATCTTCGCTCCGGTCGTGGCGCGGAGTGAGCGCTCGACGGTGTGAGTAGGCGGTTCGTACGGCATGGCGCCCTTAGCGTACGCCGCCCGGGACCGCCCGCGACACCCCGGTCCCCCCAGTGGCACCGGCGTCCGGTCGGTACCCCGGCTCAGCTGCGCTCCGCCGCAGCAAGGGGACCATCAACTCGTCGATCATTTCGTGCGGATCGACGTCCGTCCATTCGCTGCCGCACATTTTCGAGCGGTACATCATCATCGCCGGGATGGCGTCGAAAACATAGCTGTTCGCCGCGTCGGGGCGTACCTCTCCCCGCTTGATTCCGCGCTCGATCGCCTCGCGGAGCATCTTGAGGGTCGATTCCACGACCCCTTCGAAGATGACCGCATGGAAGCGCTAGGCCTGGAGGGTGTCACATTCGTGATCACCGAACGCAGCGCGAGCCGTCACGATCCGGAACCGAGCCGAAGTCCGGCAGCCCGGACCGCAGGGCGTCCGCGACAAGATCTCCTTGGACGGCCGACGCCGGTAGACGGCGGCCTTCCCGGTCTGGGCGCCCGCGGCGACGCCCTCCATGCCACCGCGTGGTTCGCTGTCCGGGTCCGCAAGAGCGATCTGGAGGCCCTGTCGGGCACGGCAGGACCGGGCATGGGTGAACCGGTGACGCCATGGGTGCGGCCCGGCGGCGCTCCGCCCGCCGGCCTCACGGGAGTCGGCCGGAGAACGCCGGGCCTGCCCGCGAAACGCGGCACCACGGCACGCAGGACAATCAGCACGACGAACAGCACATGCATGATCACGCCACCGCCCCTCTCCTTCGATCCGCCGGCACCCGCAGGTGACACCTGTATGTGTCAGGCCTCATGCCTCACACAGTGGATGTCCCGACAACGAACGCCCGGTCACGGAGAGTTCCCAAAGCGTACGGAGAGTTCCGAAACGTCGGCCGGCCCGCCTCAGACCGAGGTGGGCACCCAGTCGGGCAACGGCTCGACCCGGTCGACCCACTCGGCGGGCGGCGCACCCGCCTTGCCGGCGGCGACCACGCCGCCCACGATCGCACAGGTCGTGTCGACGTCACCGCCCACCTGCGCGGTCGTCCAGAAGGCCCGCTCGTAGTCGCCCAGGGCCCGGGCCGCCGACCAAAGCGCGAACGGCACGGTGTCATGCGCCGTCGTACGCCGGCCGCAGCCGAGAACGGCCGCGACGGTCGTCGCGTCGCCGTAGTCGAGCATGTCCCGGGCCCGGCGCAGCCCCGCGCCGACCGCGCTCCTCCCGGGCACCAGCGCGATGACTCCGTCGAGGAGGCCCTCCGCGCCCGGCGGGCCGTCCGGGGCCCCGGCGAACGCGGCGGCCGCGGCGACGGCCATGGCGCCGACCACGGCCTCACGATGCTGATGCGTGGGGTAGGAGGAGACCTCGGCCTGGTGGGTGGCCTGTTCCGGGTCGTCGGCATACCAGGCGCCGAGCGGGGCGACCCGCATGGCGGCGCCGTTGCCCCACGACCCCTGGCCGTCGAAGAGGGCGGCGGCCAGCTGGCGCCAGTCCCCGCCCTCCCGGACCAGCCGCAGCAGCCGGTTGACCGCGGGGCCGTAACCCCGGTCGAAGTCGTGATGCACGGCGAAGGACCGGGCGAGGGCGTCCTGATCGATCCGTTGGTGTGCGGCGAGCACGGCGACGACGGAACACGCCATCTCGGTGTCGTCGGTCCACTGCCACGGGCCTGGAGGCAGCTCGCGGCGCTGGAGCAGGGGGTAGTTCGCCGGCACGAAGAACTGGGAGCCGAGCGCGTCACCCACGGACAGTCCGCGCAGGGCGGCCAGGGCGCGCTCCAGGCGCCCGGCGGAAGAGGAAGATGGAGAGGAATCAGCGGTCATCGCCCTGCCACTGTATCCGGTGACTTTCTGCCTATCCGGTGATCCCGTACGGCTCCGGCTCCCGCCAGCGTTCGAATGGCCGGTCGAGGGTGTACTTGCCGTTCTCCCCCAGAACGAGCATGCGCATCTCGGCGTTCCCGGGGTTGGACAGGGATTCGAACTCCGCCACGGTCCAGTGGAACCACCGCATGCAGAACAGCCGCATGGCCAGACCGTGGGTGACGATGAGGACGTTCGGCGGATGGTCGGGGGCCTCGAAGCTGCGGAACAGGCTCTCCAGGAAGCCGCCGACCCGGTCGTAGACGTCGGCACCGGACTCGCCCTGGGCGAAGCGGTAGAAGAAGTGGCCGTACGCGTCCCGGTAGGCCTTCTGCAGGCGCACATCCTCGCGGTCCTGCCAGTTCCCCCAGTCCTGCTCGCGCAGCCTGGGCTCCTCGCGCACGCGTATCCGCCCCGGATCGAGCTCGAAGGCGCTCAGCGTCTGGTGCGTCCGGCGGTACGGGGAGACATAGACGCTGACCCGCTCGTCGCCGAACAGCTTCCGCAGCCGTTCACCCGTCTCCGCGGCCTGCCGTCTGCCCCGCTCGGTCAGGGCCAGGGCGTGGTCGGGTTCGCGCTCATATACGGAGTCATCAACATTGCCCGTTGATTCGCCGTGCCGGACAAGGACGATGCGCCGTGGTCGTGCCATGCCAAGACCCTAGATCGGGTGAGCCCCGAACGGGCACTCGTGCCGTCCCCGTACGGCGTACATCACACAGCCGACATCGCGCACCACACAGTGTGCACGCTCAGGGCCGGCCGTCAGACCGTCCAGGCGGCTTCCATGTCGACGATGTCCCCCGCCAGGGCCGCGACGTCCGCCTCCGTCTGCGCCCGCAGGGCGAGCCGCTCCACCCGTTCGGTGCGGTACTTGCCGTGCTCGGCGGCCGAGCGCCACATGGACAGCACCAGGAACTCGTTGCCCGGCGCCTCGCCGAAGAGTCCCCGGACCATGCCGGGCGACCCGGCCATCGCCGGGTTCCAGACCTTCTCCTGCATCAGTACGAAATGCTCCGCCCGCTCCTCGTGGACCCGGCACAGGGCGACCCTGAGCAGGTCGGCGTCGGTGAAGCGCGGCTCGAATCCGGTCTTCACGTCGAAGCGGTGGTCGAAGAGTCTGACCTGGGCGTTCTTGAAGGTGCCCGACTGGGACGAGGCGAGCCGGTCGTGGGAGCGCGCCATGAAGGAGTCGTAGAAGGCGCGGCTCTCCCAGAAGGAGAAGATGTGCGCCACATCCGACCGCCCCCGGCTCCATCCCCCGCCCTGCCCGCGAAACCCCGGCTCCCCCAGAAGCCCCGCCCATTTCCGCTGCCCCCGCTCGAACCCGCGGCGGTCCACCACGGTGCAGCGAATCCACTTGACCAGCACCGCGCCATCGTAAGGCCCGCGAGCGTGGCCTCGGTCACGCTCGGAGGGACTGCTTACCGGTGTCCGCCACCCGGTCCGTGGCAGGATGGACAACCTGCTGGGAACGTCCGGCAGTTGGGGTGAGCGGGGCAGGACGGTCACGAGGAAGGGGAAGACTGGGTGAATGGCCTCAACAAGGGCTTCGGGAAGGTCGAGATCGCGCTGAGGTGGGATCCGAGTCCGTCGGGAGAGCCCTCGACCGACCTGGATCTGGTCGCCGCGCCCTACCCGGCGAGCGACCCGCACGGGGATCCCGCCTACGTGGTGCACTTCGACAGCCGCTCCCCCGACGGCACCATCACGCTGAACCGGGACAGCCAGGACGGCAAGGGCTTCGGCTACGACGAGGTCATGACGCTGGAGCTGGACCGGCTCGACGAGCGGTACGCGCGCGTGGTCGTTGGCGTGGTCATACAGCAGCACCAGGCACGGCGGACGTTCTCCGGGGTGGGGAACCCGGGTCTGCGCATCCGCGAGGGGTACACCGTCCTGGCCGAGGACGACTTCGGCGGTGTCCTGGGGGCCATGGCGGCGACGGTCGCGGAGTTCGTCCGGGACGGGTCGGGCCCCTGGGAGTTCCATCCCGGCGTCCAGGGCTTCGACGGCGACCCGGCGGACTTCTCCCGCATGATGGGAGCCTCACGCCGGACCTGACACCCCGCCCGGCCCGCACGGCGAAGGGGACCGGCCGGTGGCCGGCCCCCTTTTCTTTCACTGCTGGTCGGTTACGCGTGCGGGCTACCGACCGGTTGACGTCAGCTGCAGCCGCTGGTTGAGCCGCAGCCCTCGCAGATGTAGCAGGAGCCGGCCCGCTGCATCTTCGTGCCGCAGGAGAAGCACAGCGGGGCGTCGGCCTGGATGCCGAGCTGCATCTCGACCAGTTCCGCGCTGGTGTGCGCCTGCTTCGGGGCGGGCTTGGCCGCCTCGGCCTCGGTCTTCGGCGTGGCGACCGCCTTCAACTCCTGGGCGCGCGGCGCCGACTGTGCCAGGCCCTCGACGTCGAGCTCGTCGTCGGAAGGCTCGTACGACCCGGTCTCCAGGTGACGCTGGCGCTCCTCGGCGGAGTGGATGCCGAGCGCGGAGCGCGTCTCGAAGGGCAGGAAGTCCAGCGCCAGGCGGCGGAAGATGTAGTCGACGATCGACTGCGCCATCCGCACGTCCGGGTCGTCCGTCATACCGGCCGGCTCGAAGCGCATGTTGGTGAACTTCGAGACGTACGTCTCCAGCGGAACGCCGTACTGAAGGCCCACCGAGACGGCGATGGAGAAGGCGTCCATCATGCCCGCGAGGGTCGAGCCCTGCTTGGACATCTTCAGGAAGACTTCGCCGAGACCGTCGTCCGGGTAGGAGTTGGCGGTCATGTAGCCCTCGGCGCCGCCGACGGTGAAGGAGGTGGTGATACCGGGACGGCCCTTCGGGAGACGCTTGCGGACCGGGCGGTACTCGACCACCTTCTCGACCGCGGCGCGGATCGTCTCCTCGGCCTTCTCGGTGATCTCGGCCTTCTCCTCCTCCTTCTTCTTGGCGGAGAGCGGCTGGCCGACCTTGCAGTTGTCGCGGTAGATGGCGAGCGCCTTCACGCCCAGCTTCCAGGCCTCGAAGTAGATCTCCTCGACCTCCTCGACGGTCGCCGTCTCCGGCATGTTGACCGTCTTGGAGATGGCGCCGGAGATCCAGGGCTGGATCGCGGCCATCATGCGGACGTGGCCCATCGGGGAGATGGCGCGCTCGCCCATGGCGCAGTCGAACACCTCGTAGTGCTCCTGCTTGAGACCGGGGGCGTCGATCACATTGCCGTGGTCGGCGATGTGGGCGACGATCGCCTCGATCTGCTCCTCCTGGTAGCCCAGGCGGCGCAGGGCCTGCGGGACGGTGCCGTTGACGATCTGCATCGAGCCGCCGCCGACGAGCTTCTTGAACTTCACCAGCGCCAGGTCGGGCTCGACACCGGTGGTGTCGCAGGACATCGCCAGACCGATGGTGCCGGTCGGGGCGAGGACGGAGGCCTGGGAGTTGCGGAAGCCGTTCTTCTCGCCGAGGCGGACGACGTCCTGCCAGGCCTCGGTGGCGGCGGCCCACACCGGGGTGTCCAGGTCGTCCATGCGCACGGCGGTGGCGTTGGCGTCGGCGTGCTGCTGCATGACGCGCTTGTGGGCGTCGGCGTTGCGGGCGTAGCCCTCGTACGGGCCGACGATCGAGGCGAGTTCGGCGGAGCGGCGGTACGCGGTGCCCGTCATCAGGGAGGTGATCGCGCCGGCGAGGGCGCGGCCGCCGTCGGAGTCGTATGCGTGACCGGTCGCCATCAGCAGGGCGCCGAGGTTGGCGTAGCCGATGCCGAGCTGACGGAAGGCGCGGGTGTTCTCACCGATCTTCTGGGTCGGGAAGTCGGCGAAGCAGATCGAGATGTCCATCGCGGTGATGACCAGCTCGACGACCTTCTGGAAGCGCTCGGTCTCGAAGGACTGGTTGCCCTGGCCGTCGTCCTTGAGGAACTTCATCAGGTTGAGCGAGGCCAGGTTGCAGGACGTGTTGTCCAGGTGCATGTACTCGCTGCACGGGTTCGACGCGGTGATCCGGCCGGACTCGGGGCAGGTGTGCCAGTTGTTGATGACGCCGTCGTACTGGATGCCCGGGTCGGCGCAGGCCCAGGCGGCCTCGGCGATCTTGCGGAAGAGTGCCTTGGCGTCGACCTCCTCGATGACCTCGCCGGTCATCCGGGCGCGCAGGCCGAACTTGCCGCCCTTCTCGACCGCCTCCATGAACTCGTCGTTCACACGGACCGAGTTGTTGGCGTTCTGGTACTGGACGGAGGCGATGTCGTCGCCGCCCAGGTCCATGTCGAAGCCCGCGTCGCGCAGGACGCGGATCTTCTCCTCCTCCTTGACCTTGGTCTCGACGAAGTCCTCGATGTCCGGGTGGTCCACGTCCAGGACGACCATCTTGGCGGCGCGGCGGGTGGCGCCACCGGACTTGATCGTGCCGGCGGAGGCGTCGGCCCCGCGCATGAAGGAGACCGGGCCGGAGGCGTTGCCGCCGGAGGAGAGCAGCTCCTTGGAGGAGCGGATCCGGGAGAGGTTCAAGCCGGCCCCGGAGCCGCCCTTGAAGATCATGCCCTCTTCCTTGTACCAGTCGAGGATCGACTCCATGGAGTCGTCGACGGACAGGATGAAGCAGGCGGAGACCTGCTGCGGCTGCGGCGTGCCCACGTTGAACCACACGGGGCTGTTGAAGCTGAAGATCTGGTGCAGGAGGGCGTACGCCAACTCGTGCTCGAAGATCTCGGCGTCGGCGGGCGAGGCGAAGTACTTGTGGTCCTCTCCGGCCTTCCGGTACGTCTTCACGATGCGGTCGATGAGCTGCTTGAGGCTCACCTCGCGCTGCGGGGTGCCGACGGCGCCCCGGAAGTACTTGCTGGTGACGATGTTGACCGCGTTCACCGACCAGAAGTCCGGGAACTCGACGCCGCGCTGCTCGAAGTTGACCGAGCCGTCGCGCCAGTTGGTCATGACGACGTCACGGCGCTCCCAGGCCACCTCGTCGTACGGGTGGACCCCAGGGGTGGTGTGGATGCGCTCGACACGCAGTCCCTTGCCGGCCTTGTTGCTCTTGGCTCGGGAACTCCGTGCCGGACCGCTCGCCGTCTCTGTCATGCCGCCTCCCTGTAGGGCGAAAACGCCCAGAAGTGCCCCGATTGTTCCCCGTGGCACGGTGTTCTGTCTGATGCTGCGGGCACCCACTCATCTGCCCGCAACAGGTCTTCTCATCGCCGCCGCCCGGCCGGACCCCGTACCTGGTGTCCGGGGCCGGACCGCCGGTCAGCCGGCGGCGGGAGCGGGTTGTGGAACCTGTTCGGTCCCTGCGGACCCGCTGTCGTCTTCCTGGCTCCACGGGACGGCTCCGTCGCCGCCCCCGTCATCCCCGTCGCCGTCCCCGTCGTCGGCGGCGGGCCGCTCCGCCCGCCGGAGTTCAGCGATCGCGGCCTCGAAGTCCTCGAGCGAGTCGAACGCCCGGTAGACGGACGCGAATCGCAGGTAGGCGACGAGGTCGAGCTCCTGCAGCGGGCCGAGTATGGCCAGCCCCACGTCATGGGTGGTCAGCTCGGCGCTTCCGGTGGCCCGCACCGCCTCCTCGACCCGCTGGCCGAGCTGGGCGAGGGCGTCCTCGGTGACGGGCCGCCCCTGACAGGCCTTGCGCACACCATTGATGATCTTGGTGCGGCTGAAGGGTTCGGTGACTCCGGACCGCTTGACCACCATGAGCGAACACGTCTCCACGGTCGTGAAACGACGGGAGCAGTCCGGACACTGGCGGCGCCTGCGGATCGACGTGCCGTCGTCGGTCGTACGGCTGTCGACGACACGGCTGTCGGGGTGCCTGCAGAAGGGGCAGTGCATGAACTCCCAACCCTCCTCACAGCAGACTCAATGGCCCCGGTGACCTCAGGGGCCTCACGAAGCAGCACCAGCATAGGCGATCGTGGAGGGCGCTCGGACCCGGGGGACCACAACTTCTGGGCTGCAACTGCAATCCAACCACTAGATGTGGGGATTGGCTCATACATTCATGCCCTGCACGCGTGTCGCGCGTACACCGGGCGCACGCACAGGGCCGGGAGGCCGTGCGACGAGGAGATGTCGTGTCCGCGGGGAGGAGAGGACGTGCGGCTCCCGAAGAGAGCGGGCCCGCTCCCCGCGGCGGGAGGCTGCCGATGGCAGACTGGGGGCCGCCGCACCGGGGAGGCCGTCGCCTCGGCGGTGAGAGTACAACAAGCGGCCCGTTTGACCGGCAGGAAGCGTGGCGACCAATACACGCCGGTGGGAGATTGCGTAAGGCAATTCGCGATTTTTCACTCGAACGTGTGTTTGGCGCAACCTTTCGAAAGCATCTACCGTTGTGCTGCAGGGAGACCATCGAGAGGGGCCGACGTGACCACCACCGCAGACAGTGCCGCCATCACTGCCCAGGACCGCTCCCCGGGCCGGGTCGAGCCGGTGCATGCGATGAACGAAGCCACGAATCCCGAGGGGCCCAAGCGCTCCCTGCCGGGCCGACCTCCCGGCATCCGGGCGGACAGCTCCGGACTCACCGACCGCCAGCGCCGGGTGATCGAGGTCATCAGGGACTCCGTGCAGCGACGGGGTTACCCGCCGTCGATGCGCGAGATCGGCCAGGCGGTCGGCCTCTCCAGCACCTCCTCGGTGGCACACCAGCTCATGGCCCTCGAGCGCAAGGGCTTCCTGCGCCGGGACCCGCACCGCCCGCGGGCGTACGAGGTGCGCGGCTCCGATCAGGCCGCCGCGGTACAGCCCACGGACACCGCCGGGAAGCCGGCCGCGTCCTACGTGCCGCTGGTCGGCCGTATCGCCGCCGGTGGTCCGATCCTGGCCGAGGAGTCCGTCGAGGACGTCTTCCCCCTGCCCCGGCAGCTCGTCGGCGACGGTGAACTGTTCGTGCTCAAGGTCGTGGGTGACTCCATGATCGAGGCCGCGATCTGCGACGGCGACTGGGTCACGGTCCGCCGCCAGCCGGTCGCCGAGAACGGCGACATCGTGGCGGCGATGCTCGACGGGGAGGCGACCGTCAAGCGCTTCAAGCGGGAGGACGGCCATGTGTGGCTGCTCCCGCACAACGCGGCCTATGAGCCGATCCCCGGCGACGACGCGACGATTCTCGGCAAGGTGGTGGCCGTTCTGCGCCGCGTCTGAGCACGGACTGGGGCCGGCCCCGACCCGCCGCCCCGCCCCTGACCGGACCCCGGGACCCCTGCGCCGGTTCCGGGGTCCTGTGCTGTCCGGACCCCTGGGCCCACCTCTGCGCCGGGACCGTCGGTGACGGGGTTCCTATGAGCGGAACGCTGTGGGCGCCCGGCGCGGTTCCGCTGTGCCCACCCGTTCCGCCCGGCGGAACGACTGCCCACAGCGGCGGGGCGGGTGCCCACAGCGTCCACGGGCCCGTCTCAGTGGGCCTGTGCCTCGGCCCGGCGGGGTTCCGCTGTGCCCACCCGTTCCGCCCTGCGGAACGACTGCCCACAGCGGCGGGGGGCTGGCGCCCACAGCGTCCGCGGGAACGGTGACGGACGAGCGGAACGGTTAGTAGCCGCCGCACGCAGCGCGTCACCGTCTCACTGGGTCTGTGCCTCAGCCTCCGTGTGCTTCGCCGCCGCGTCGATTGCGGCCAGCGACTTCCGGACCTGGTTGCGGTCCGTCGTGTACCAGAAGTCGGGCAGCGAAGCCTTCAGATAGCTGCCGTAGCGCGCGGTGGCCAGTCGCTGGTCCAGTACGGCCACCACACCCCGGTCGCCGGAGGCGCGGACCAGACGTCCGGCGCCCTGCGCCATCAGCAGCGCGGCGTGGGTGGCGGCGACCGCCATGAAGCCGTTGCCGCCGGCCTCCTCCACGGCCTTCTGCCGCGCGCTCATCAGGGGGTCGTCCGGGCGCGGGAAGGGAATCTTGTCCATGACCACCAGCTGGCAGCTCGGACCCGGTACATCGACGCCCTGCCAGAGCGACAGCGTGCCGAAGAGGCAGGTCCTCGGGTCTGCTGCGAAGTTCTTGATCAGCTCGCCGAGGGTCTCCTCGCCCTGGAGAAGGATCGGGAACTCGGGAATGCGGGACCGCAGTTCCTCGGCGGCGAGCTGCGCGGCCCGCATCGAGGAGAACAGGCCCAGGGTGCGCCCACCGGCCGCCTGGATCAGCTCGGTGAGCTCATCCAGCATGTCCGCGCGCTCGCCGTCACGGGCGGGGCGCGCCAGATGCTTCGCCACGTAGAGGATGCCCTGCTTGGGGTAGTCGAACGGCGAGCCGACGTCCACGCCCTTCCACTGCGGGAGGTCGTCCCCCTCGGTCCCCTCGGCGCCGAGTCCCAGCGACGCGCCCACGCCGTTGAAGTCCCCGCCCAGCTTCAGCGTGGCGGACGTCAGCACGACGGAGCGGTCGGTGAAGAGCTTCTCGCGCAGCAGGCCGGAGACCGACATGGGAGCGACACGCAAGGAGGCGCCGAAGCGGTCGTGGCGCTCGTACCACACGACGTCCCATTCGGAGCCGTTCGTGATCCGCTCCGCCACGTCGTGGATGCTCTCCACGGAGGCCAGCGCCTGCTTGCGGACCGCGTCCTCGTCCTGGACGGACTTGTCGCGGGTGCCGCCGATCGCGGAGATGACGGTACGGCAGGCGTCGCGCAGCGCCATGAGGGCGTAGCCGAGGTCCTCGGGGATCTCCTCCAGCCGGCCCGGGAGGGCCAGCTCCATCAGCCGCTCAAAGCCTTCCGCGGCGGTCTGGAGCTGGTCCGCGGCCTTCTCGTTCACCAGCTTCGCGGCGCGTCGCACCGCGCGGTTGACCTGTCCTGGGGTGAGCTCCCCGGTGGCGACTCCGGTGACCCGGGAGACCAGCTCATGGGCCTCGTCGACGATCAGCACCTCGTGCTGCGGGAGCACCGGGGCACCCTCGATGGCATCGATCGCCAGCAGCGCGTGGTTGGTGACGACCACGTCGGCCAGCTTGGCGCGCTCACGGGCGTTCTCGGCGAAGCACTCCGCGCCGTAGGCGCACTTCGTGGCGCCCAGGCACTCCCTCGACGACACCGACACCTGGGACCAGGCCCGGTCGGACACACCCGGCGTCAGATCGTCCCGGTCACCGGTCTCCGTCTCGTCCGACCAGTCGCGCAGCCGCAGCAGGTCCTGGCCCAGCTTGCTGGTGGGTGCGGCCGCCTCGAACTGGTCGAAGAGGCCCTCCTCCTCGTCCTGCGGCATGCCCTCGTGGAGCCGGTGCAGGCACAGGTAGTTCGAGCGGCCCTTGAGCATCGCGAACTCCGGGCGGCGGCGCAGCAGCGGATGGAGCGACTCCACCGTGCGCGGCAGGTCCCGCTCGACGAGCTGGCGCTGCAGGGCCAGGGTCGCCGTCGCCACCACCACCCGCTCACCGTGCGCGAGCGCGGGCACCAGGTAGCCCAGGGACTTTCCGGTGCCGGTGCCGGCCTGGACCAGCAGATGGGAGCCGTCGTCGATCGCCTCCGCGACGGCTTCGGCCATGGTCACCTGGCCGGGGCGCTCCGTGCCGCCGACGGCAGCGACGGCAGCATGCAGGAGTTCGGGGAGTGAGGGCTTCGTCATAGCGCGACCACCCTACGACCCTGCACTGACATTCGTGCGATCACGGCGGGAGCCGGGGATGCGATCAAGACGGGTCTCCTGGGTCGAGGGCGAGGCGGGAACGCGGGTAAGACGGCGCCGGGCAGGTGAGAGGGCGCCGCGCAGGTGACACGGCGCCGCGCAGGTGAGAAGGCACCCGGCACTACAGCAGCCGGCGCAAGGAGCGGTCCCGGATCATCAGGGCGGCCCGCTTGGTGGGCAGATCCGCCTCGGCGAAGAAGCGGAAGCCCGCCTTCAGGAACGCGCTGACGGAGGCGGTGTTGCGCAGGTCGGGTTCCGCGACGACCCGTGAGGAGGCGGGCCGGTGGTCGAGGGCCAGGTCGGCGACCGTTCTCAGCAGGAGGCCCCCGAGACCCCGCCCCCGGTCGCCCGGGGCGCCGATGAGGACGTGCAGGCCGGTGTCGTACGGCCGGGCCGGGTAGTGGCGGGCCAGCGGATCCAGGTCCGCGCGGTAGATCTCCCAGTAGCTCATCGGCGTACCGTCCAGGACGCCGAGGCACGGCACGCTGCGGCCGTCGCCGGTGAGCTGGGCGCGCACATGGTCCGCCGTGCGGGCCGGGGGCCCCGAGAGCTCCCAGAAGGCGGCGACGGCAGGGTCGTTCATCCACCGTGCGAGCAGGGGCAGATCGCGTTCCACCTGGACGGGGACGAGCCGGAACAGGCCCGCGGGAGTGCCGGCCGGGCCCCAGCCGGCGATGTCGCCGGGGGTCATGAGTGCAGCGGGTTGGCGATGGTGACGTAGACGGACTGGGTGTCGACCGGGCCGGCGAGTTCGTCGAGGCCGTGCAGCCGGGTCAGCAGATTGGCCTTGCAGCACAGCACGGGCGAGTCGAGCAGGAGGGCGGGCAGTGTGCTGTGTGTCCGGGCGGGGCCGACGCAGACCTCGGTGAGGAAGCGGCGGAAGGCCGCGAGCAACAGCCGTTCGTCGGCGAGGCCCTGGGAGCCCAGGGCGCCAATGAGTCCTAGGACGTTGTTGATGCCCAGGTAGTAGGCGAAGCGTTCGTCGGTGACCTCGTCGGGGACGAAGGTGTCGCTGTGCTCGCCGATGCCGGGGAGCCGGGCATCGAGTTCCGCGCGGCGCGACGCCCGGAAGTAGTAGCCCTGGTTGTCCCGGTGGCGGGCGCCCGCCGGCCATCCGTCGGCGTCCATCAGGAGCAGGGTGTTCTGCTGGTGCGCCTCCAGTGCGATGCCGGCCGTTCCGTCCAGCCACAGCACGGGCCGCACCACGTGCTCGAGGTAGCGCAGGAACCACTCGGCGGCGACGGCACCCGGCGGCCGTCCCGTACGGGCGGCGAGGCGGGTCAGGATCTCGGCCAGCCGGGATCTCATGGCGCCGCCGCCCGGACGGGGCCGCGGCGAGACGAGTCCGGCGACGCAGACGACGTCGTCCTGCGGCCGGAACGGGTTGTGCCGGATCACGGCGTCGAGTCCGGGTACGGGGTCACCGTCCGGTGCGTTCACGGCGATCCACGCGGGGTCGCGGACGATGTCGAAGCCGGGGTGCGCGGCGCGCCACTGCTGGGACAGTCCAGTGCGCAGCAGACGGTGCACCTCCACGCCCCGGTGGAGTTCCTTGCGGAGGTTCTCCCGTCGGGAGTTGGTGATGCGCAGGGCCAGCGACAGCTTGAGCATGGCCGGTGCGCCGGTGCGGTGGACGGTGCGCACGGAGGAGGTGGGGTGCCAGGGCGCACCGTGGCTGCCGAGGTCGCGGAGGAGTCCGGCGTCCAGCAGGGCCGCGGTCGCCCGGCGGTGGCGGACGTGGCGCAGTTGCCAGGGGTGCACGGGGAGGGCCGCGTATCCGTCGGGCAGGAGCAGTCCGGGGCCGGCCAGCCGGGCGGTGAGGCAGGGCGCGGTGACGGGGCGTCCGCGTTCGGTCCAAGCGGAGTCGGCGGCGAGCAGGGAGGGGGCGACCGCGATCCAGTGCAGCGGGAAGGAGCCGCGCAGCTCGGGTGAGTAGTGCTCACCCTCGGCGTCGGTCAGGCCCTCGCGGCTCTTCGGGTCCGGGTGCAGCGGGTGCCCGAGGACGAGGGCCTGCTCCGCGGCGAGGAAGAGGTCCGGGTGGTCGGCCGGGTTCTTCCGCCGCTCGGCGACGAAGGCGGCGACCCGCCGGACGGAGTCGGCGACACGCGAGACGAGGTCGGTGCAGGCCCCGGCCGGCGGAGGCGCCGGGGCGAGGCGTACACCGTCTCCGTCCGGCGCGACCTCCGTACCTGTCGAAACCCCGGCGGTGTTCTCTCGCGCGAGAAGGGCGGCCAGCAGGACGGCGTCGACCGGTGGGGCGGCTTCCGGGGCCCCGGCCAGGCACGGGGGCCCGAATCGGTGCATGCCCGTCGGGGACCAGTAGCGGACGGGGACGAGCAGGACGGTGCCGCTGGCGGGCAGGGCGATGCGCAGGGTGCCGCCGTCCGGCGCGGGGAGGCGCGTTTCACGTACCCAGCAGCGCAGGAGATTGTCGACGGCCGCGGCCTGAGCCGTTGTGAGCGGATCGGGCTGGTCCGGGGCGGGGACGCCGGTGTCTGCGGGCCGCCCGGCGCCGGGCGGCTTCGTCTCCTGGTGCGGAACCGCTGGACTCGCGCGGTCGGCCGATGCGTCGTGTGCATGGCGGGTCCTCGTGGGCGGGTGCGGGGGTGGGCCGGAGCGGTCCGGGGCGGGGACGCCGGTGTCTGCGGGCCGCCCGGCGCCGGGCGGCTTCCTCTCCTGGTAGGGAACCGCGGAGCTCGCGCGGTCGGCCGGTGCGGGGGTCGTGTGCATGGCGGGTCCTCGTGGGGGGGGTGCGGGGTGGGCCGGAGCGGTCCGGGGGACATGGCTCGTGTCTCAGCCAGCCCGGAGGGGACCGCCGCGCACAGCGGGAGACTCCCGGTGAGCCGCCGCGTGGAGTGCGTCGGCGAGCCGGTCAAGTACGGCGGTGGCCTGTTCGTCCGTGATCGTCAGCGGGGGCAGCAGCCGTACGACGCGCGCGTGGGGACCGCCGAGGCCGACGATCAGACCGCGCCGCAGGCACTCGCGCCGGACTGCGGCCGGAAGCCCCGACACGGTCGGCCGGGGCCGGGAGGGCCGGGTGTCGTCCTCTGCAGGCGTCGGCTCCGGGCCGTCGTCGTACTCCCGCTCCGGGTCCGTCAGTTCGATCCCGATCAGCAGTCCCCGCCCCCGCACCTCCCGGACGCAGGTGAGCTCCTCGGCGAGCGTCCGGAGCCGGGACAGCATGCGGGTGCCCAGTGCGGCCGCGTGGTCGGCGAGGCGGTTCTCCCGCACGTGGGCGAGCGTCGCGGTGCCCGCCGCCAGGGCGAGTTGGTTGCCCGCGTGGGCGCGCGGGCCGTCGCGCACGTCGACGTCGTCCCGGTGGACCACGACGGCCAGCGGGAGACCGCCCCCGGCGGACGCGGACAGCACCATCGCGTCGGGTGTGATGCCGGAGTGCTCCGTGGCCCAGAAGGCGCCGGTGCGCCCGAGCCCCGTCAGGGTCTCGTCGGCGACCGTGGGACGCGGCGCGCGTGGCGAGCCGGAGTCGGGCTCCAAGGGCGGTCCGCCGACCACGCACTCCCCACCGCTCCAGAAGAGGGCGTCGGTGAGTTCCAGGACGTCGACGCGACCAGTCGCCGCTCGCACGGCGCACAGCGCGGTCGCCATGGGGTCGCCGGCGCCCGGTCCGCAGAAGCGCACCTGCGCACGGTCGGCCAGCCCGGGAGGCAGGGTCAGGAACAGTTCGGTGACGAAGGCGTCCCGCACCGGAGTCGCCGCGTCGGAGACATCGAGCGGTGCGCCCGAGTCGATGATCCGGCGCATCGCCTCGAGCACCACGGGGTGGTTGTGGCCCAGGGCGAGGGTGCCCGCGCCGGACAGGCAGTCGAGGTAACGGCGGCCGTCCGCGCCCTCGATGGTCATCCCCCGCGCTCTCACGGGGACGATCGGCAGGGTCACGGCCTCCGGCCCCTCATACGTCGGCTCCGCCACCGTTCTTGTTCCTCCACCGTGCTCGCGCCGCACCACGGGCAGGGGGAACCGCGCGCGGCCTGCGACCCCCCACCGCTACCAACCCCGGGCCGCCGACGGGGTTACGGGTGCTTCGGGACCGGCGGGCGCACGGCCGGCGGCTCACGCGCCGTCGGCGGCCTCAAATCGGCTGATCTCCGGACGATTGTCCTGGTCAGGTGGCTTGTAGCCGAACCGTTGCCGTTCCGTCGGACGTCCCCCACAGCGAGCGCATAGTGTGTGCGCCGTTCCCGAAGGCCGTCGGGGCTCCCGTGAACTCCCCATGTTTCCGGGTGTGATGACGGCCGCAGCGCCACGTTCGTTCATTTCAGGGGGAGTCAGATCATGCGATCCATACGGCCGTCGTCCACCACCCGTCGAGGGAGGAGGGGACGGCGCAGAACCTCCCCCGTTCTGGCCTCCGTCGCCCTCGCCTCCGCGCTCGCCCTCACCGCCACCGCCTGCGACTCGGGTGACACCAACGCGAGCGCCGACAGCTCCGCGACCGCCGCCGCCGACGACGGCAAGCTCAAGATCCCGGACGACATCAGGGACCGGCTCAAGGAGCACGGGATCGATATCGACAAGTGGAAGAACGGCGCCTGGAAGAACTGGGACAAGGACGACTGGCTGCGCGAGGCCCAGGACTACGTCAACCCGATCATCGAGGGCCTGTGGGACCCGGACCGCATGCGGGACGCCGAGGAACCGGACCAGGGCGTCGACGAGAGCGACATCTCCGGTGACCAGGGCGTGACCGACCCCACTCCGGAGCCGGTGCAGGCGCAGGCCGTCCCGCCGTCGTACCAGGCCAACGCTCCAGAGGCCGGCAAGGTCTTCTTCGACTCCCCCGAGGGGACGATGGTCTGCTCGGCGACCGTGGTGCAGGACCCGGCCAACCCGGGCAAGTCCAACCTGGTGTGGACGGCGGGCCACTGCGTGCACGCCGGCAAGAAGGGCGGCTGGTACCGCAACATCGCGTTCGTGCCGTCGTACAACGACTCGGGCAAGTCGGCGAAGGAGCTCGAGAGCGCCCCCAAGGAGGAGATCGCTCCGCACGGTGTCTGGTGGGGCGACTGGGTGCAGACCTCGGACCAGTGGATCGAGCAGGGCGGCGCCACGGGCGGTGACGGCGCCTCGTACGACTTCGCGGTCCTGCATGTGACGCCGGAGAAGGGCGGCGGCGGCAAGTCGCTGGAGGAGACCGTCGGTTCGGCACTTCCGGTGGACTTCGACGCCCCCGCCGTGCCGAAGATGCAGGAGATGACCGCGACCGGTTACCCGGCCGCTCCGCCGTACGACGGTCAGACGCTGTACCGCTGCGCGGACAAGCCCGGCCGGCTGTCGATCAGCGCCTCCGACCCGACGATGTACCGCATCGGCTGCAGCATGACGGCGGGTTCGTCCGGTGGCGGCTGGGTCGCGAAGGGTGCGGACGGCAAGCCCGCGCTGGTGTCGAACACCTCCATCGGCCCGGTGACGTCGGGCTGGCTGGCCGGCCCGCGGCTGGGTGACGAGGCCAAGGGCGTGTACGACGCGGTCAGCGATAAGTTCGCCGGGCGGTGACCGCTCGCCCGGTCCGGGGGCGCCGCGCACCCGGACCGGGCGCCCCGCCCGAGCGGGGCATGTGTGCGCGGCACGCCATTCATCCGTCACAACGGGGGTCATACCACCATGCGTTCCCTACGTACGTCCGCTCCCCGCGGCAGAGGCCGTCGTCGCACCGTCCTCGCCGCCACCGGGCTGGTCGCCGCCCTGGCGCTCACCGCCACCGCGTGCGGCGGTTCCGAGAAGGACAAGGCGAGCGACAAGCCCGACGCCACCACCTCGCAGGCGGCCGACAGCGACCGCGGCAGTGTGCGGATCCCGTCCGACATCGCGGACCGGCTCAAGGAGCACGGGATCGACGTCGACCAGTGGAAGAAGGGCGGCTGGGAGGACTGGGACAAGGACAAGTGGCTCAGTGAGGCCGAGGACTTCGTCAACCCGGTGATCGAGGGTTTGTGGAAGCCCGACCGGATGCGGTCCGCGAAGGAGGCCGACAAGCACGTCACCACCAAGGACGCCTCGGCGGCCCAGGGGCTCAGCGACCCGGAGCCCGCCCCGGTCCGGGCGGAGGCCGAGAAGACGCCGTACCACGAGAACGCGGCGCCGGTCGGGAAGGTGTTCTTCGACTCCCCCGAGGGCCCCGCCGTATGCTCCGGCACGGTCATCAAGGACGTGAACCACCCGGGCAAGTCCAATCTCGTCTGGACGGCCGGGCACTGTGTGCACGCCGGCGGCAACGGCGGCTGGTACCGGAACCTCGTCTTCGTCCCGGCCTACAACGACCTCGGCAAGTCCGAGGGGGACCTGGGCAACGCGAGCGCCTCCGAGATCGCCCCGTACGGCAACTGGTGGGCGGACTGGGCGTCGACCTCCAACGGCTGGATCCAGGGAGGTTCGGAGACCGGCGGTGACGGCGCGGCGTACGACTACGCCGTGCTGCACGTGAAGCCGGAGCAGGGGAGCAAGTCGCTGGAGGAGACGGTGGGCGCCGCGCTCGACGTGGACTTCTCCGCCCCGTCCGCGGCCGAGGCGGGCCGGATGGGCGCCTGGGGCTACCCGGCCGCGCCGCCCTACAACGGCCTGCAGATGTTCAAGTGCCTCGACGCGCCGGGCCGGTTCTCGCTCGCCTCCGACCTGCCGTCCATGTACCGCATCGGCTGCACGATGACCGGCGGTTCCTCCGGCGGCGGCTGGTTCCGGGTGCGCGACGGCAAGACGGTGCTGGTCTCCAACACCTCGATCGGCCCCACGGACAACACCTGGCTGGCGGGCCCGCAGCTGGGCGAGGACGCCGAGGCGCTGTACCAGAACATGAGCAAGACCTACGGCGGTCAGTGATCCGCACCTGCCGCACATGCGGAAGGCCCGCCTCCTGCCGTGAGCAGGGGGTGGGCCTTCGTCGTACTGCCGGAGTGATCAGCCGGCCGGGGTGGGAGCGTACGGCGTGAGTTCCGCCGCCAGCTCCTCGTGCACCCGGACCTTGAGCAGGGTGCCCTCCGTGGTGTGCTCCTCGGAGATCACCTCGCCCTCGTCATGGGCGCGGGCGACCAGCTTGCCGTGGGTGTACGGCACGAGTGCCTCGATCTCCACCGACGGGTGGGGCAGCTCGTTGTCGATGAGCGCGCGCAGCTCCTCGATGCCCCGGCCGGTGCGGGCCGAGACCGCGATGGAGCGCTTCTCCACCCGCAGCAGCCGCTGAAGGGTCAGCGGGTCGGCCGCGTCCGCCTTGTTGATCACGACGATCTCGGGTACGTCGGTGGCGCCGACGTCCCTGATCACCTCGCGCACGGCGGCGAGCTGCTCCTCGGGGACCGGGTGCGAACCATCCACCACGTGCAGGATCAGGTCGGCGTCGCCGACCTCCTCCATGGTGGAGCGGAACGCCTCGACCAGGTGGTGCGGCAGGTGCCGGACGAACCCGACGGTGTCGGCCAGTGTGTACAGCCGGCCGCTCGGGGTCTCGGACCGGCGCACGGTCGGGTCGAGGGTCGCGAACAGGGCGTTCTCGACCAGTACGCCCGCGCCCGTGAGCCGGTTGAGCAGCGAGGACTTGCCGGCGTTGGTGTAGCCCGCGATGGCCACGGACGGCACCTTGTGGCGCCTGCGCTCCTGGCGCTTGATCTCGCGGCCGGTCCTCATCTCCGCGATCTCCCGGCGCATCTTCGCCATCTTCTCGCGGATCCGTCGCCGGTCCGTCTCGATCTTGGTCTCACCGGGACCACGGGTGGCGAGGCCGCCGCCCTTGCCGCCGCCCATCTGCCGGGACAGCGACTGACCCCAGCCGCGCAGCCGCGGCAGCATGTACTGCATCTGCGCGAGCGCGACCTGCGCCTTGCCCTCTCGCGACTTGGCGTGCTGGGCGAAGATGTCCAGGATCAGGGCCGTACGGTCGATGACCTTGACCTTGACGACGTCCTCGAGGTGGATCAGCTGGCCGGGGCTGAGCTCACCGTCGCAGATGACGGTGTCCGCGCCCGTGTCGAGCACGATGTCGCGCAGCTCCTCGGCCTTGCCGGAGCCGATGTAGGTGGCGGCGTCCGGCTTGTCGCGGCGCTGGATCACACCGTCGAGGACGAGGGCGCCGGCCGTCTCCGCGAGGGCGGCGAGCTCGGCCAGGGAGTTCTCCGCGTCCTGCACGGTGCCCGAGGTCCACACTCCGACGAGCACGACGCGCTCCAGGCGGAGCTGCCGGTACTCGACCTCGGTGACGTCCTCGAGTTCGGTGGAGAGGCCGGCGACACGGCGCAGGGCCGCGCGCTCGGAGCGGTCGAACTGGTCGCCGTCCCGCTCTCCGTCGATCTCGAGGTTCCAGGCGACGTCCTCTTCCATCAGGGCATCGGCCCGAAGACCTTCGGGGTAGGTGTGCGCGAAGCGCTTGGTGTCCTGGGAAGGGGAAGAAAAGGTCATTGGGTCCTTACGTTGTCGGGACTTCTCTGGCGGCGGAGCCGGTCCGGGGACTGTCCGTCACACCATCCACAACGTCCTGGTGGCCCGGGAGATTCCCGTGTCCCCTGGGGTGCGGACCTGACGATGGTCGCACGGTACGGCCCGTCTCGTCACTGTGTTATTCCCGGCCTGCGTCCGGTCGATGCACGGGCCGGTGCGGGGACGGGACCGGGCGCCGGGCGGGCTTCGGGTCGCGGGCGGCGGCGGCCCTCCATTCCGGGTGGCCGGGCATCGGCGGGGTCGTGGTGCCGTGGAGCCAGGGGTGCAGGAAGCCCGTCAGGTCGCGTCCGGCGACGTCGGAGGCCAGTCGGACGAAGTCGGAGGTCGAGGCCGTGCCGTCGCGGTGGCGGGTGACCCATTCGCGTTCCAGGCGCTCGAACGCGGTGCGGCCGATCTCCTGGCGCAGGGCGTAGAGGACGAGCGCGCCGCCGGCGTAGACGTTCGGCCGGAAGGTACCGATCTTCCGGCCGGGCTCCGCGGGTCTGGGCGAGGCGGGCGGCCCTCCTGCCGCGCGCCAGCCGTCGGAGGCCTCGTAGGCGGCCCTCATCCGGGCCTCGAGGGATCTTCCGCCCTTCTCCTCGGCGTACAGCGCCTCGTACCAGGTGGCGTGCCCCTCGCTGAGCCACAGGTCCGACCAGGTGCGGGGTCCGACGCTGTTGCCGAACCACTGGTGGGCCAGCTCATGCACCATGATCGATTCGACGTACCAGTCCGGGAGGGCGGGGTCGGTGAACAGGTCACGCTCGAAGAGGGAGAGCGTCTGGGTCTCGAGGGCGAATCCGGTGGACGCGTCGGCCAGGAGCAGGCCGTAGGTCGCGAAGGGGTAGCGCCCGGCCCTCTCCTCCATCCAGGAGATCTGGGCGGGGGTCTTCGCCAGCCAGGGCTCAGCCTCCGCGCGGCGCCCGGCGGGGACGACGTCCCGCAGGGGCAGGCCGTGCGGGCCGCTGCGGTGCACGACCGTGGAGCGGCCGATGGAGACCTGGGCGAGTTCGGTCGCCATGGGGTGCAGTGTCCGGTACGTCCATGTGGTGGCCCCGCGCGTGCGGTCGGCGCCCGTCGGCAGACCGTTGGCGACGGCCGTGTGGCCGTCGGGAGCGGTGATGCGGAAGGTGAACATCGCCTTGTCGGAGGGGTGGTCGTTGCAGGGGAACACCAGGTGGGCGGCGTCGGCCTGGTTGGCCATGGCGAGGCCGTCCGCGGTGCGCACCCAGCCGCCCTCGCGGTCCCCGGGCACCGGGTCGCTGGCGTGCCGGACGGTGATCTGCGTCGACTCGCCCTCGTCGAGATCGTCCTCGGGGGTGATCACCAGGTCCTCGCCGGCGCCGGTGAAGGCTGCGGGGCGGCCGTCGACGTCGACCGAGCGGACCGTGCCGTGGGTGAAATCGAGGTTGATCCGGTCCAGGTCGGCGGTGAGGCGGGCGTCGATGGTGGTGACGGCCTCGAGCGGCCGGTCGTTGCTGCCGGGATAACTGAGGGAGAGGTCGTACGACAGCACGTCGTAGCCGGGGTTGCCCAGGTGGGGGAAGAGACGGTCGCCGATGCCGAGCGGCTCGGCGGGCGCGCTCGCGGCGACCAGGCAGACGCAGACGGCGGAGGCGAGCAGCGCCGTGGCCGTTCTGCGGCGGCGGGCGGCGAGGGGGTGCGGGGTGGGCGGCATGTCCCACGGCTATCAGCGCGCGCGTGCACTGCGGCGACGACGCGCTTTCGGCCCACCCGATCGGGTAATCACACCGCCGCTCGGCCCCTCCGCGCGTGGCTCAGGCGCCCCGGTCGTGCCGCTGGGCCCGGCTCACGTCGTACACACCGGCCACGTCGCGCATCGCGCGCATGAGGGCGGGCAACTGGGCGGCGTCCGGCAACTGCACGGTGTAGGTGTGGCGCACCTGCTGGCGGTCGGGCGGTTCCACGGTCGCGGAGACGATCTCGGCGCCTTCGAGCGCCATCGCCTCGGTGAGGTCCGCGAGCAGATGCGGACGGACGAACGATTCCGCGACCAGCGTGACCCGGCACTCCGCGCCCTCCCCCCAGCGCACGCCGACCTCCGCGCGTCCCGCGCTCTTCATCCGCGCCACCGCGGCGCACCCGGTGCGGTGCACGGTGACCGCTCCCCCGCGCACGGCGAAACCCGTCACCTCGTCGGGCGGTACGGGCGTACAGCAGCCGGCGAGCCGTACGGTCGCGCCGGCCTGGTCGGTCAGGACCTCGGCGGCGGCGGGACGGCCGGGGGCCGTCTCCGGGGCGTCCGCCGTCTGCGCGGGGACGGAGTCGTCGGCGGGCGGCCGGGAGGAGGCGGCAGCCTCGGTCCCCGCCGCGGCGTCCTGGGCGGGGTGGGCGGTCAGCCACCGCTGGATGGCGATCCGCGCCGCCGGGGTGTGGGCGTGGTCCAGCCACTCCCGGGACGGCGCGGAGCCCGCGTCCTGGCCCATGAGCAGCTGGACGGTGTCGCCGTCCTTCAGCACCGTGCTCAGCGTCGCCAGCCGGCCGTTGACCCTGGCCCCGATGCACGCGTGGGCGTCCTCCCCGTACTGGGCGTACGCGGCGTCCACGCAGGTGGCGCCCTCGGGCAGACCCAGCGTGCCCCCGTCGGGCCGGAAGACGGTGATCTCGCGGTCCTGGGCGAGGTCCTCGCGCAGGGTGGACCAGAAGGTGTCGGGGTCGGGCGCGGCGCGCTGCCAGTCGAGCAGCCGGGAGAGCCAACCGGGCCGGGTGGGGTCGGCGCGTTCGCCGTCGCTGGTGGTCTGCTCCTCCGGCGCGGCGTAGGGGTTGCCGAGGGCGACGACTCCGGCCTCGGCGACCTTGTGCATCTGGTGGGTGCGGATGAGGACTTCGACGACCTGGCCGTCCGCACCCGCCACCGCCGTGTGCAGCGACTGGTACAGGTTGAACTTCGGTACGGCGATGAAGTCCTTGAACTCCGAGACCACGGGCGTCATACAGGTGTGCAGTTCGCCCAGTACCCCGTAGCAGTCGGCGTCCTCGTTCACCAGCACCAGCAGACGGCCGAAGTCGGCGCCCCGCATCGGACCCCGTTTGCGCGACACCCGGTGCACGGAGACGAAGTGGCGTGGCCGGATGAGGACTTCGGCGGTGATGTCCGCCTCGCGCAGCACTCTGCGCACGTCATCGGCGACGTCGGCGAGGGGGTCGTCGGCGCGGGCGGCGTTGCGGACGATCAACTCCCGTGTGTGTGCGTACTCCTCGGGGTGCAGGATCGCGAAGACCAGGTCTTCCAGTTCCGTCTTGAGTGCCTGGACACCGAGGCGTTCGGCGAGCGGGATCAGCACGTCCCGGGTCACCTTGGCGATGCGCTCCTGTTTCTCGGGACGCATCACGCCGAGGGTGCGCATGTTGTGCAGCCGGTCGGCGAGTTTGATCGACATCACGCGGACGTCGTTGCCGGTGGCGACGAGCATCTTGCGGAAGGTCTCGGGTTCGGCGGCGGCGCCGTAGTCGACCTTCTCCAGCTTGGTGACGCCGTCGACGAGATAGCGCACCTCCTCCCCGAACTGCTCCCCGACCTGATCGAGCGTCACATCGGTGTCCTCAACGGTGTCGTGGAGCAGCGAGGCGGTCAACGTGGTCGTCTCGGCGCCGAGTTCGGCGAGGATGAGGGTCACGGCCAGCGGGTGGGTGATGTACGGCTCCCCGCTCTTGCGCATCTGGCCGCGATGGGAGGACTCGGCCAACACATAGGCGCGGCGCAGGGGTTCGAGGTCGGCGTCGGGGTGATGGGCGCGATGGGCGTCGACGACGTGGCCGATGGCGTCGGGGAGCCGGTCGCGGGCGGTGGTGCCGAGCAGTGCGGCCCGGCCCAGCCGGCGCAGGTCTAGACGGGGGCGCGCCTTCCTGCGGGACCCTGTGGGTGTGGTGCGACCAGCTGTCACAGAGCCTGGGCTCGCAGGATTGACGGCCTCCGCGTTCATGGGCACCTCCGGCTGCGTGGACCGGCGGACGGCGTGCCCCAGGGCGGACTCGGGCTCGGGGAACGGTGTTCGTTTCCCCGTCCGGGCCGGTGCTTGATGCTACCGAGGCGGACCGCATCGGGCTGGCCGCCTCCGGCCGATCGTGAAACGGATCACCCCATCGAGCGAAGGTCGGTCAGAGGGTGCTTTCACGCCATCAGGTAGGCGCTCACCTTGATGTCGAAGCCGGAGATCCGCTCCGTCCTGCGGATGCGATCACAGGGCGGGCCGGAGGCTGGGATGGCGAGCCGGCACTCGGCTCAGCGAAGTGCGTTCTCCAGCCACTCGCCGTCGATCACGCCCTCGGCGACGATCACCGCCGGCCCCGTCATCTCGATCTCGCCGTCGGGCCGTTCGGTGATCACCAGCGTGCCGCCGGGCACGTCGACCGTGTACGTCGCCGGGGTGCCGGTCACGGCCGGGTCGGCGCCGTCCCTGCGGGCGGTGGCGACGGCGACCGCGCATGCGCCCGTACCGCAGGACCGGGTCTCGCCCGCCCCGCGCTCGTGCACCCTTAGCGCCACGTGCCGCGGACCGCGGTCGACGACGAACTCCACGTTCACACCGTCCGGGTAGGCGGAGGCCGGGCTGAACGGGGGCGGGGTGAGGAGGTCGCCCGCGTGGGCGAGGTCCGCCACGAAGGCCACGGCGTGCGGGTTGCCCATGTTCACGTTCCGCGCGGGCCAGCTGCGCTCGCCGACGCTCACGGTGACCTCGCCCTCGGGGAACAGCGCCCGGCCCATGCCGACGGTGATGTCGCCCTCCTTGGCGATGTGCGCGGTCTTCACTCCCCCGCGCGTGGCGACCGCGATGTCCCCCTCGGACACATGGCCGGCGCGCTGGAGGTAGCGCGCGAACACACGCACTCCGTTGCCGCACATTTCCGCGATCGAGCCGTCGCCGTTGCGGTAGTCCATGAACCACTCCGCCTCGGCCGCCATCTCCCGGGCCTCCGGGTGGGCCGCGGACCGCACGACGTGCAGCAGGCCGTCGCCGCCGATGCCCGCGCGGCGGTCGCACAGGGCGGCGACGACGTACGGGGGCAGGTCGATGACGTTCTCGGGGTCCGGGACGATGACGAAGTCGTTCTCCGTGCCGTGCCCCTTGAGGAAGGCGATCCGCGTGCTCATTCCTCGATCGTACGAGAACACACCGCCGGGGGGTCGCCGGGCGCCGCCCCCGCCGGTGCCGTCAGCGGAGTCTGGCGACGCGCCACACCGCCAGGGCCACCACGGCGGCGACCATCACGGCGTAGGCGGCCACGACCCGCCAGTCGGCTCTGCGTCCGGAGCCCCGGGCCGGGAGGCCGGGCCAGGTGTAGCCCACCCTGCGGGCGGCCATCATGCCCCAGCCCGCCGAGCAGGAGCAGATCAGCAGCCCGAGCATGGCGATCACGGCGCCGCTGTCGCCGAAGTCGAAGGCGAGCGGGAAGGCGAACATCAGGGAGCCGACCGCGGCCAGCCCGACGATGGGCGCGAGCTGCCAGATGCGCAGCCGGCGCTGCGGGCGCAGCTCCACCTCGACCTCGTCGCCGCCCGCGAACATCTCGTCGGGCTCGGGGCCGTCGTCGGTCACCCCGACCGGCGTCTCCTCCGGCCCGTCGGGGCTGAGACGGTCGGTTTCCTGCTCCGGTGCACCCCGCTCGGTGGTGAGGTGTTCGGTGCCGTGTGCGGTGTCGCGAGGGCCGGCCTCCATCGCCACGCGCCCTCCCAACTAGGACTCCACTTGGTCGATCGAAGCTCGATGATGGCACGGTGTCACAGGCCCGGATGACGGCCTGGGCGTCCCGATGCCATGACGTGATCAGGCTGTAACCGGTCGTTCGACCAACGACATCGCGAGCTGCGGAAGTTCCGCGAGGTCCGCCGCGGCCCCACTCAACCAGTGCACCCGGGGATCGCGCCTGAACCATGAATCCTGACGGCGCGCGAAGCGCTTGGTGGCGCGCACGGTCTCGGCCCGGGCCTCCTCGAGGGTGCACTCCCCGGCAAGCGCCGCGAGCACTTGCTGGTAGCCGAGGGCGCGCGACGCCGTACGCCCCTCGCGCAACCCCTGCGCCTCGAGTGCGCGTACTTCGTCGACGAGGCCGGCCTCCCACATCCGGTCGACCCGGCGGGCGATGCGCTCGTCCAGCTCGGGGCGGGCCACATCGACACCGATCTGGAGCGTGTCGTACACCGCGTCGGGGCCCGGGAGGTTGGCGGTGAAGGGCCTTCCGGTGATCTCGATCACTTCGAGCGCGCGGACGATGCGACGGCCGTTGCTCGGCAGGATCACCCGTGCCGCCTCGGGGTCCGCCGCGGCGAGGCGCGCGTACAGCGCCCCCGGGCCGCGCAGGGTGAGCTCCTCCTCGAGCCGGGCCCGGACCTCTGGGTCGGTGCCGGGGAACTCCAGGTTGTCGACGGCCCCGCGGACGTAGAGGCCGGACCCGCCCACCAGGATGGGCCAGCGTCCGTCGGCGAGCAGCGCCTCGATCCGCTCGCGGGCCAGCCGCTGGTACTCGGCGACCGAGGCGGTGACGGTGACGTCCCAGATGTCCAGCAGGTGGTGCGGGACACCAGCGCGCTCCTCGGGCGTCAGCTTGGCGGTCCCGATGTCCATCCCCCGGTAGAGCTGCATGGAGTCGGCGTTGACGACGTCACCGCCGAGCCGGCGGGCCAGGAAAACACCCAGATCGGACTTTCCGGCCGCGGTGGGACCGACGACGGCGATGACGCGGGGGGCGGGGGATGCGCTGCTCACCGACCCAGTCTCCCAAACCTCGCGGCACGCTCTCGAACGGATTACGTGACGTGATCTCCGCCGGGTCGTTGCCCGTTGCGAGGTTCCTGCCGCCGGATCGCGGTGGCGACGGCCCGGGTCACACGAACGGACACACCGGGCAACGCGGAATTTCGCCCGCACGAGTAACGTATGGAGTGGATATGGGCGTTTTTGCACGACTTTTTCGGAGGTCGAAGACCACGGAGGAGACGCGGGCCGCCGGGGCTCAGGACGACCGGACGACGACCGGTCCGGTAACCGACGACGCGGCCTCAGCCGCCGAGCCGAAGGAGTCCGCCGAGGTGCGGGACACCGCCGAGCCGACGGTGAAGGAGGCCGGCGAGGTCACCGGCACCGAGTCCGTCGACATCCCGAAGCAGCAGTCCTCCGAGGCCGCCGGCAGCGAAGCCGGTGAGGGCGCCCGCACATAGATTGCCGCGAGGGAAGGTACATCATGGGTCTGCTGGACAATCTGAAGGCCAAACTCGGCCCGGCCAAGGACAAGGTCTCCGGGCTCACGCAGCAGCACGAAGACAGGATCCAGCACGGTCTGGACAAGGCCGCGCAGACCGTCGACAAGCGGACCAAGGGCAAGTACAGCGACCGGATCCAGTCGGGCACCGGCAAGGCCAAGGGCGCCGTGGACCGCTTCGCGCACAAGAACGAGCCCGGTTCGGACACGGAGGGCGGCAGCACGCCGCCGGCCGGGCCGCCGCCCGCCTCCTGAGCCGAGCGGCACACCGACGGACGGCCGCGGAGCATACCGAGCGCTCCCGGCCGTCCGTCGGTGTGCCGTCCGGTCACGGCCGCCGGCCGGCCGCCCGGGTCCAGGTCGCCACGATGTACCCCACTCCGTACGGGGCGTCCTCGTAGAGCAGCGTGCCCTCCAGCTCCCCCTCACCCGGCGCCGCCCCGGCGAGCACCTGCCAGGGTGCCCGGCCGGACACCTTCAGCTCACGCGCCAGTCCGCCGTCCAGCGCACGCAGCGCCGCGGTGTCGGCGGCACCCAGGGCGCGGGCGAGCTCCGCGTCGAAGGAGGCCGCCCGCTCGTCGAAGTAGCCCGGCGCCTTGAGCGTGCGGCAGGCACTGGCGTCGCCCATCACCAGAAACGCCACCCGCTCCGCCCGGCCGGCCATCTCCTCTCCCTCCGCGACGCACCGATCGGCGGTGAGGCCCTCCCCGACGCCCCGCCCCTCGACGGGGGCGTCCGCCCATCCGGTCCGGCCCAGCAGCCACGCGCCCACGGCGAGCCCGTACGGAAGTCGGCCCCCCGGTGTGCCCTCGCCCCGCCCGAGCCGTACGTCGAGGTCGACGCCGAAGCCCCGGAAGGATCCCAGGGTGCCCCCGGGGTAGCTCTCGGACCCGGCGCCGTCCGCCGGACCGACCACGACGAGCAGTTCGGGCCGGGCGGCGGCGAGCACGCCCAGCGCGTCCGTGCAGGCGGCACGCGCGGTGTCCAGCTCGGTGGCGGCGCCCGCGGCTACCTCGGGCACGAGCAGCGGCGGGCAGGGGCAGACGGCGGCGGCGACAAGCATGATCAGCAGCCTACTGCGGCGGTTCGGAGCCGCCGTCGCGCAGCAGTGCGCACCTCGGGCGGCGGGCCGCCCGGCCCTGTCCGGTCCGGTCAGTCGACGGCGCAGCCCCCGGTCACCGCCGGCAGCGGCTCGGGCACGCCGACCTTGGGCAGGCCCAGCATCACGCCCGCGGGCTGCGCCGCCTTCTCGGTGTTGCGCTTCTCCCAGGCGTCTCCCGCGCGGGTGCGGCGCACATCCAGCACGGCGCCCTCCGCGAGGAGGTGGTGCGGAGCGGCGTAGGTGATCTCGACGGTCACCACGTCGCCGGGACGCACTTCCTGCTCCGGCTTGGTGAAGTGCACCAGGCGGTTGTCGGGGGCGCGGCCGGAGAGACGGTGGGTGGTGTCGTCCTTGCGGCCCTCGCCCTCCGCGACCATCAGCTCCAGGGTGCGGCCGACCTGCTTCTTGTTCTCCTCCCAGGAGATCTCCTCCTGGAGGGCGACGAGCCGCTCGTAGCGCTCCTGGACGACGTTCTTGGGGATCTGGCCGTCCATCTCGGCAGCCGGGGTGCCGGGACGCTTGGAGTACTGGAAGGTGAACGCCTGGGCGAAGCGGGCCTCGCGGACGACGTGCAGGGTCTGCTGGAAGTCCTCCTCGGTCTCGCCGGGGAAGCCCACGATGATGTCGGTGCTGATCGCCGCGTGCGGGATCGCGGCACGGACCTTCTCGATGATCCCCAGGAAGCGCTCCTGCCGGTAGGAGCGGCGCATCGCCTTCAGGACCGGGTCCGAGCCGGACTGCAGCGGCATGTGCAGCTGGGGCATCACGTTCGGCGTCTCGGCCATGGCGGCGATGACGTCGTCGGTGAAGTCGCGCGGGTGCGGCGAGGTGAAGCGGACGCGCTCCAGGCCGTCGATCTTCCCGCAGGCCCGCAGCAGCTTGCTGAACGCCTCGCGGTCGCCGATGTCGGAGCCGTAGGCGTTGACGTTCTGACCGAGCAGGGTGATCTCGGAGACGCCCTCGCCGACCAGGGCCTCGATCTCGGCGAGGATGTCGCCGGGCCGACGGTCCTTCTCTTTGCCGCGCAGCGCCGGGACGATGCAGAAGGTGCAGGTGTTGTTGCAGCCGACGGAGATCGACACCCATGCCGCGTAGGCGCTCTCGCGCCGGGTGGGCAGCGTGGAGGGGAACGCCTCCAGCGACTCGGCGATCTCCACCTGCGCCTCCTCCTGGACGCGGGCGCGCTCCAGCAGCACGGGCAGCTTTCCGATGTTGTGCGTGCCGAAGACGACGTCCACCCAGGGGGCGCGCTTCACGATGGTGTCGCGGTCCTTCTGCGCCAGGCAGCCGCCGACCGCGATCTGCATCCCGGGCCGGCTCGCCTTCTTCGGGGCGAGGTGGCCGAGGTTGCCGTACAGCTTGTTGTCGGCGTTCTCGCGGACGGCGCAGGTGTTGAAGACGACGACGTCGGCGTCGCCGTCGGAGCCCTCGGGGGCGCGGACGTAGCCCGCGTCCTCCAGCAGCCCGGACAATCGCTCGGAGTCGTGGACGTTCATCTGGCACCCGTAGGTGCGTACTTCGTAGGTGCGCGTGCCGCCCACTGACTGGCTCCGGTCGATGCTGCTCATGTCCCTAAGGGTAGGCCGTACCGGTGACAGCCGGGCGCCGCGGCGGCCGGTCGGCCCGTCAGGGCCAGGTGGTACCCGGTGGCCCGGAGCACCGGCGCGCATCCCGGACCCACCACGATCCGCAGGATCTCCCCCGGCACACCGGCCACGGTCAGCACGAACCCGGCGGCCGCAACCACCGACAGCAGGGCGCCCGCCCACCAGTACCGCCGCGGTCGTACAGACGGGCGAGCGGGAAGAAGTGGCGTTTCACGACGAGCGCGGCGGCGGCCCGGAGCTGCTGTGTCGGCGTCATGGGCGGACAGTAGAGGGATCACCGAGCCGCCGACCCGGACATACGTCGTAAGACGGAAGGTGCCCGTTTCCGGCGGGGCCGGCCCGTTCAGGCCTCCCCGCGCGGCGCCCACCCCCGCCGGCGCAGCACCGCCGACACGTCCGGCGCCTCGTAGTGGTCGCCCTTGAGGACCTTGCCGTCCGCGCGTCGGCTGACCTGGCCGTCAGGACCGAGCTTCGTCATGTTGGAACGGTGGATCTCGGCGATCACCGCGTCGAGGTCGATGCCGTGGACCAGCGCCGTGCCGTACGCGACGTAAACAACGTCGGCCAGTTCGTGCGCGAGCCGGTCGAGCGGACCCGTCACCGACACCTCGGCGACCTCCTTGGCCTCCTCGGCGAGCAGCTCCCCGCGGTGGGCGGCGAGCTCCGGCGAGACCTCGGACGGTATGTCGCGGGCGTCCAGCCCGAAGGCACGGTGGAAGTCACGGACCAGATCGGCGGGGGAAGCACTCATGCCCGCGACTGTAGCGGCCGGCCGCGGCACCCCTGCTGTGAGCTCCGCCCTGGTCAGCGGGCACCCGGGCTGGCAGGATCACGCGCATGTCCAACGCGCTGTCCCGGATCGGCAGGCGCCGGGCCCTGCGGGGCACGGCCGCCGCCTTCGTGGCGCTCGGACTGCTGCTGTGGTGGCTGGCGCCCTTCAGCGAGCAGCCGCCGGGCGGGACGATCACGCTGAGCACCGGCACCCGCGCGGGTGTCTACCAGGAGTACGGCGAGCGGCTGCGCACCTCGCTCGCCCGGCGCATGCCCGACCTCGAGGTCCGGCTGGAGACGAGCGACGGCTCCCAGGAGAACGTACGGCGTGTGGCGACCGGACAGGCCGACTTCGCGATCGCCGCGGCCGACGCGGTGGAGACGTACAAACTGGACCACCGGCCGGGCGCCGAGGGCCTGCGCGGGGTGGCGCGGCTGTACGACGACTATGTGCAGCTCGCTGTCGCCGCCGACTCGGGGATCCGCTCCGTCGGGGACCTGCGGGGCAAGCGGGTCGCCATAGGGCCGCCGAAGTCGGGGGTCCGGCTCATCGCCAACCGGGTACTCAAGGCGGCCGGCATCGATCCGGAGACGGACATCGAGCCCTCCCCGGACGGCATCGACACCGGACCGGGGCGGCTGGGGCACGGCCTGGACGCGTTCTTCTGGTCGGGCGGGCTGCCCACGGACGGCCTGAGGAAGGTCACCGAGAAAGGCGCGCTGCGGTTCGTGCCGATCGACGCCGCCCTGGTGTCGAAGCTGCACGAGCAGGGCGACGCCACGCGCTACTACCGCGCCACCAACATGCCGGAGTCGGCATACCCGGGCAGTCAGCTCGGCTCGGCCGTCCCGACGATGGCGGTGTCCAACCTGCTCATCACCCGGACGGACATGGACCCCCGGCTCACCGAGTGGCTGACCCGCATCGTGCTCGCGAGCAGGGACAACATCGGGAGGCACGTCCACTCCGCCCAGCTGGTCGATGTGCGCACCGCGATCTACACCGATCCACTCCGGCTGCACGACGGCGCCCGCCGCTACTACCGGTCCGTCAAGCCCTGAGCCGCCGGCTCCCCCGCGGGCGCGTTCCTCGGCACCGTCACGGTCACCCGCAGCCCGTGCGGCTCGTGACGCTCGTACACGATCGAGCCGCCCCCCGCCGCGAGCAGCGCCCGTGAGATGGACAGGCCGAGTCCCGAGCCCTTGATGTTCTGGTGCCGGCCGCTGCGCCAGAAGCGGTCGCCGACGCGGGTCAGCTCCTCGTCGGTGAGTCCCGGTCCGTTGTCGGTGACGACGACGGTCGATACGTCGCCGTTGGAGGCGACGGCCACCTCGACGGCCTCACCCTCGGGCGTGAACTTCACCGCGTTGTCGATGACCGCGTCCAGCGCGCTGGACAGCGCCACGGGATCGGCCCAGGCGGTGGTCGGCGGGCAGGTGCCGGTCAGGCTGACGCCCTTGGCCTCGGCGGTGGGCGCCCAGGCCGCGACGCGCTCGGCGGCCAGGGCGCCGATGTCGGAGACCTGGAGGTCGGCCTCGCTGTGCTCGGCGAGCGCCAGGCCGAGCAGGTCGTCCAGGACCTGGGCCAGGCGCTTGCCCTCGGCTTGGACGGAGGCGATCTCCTCGTTGCCCTCGGGCAGCTCCAGAGCGAGCAGCTCGATCCGCAGCAGCAGCGCCGAGAGGGGGTTGCGCAGCTGGTGGGAGGCATCGGCGACGAAGGCACGTTGCTGTTCCAGCACGCTCTCGACGTTGTCCGCCATCTCGTTGAACGACCGGGCGAGCCGTCGCAGCTCCGGCGGCCCGCCCGCCGCCGCGACCCGGGACTTCAGCCGCCCGGTGGCGATGTCGTGGGTGGTGGCGTCCAGGATCCGTACGGGGCGGAGCACCCAGCCGGTGAGCCGCAGTGCCGCGCCGACGGCCAGCAGCATCGCGGCCGCCTCGCCCGCGGCGATGACCAGCCAGCCGTGGAGGATCCGGGAGCGCATCTGCCCGGTCGGCGAGTCGGTGACCACCACCGCGACGACGTCGCCGTCCCGGATGACCGGCGAGGCCACCACCAGGCTGCGCCGCTGCCAGGGCCACACCTGCTCGGGGTCGTGGCTGCGGCGGCTGAGCAGCGCCTCTTTGAAGGCGTCGCGCACCTCGCCCGTGCGGGGCAGGAACCAGTCTTCCGGCGCGTGCGCCATGGGTGAGTCGTTGCGGTAGAAGACACCCGCGCGGATGCCGTAGACCTCGTGGTAGCTGCGGAGCTCCCTGCTGAGGGTCTCGCGGCGCTCGTTGACGTCGCCGCCGGCCGGGTCGGCGGGCTCGGTGACGAACTGCGCGAGGGCCGCGAAGCGCGCCGTGTCGTCGATCCGGTCGACGACGACCTTCTGCTGCTGCGCGCCGGCCAGGCTGACGGCCAGCGGGACTCCGAGCGCGAGCAGGACGGCCGCCATCAGGACGATGAGCAGCGGAAGAAGCCGTGTGCGCACCCGGCCCCGCTAGGCGGCGGGCGCGACGAGCCGGTAGCCGACGCCGCGCACGGTTTCGATGAGGGCGGGCATGCGCAGCTTCGCGCGCAAGGAGGCGACGTGCACCTCCAGGGTGCGCCCGGTCCCCTCCCAGCTGGTGCGCCAGACCTCGCTGATGATCTGTTCCCGGCGGAAGACGACGCCCGGCCGCTGGGCGAGCAGGGCGAGCAGATCGAACTCCTTGCGGGTCAGTTGGACGGCCGCGCCGTTCACGCTGACCTGGCGGGTCGGCAGCTCGATGCGGACGGGGCCGAGGCGCAGCTCGGTCTCCGTGCTGCCGGTGGTCTCCTCGTGGACGCTGCGCCGGCTGACGGCGTGGATCCGCGCGAGCAGCTCCCCCGTGTCGTAGGGCTTGACCACGTAGTCGTCGGCGCCGAGGTTGAGGCCGTGGATGCGGGAGCGGACGTCGGACCGCGCGGTGACCATGATCACCGGGGTGCCGGTGCGCTTGCGGATCTTGCCGCAGACCTCGTAGCCATCCTGGTCGGGCAGCCCCAGGTCGAGCAGGACCACACCGAAGCCCTCGCCCTCGGGGACGAGCGCCTGGAGGGCCTCCTCGCCGCTGCGCGCGTGGGTGACGTCGAACCCGTGCCGCGCCAGCACCGCCGACAGTGCGGCGGCGACGTGGTTGTCGTCCTCCACGAGAAGCAGTCTCACCGGGGCCTCCTTCCGTTCATCGGCCGTACGATCTCCTTGTACGAAAATTACGAAAATGGTGTGCACGCGCGCGTGCACCTTGCAGTGACGCCGATGGATGAGGTCGACGTCAAGAGGGTTCCGGTTGCGCTTTCATACCGTTATCCGGCCGGTATGAGCCCTGCTCACAACTGCTACGACAGGTGTCCGATTGCTATCGGATCGTGATGCTCAGATTCCCCTCAGATGTAATGACGCATGTCTAAAGGATTACTACTGTCCTCCGAAACCGAGGAGGACGGAGCCTGAGAGCGATGACCGAAGTATCGGTGGCCAAGGAAGATGTGGCCGCGACCGGCGATCTGGTCGTCCTGAAGAGCGTCAACAAGCACTTCGGCGCGTTGCACGTACTCCAGGACATCGACCTCACGATCGCCCGCGGCGAAGTCGTCGTGGTCATCGGACCCTCCGGGTCCGGCAAGTCCACCCTGTGCCGCACCATCAACCGTCTGGAGACGATCGACTCCGGCTCGATCACCATCGACGGCAAGCCCCTGCCTCACGAGGGCAAGGAGCTCGCCCGGCTGCGGGCCGACGTGGGCATGGTCTTCCAGTCCTTCAACCTGTTCGCGCACAAGACCGTGCTCGAGAACGTCACGCTGGGCCAGGTCAAGGTCCGCAAGAAGGACAAGAAGGCCGCCGAGGAGCGCGCCCGGGCCCTGCTCGACCGGGTCGGCGTGGCTGCGCAGGCCGAGAAGTACCCCGCACAGCTCTCCGGTGGCCAGCAGCAGCGTGTCGCCATCGCGCGGGCCCTGGCGATGGAACCCAAGGTCATGCTGTTCGACGAGCCGACGTCGGCTCTCGACCCCGAGATGATCAACGAGGTGCTGGAGGTCATGCAGCAGCTCGCCCGCGACGGAATGACCATGATCGTCGTTACCCACGAGATGGGTTTCGCCCGTTCGGCGGCGAACCGCGTGGTGTTCATGGCCGACGGCCGCATCGTCGAACAGGCTTCGCCGGACCAGTTCTTCAGCAACCCGCGCAGCGACCGTGCCAAGGACTTCCTGTCGAAGATCCTTCACCACTGACGGCGCACCTCGCGCCCTGACGACCTGCGTCACCGGACATGGACCGGGCCGCATCACTTCACCACTTAAAGGATGTGCACCATGAAGCTCCGCAAGGTCACCGCCGCCTCGGCCGCCGTGTTCGCCCTTGCCCTGACCGCCACCGCCTGCGGAGGCGACGACAGCGGCGACAGCGGTTCGTCCTCCGCGGGCGGCGGCGACAAGATCAAGATCGGCATCAAGTACGACCAGCCCGGTCTGGGCCTGAAGGAGCCCGACGGTTCCTTCTCCGGCTTCGACGTGGACGTGGCGACCTACGTCGCCAAGGAGCTCGGCTACGAGCCGAACCAGATCGAGTGGGTCGAGACCAAGAGCGCCGACCGTGAGAACGCTCTGTCGCGCGGGGACGTGAAGCTCATCGCCGCCACGTACTCGATCACGGACGAGCGCAAGCAGAAGGTCGACTTCGCCGGCCCGTACCTGCTGGCCCACCAGGACCTGCTGGTGACGAAGGACGCGGACATCACCAAGGCCACGGACCTCAACGACAAGAAGCTGTGCTCGGTGGCCGGCTCCACCTCGGCGCAGAACGTCAAGGAGGACTTCGCACCGGACGCTCAGCTCAGTCAGCGCGGTGGCTACTCCGAGTGCCTGTCCGCTCTGCAGAGCGGCCAGGTGGACGCGCTGACCACCGACGACTCGATCCTCGCCGGCTACGCCGCGCAGGAGCAGTACAAGGGCAAGTTCAAGCTTGCCGGTCTGAAGCTGAGCAACGAGAACTACGGCGTCGGTGTGAAGAAGGGCGACACCGAGACCGTGAACAAGGTCAACGACGCGCTGGAGAAGATGGTCAGCGACGGTTCGTGGCAGAAGGCCGTCGAGGAGAACTTCGGCCCGGCGAACTACAAGAACGAGCCCGCCCCGAAGATCGGCCAGATCGTCCAGTAACGCGGGACTCCGCCGACGCAGGGTCCCCGCGTCCCACGCGGGGACCCGCGAACGCGCCGCCGCCCACCACCCGTCCGGCGGCGGCGTGTCACGTCCGCCACGTACGTCACACACCCGGAAGCGCGGGAGATCGTGTTCGACTTTCTTTCAAACTATGACGACCCGTCCCTGCTGGGTGCCTTCTGGGTCACGGTGCAGCTCACCGTCTTCTCGGCCGTCGGATCCCTGATCCTGGGCACCCTGCTGGCTGCCATGCGGGTCAGCCCGGTGCCGCTGATGCGTGGTTTCGGCACCGCTTATGTCAACATCGTCCGGAACATCCCCCTGACCGTGATCATCGTCTTCACGTCGCTCGGCCTCGCCGACATCTTCGGCGTGACCATGGGCGCGCCGGACGACTTCGAGACCAAATACTTCCGGCTGGCCGTGCTCGGCCTCGTCGCCTACACCGCCGCCTTCGTGTGCGAGGCGATCCGCTCCGGCATCAACACGGTGCCCGTCGGACAGGCGGAGGCGGCACGGGCCCTCGGCCTGAGCTTCGGTCAGGTGCTCCGGCTCGTGGTGCTGCCGCAGGCCTTCCGCTCGGTGATCGGCCCCCTGGCCAACGTGCTGATCGCGCTCACCAAGAACACGACCGTGGCGGCGACCATCGGCGTGGCCGAGGCCGCGCTCCTGATGAAGGAAATGATCGAGAACGAGGCACAGACGCTGCTCATCGGCGCGATCTTCGCCTTCGGGTTCGTGGTCCTGACCCTGCCCACCGGCCTGTTCCTCAACTGGCTGAGCAAGCGCCTGGCGGTGAAGCGATGACTTCTGTTCTCTACGACGCACCCGGCCCGAAGGCCAAGCGGCGCAACCTGCTCTTCTCGGTCGTCTTCTTCGTCCTGCTCGCCCTGCTGCTGTGGTGGGTCTGGATGGTGCTGGACGACAAGGGCCAGCTCGAGTGGACCCTGTGGAAGCCCTTCACCACGTCGGACGCCTGGACGACGTACCTGTTGCCGGGCCTGGCCAACACGCTGAAGGCCGCGGGCCTCGCCATGGTCATCGCTCTCCCGCTGGGCGCGGTCCTCGGCATCGCACGCCTGTCGGACCACCGCTGGGTGCGTGTCCCGGCCGGCGCCGTGGTCGAGTTCTTCCGTGCCATCCCGGTGCTGCTGCTCATGCTGTTCGCCAACGAGTTCTTCGCTCGTTCCACGGACGTCAGCAGCGCCGACCGGCCGCTGTACGCGGTCGTCACCGGCCTGGTGCTCTACAACGCCTCGGTCCTCGCCGAGGTGGTCCGGGCCGGAATCCTGGCCCTGCCCAAGGGACAGAGCGAGGCGGCCCAGGCGATCGGTCTACGCAAGAGCCAGACGATGAGCAGCATCCTGCTGCCGCAGGCGGTCACGGTGATGCTGCCTGCGATCGTCAGCCAGCTCGTCGTGATCGTGAAGGACACCGCGCTGGGCGGCGTGATGCTCGGCTTCACCGAGCTGCTCAACTCGCGCGGCACGCTGGCGGCCAACTACGCCAACGTCATCCCGAGCTTCATCGTGGTGGCGGTCATCTTCATCATCCTCAACTTCATCCTCACCTCGTTCGCCTCCTGGCTCGAGGGGCGGCTGCGGCGCAGCAAGCGGAGCACCGGAGCGGTGCTCGGCGCGGACGACGTCGACGACATCAACGCGGGCGAGGTCGGGGGTACGCACGGGGCCAGTGCGGAGAAGTAGCACCCGCCTCACGTACGACATGGTGGTGGCCCGTCGGGACCCGGCGGGCCACAGCCGTGTCGAGTGACCGGCCGACCCGGTTGGTACCGCAGAGCGGAACTCCCCGGGCTCGTGTGATGAGCAGTCAAGTGCTGTGACGCGCCCGTCCCTCACATCATGATCGCCACCGGCGTTCGGTCACTTGACGCAAGCACCGGCAATAGGTTGCATACGTTCTGTGATCGTGCACCCTGCTCCATCTTCCTGTTCCTCCCCGTCCCTTCGGACGTCGCTTCGGGCAGGGGGCGCCGCGCCGTGGACCCGGTGATCATCGTCGGAGCCGGGCCCGTGGGGCTCACGCTCGCACTGTCGCTGGCACGCCAGGAGGTGCCATGCGTGCTCCTCGACGAAGGGCCGGGCAAGGACGAACCCCGTCCGGCGCGCACCGTCGTCCTGCGCGAGGACACCGCCGCGCTCCTGGAGCGACTGACCGGTGTGCCGCTCGCGCACGCCGGTGCGCAGTGGGCCGGATGGCGGTCGATGCGGCGCAAGCAGGTGACGTACGAGGTGGTCTTCGGCGAGGCCGATCCCGCTCCCCTGCACATCGCCCAGCACATCGTCACGGATGCCCTGCGTACCGCCCTCGCCGGCGAACGGCTCGTCAAGATCGCCACGAACAGCCGGCTGGACACCATAGAGCAGGAACCGTCCGGCGTCACCGCCCGCACCCGGGGCTCGAAGGGCACCTGGTGGCGCGGCAGTTATCTGGTCGGCTGCGACGGTCCGCGCTCGACCGTGCGCAAGCTCCAGGACATCCGCTTCCCGGGCCGCACCGCGGTGGAACGTCACGCCGTGGCCGCGCTGCGCACCGAGCTTCCCTGGCACGACGAGGCGCTGCTGCACCGGCTGCCGCCCTGGCGAACGTCCGGTCCCTCGGCCGGGGAGATCACCGCGCGGCCGCTGCCGGACGGGGTGTGGCGCCTGGACTGGCTGCTGCCGCCCGGCAAGGACCTGGTCACACCCGAACTGCTGCTGACCCGGGTGCGGGAGACGCTGGCCGGATGGACCGACGGTTCCACCCCGCCGTACGAGTTGCTGGACACCGGTGTGCACACCGTGCACCACCGGCTGGCCCGGCGCTGGCGGGCCGACCGGGTGTTCCTCGCCGGGGACGCGGCCCATCTGCTCGGCACACTGGGCACGCACGGGCTGGACGAAGGGCTCCGCGATGCCGACAACCTGGCCTGGAAGCTGGCGCTGGCCTGGCACCACGGTCCGCACGAGGCGCTGCTGGACAGCTATCAGACAGAGCGCCGGGCGATCGTCGCCTCCCGGCTGCGCGCCGCCGACCAGGCGCTGCCGCTGGTGCGCGGCGGCGGAGGGCTGCGTTCCTACGTCCCCGGCTCCGCGCGGGGGCACGGCGCACTGCTGATGGACGGTCACCTGGGACGGGGCCCCCTGGGAGCGCCGGGGACCTACGCCGACTCGCCGCTCGCGCCCGGCAGGCTCGAGGGCGAAGCGCCGGTCGGGACGGCTCTCGGGACGACGGTGAGGGATGTGCGGGTCACCGCGGAGGACGGCACGTTCGTCCGGCTGCGGGACCGGCTCGGCCGCGGTGCGCTCCTGGTGGTGCTGATCGCTCCGGGCACGGGTGTGTGGGAGCGCCGGCACTGGATGTCCGCCGGGATCATGCCCCGGCTGGCGGCCGCCGTCTCGGCACTGCCGCACCGGGCGGAACTGCTGGTCGCGGAGAGCTACCCCGGGGCGGCGGCCCACACCGTGCTGCTGGTACGCCCCGACGGCCACCTGGTCACCGCGCTGAGCGGGGTCCGCCCGGCGGATCTGTACACGGCGGCGGAGGCGGTGCTCGGCGGGCCCGTCGGGGCGGAGGCGGGGGGCGACGCGGGGGCGAAGGCCGACGCGGGGGCGGGGTCGCGCTGAGGCGGGCCGTCGTCACTGTTCCTGGTCCGCATCGTGACGTCGAGTTGAACCCATGAACCGCCTCGTGGTGTACTCCGCCTCGTGACCGACACCTGCGTGCACCTGTGGCGGCGGGTCCACATGGACCTCGTCCGCTATGCGGGCTGCGTGTGTCGTCCGTCCTGTTGATTCGCCCCTTTCCCCTCCCGGCGCGCAGCCGCGCGCGCCTGTCGCGAACTCTCCTTCAGGACGGTGCACGTGTCTGTCTCCTCCCCTCTCTCCTCCGCTGTCCCAGCCCCCGTCTCCGCACCCACTCAGGCGGACCTCCTCGACTTCGTACGGCGTATCGCCGCCGACGCGGAACTGATCGCCTCGCTTCCACTCGACCCCGAGGGGCGCACCTGGGTGCGGCTCGACGGGCCGGGCGGCAGTGAGGCCTGGCTGATCGGCTGGCCGCCGGGCACCGGTACCGGCTGGCACGACCACGCCGACTCCGTCGGTGCCTTCGTCACCGCGTCGGGCGAGCTGAGGGAGAACTCGCTCGCCGCGCGGCTGCCCACCGACGGCTGGAAGACTCTGGAACTGACGGACGGGGTGGACCGGGAACGCCGGCTGACGGCCGGGCAGGGACGGGCCTTCGGGCGGCACCATCTGCACGAGGTGCTCAACGAGTCCCCGGACCGGCACGCGGTGTCCGTGCACGCCTACTACCCACCGTTGCCGCAGATCCGCCGCTACAGCCGCAGCGGCCGGTTCCTGCGACTGGAGCAGGTCGAACGGCCGGAGGACTGGCAGTGAACGAGACGCCGGTGAACAAGACGGCAGTGAACAAGACGAACGCGCTGTCCGGCGGTCCCGTCGGGATCGACGAACTGCTGGAGCGGGTGCGCGAAGGCTACGAACGGGTCGAAGCGCGGCGCGCCCATGAAGCGGCCCTCACCGGCGAGGCGCTGCTGGTGGACATCCGCTACGCCGCCCTGCGGGAGCGGGACGGGCTCGTCCCCGGCGCTCTCGTCGTCGAGCGCAACGAACTGGAGTGGCGCCTGGATCCACGGGGCAGCCACCGCCTTCCCGAGGCGACGAGCCACGAGCTGCGCGTGATCGTGATGTGCAACGAGGGCTACGCGTCCAGCCTGGCCGCGGAGTCCCTGCAACGGCTGGGACTGCACCGGGCCACCGATCTGGTGGGCGGTTTCCAGGCCTGGCGGGCGGCGGGACTGCCCGTGGTGCCCGCGTAGCGCCGGGCGTCGCGCCCGTCGCGGGCTCCGGGGCGGCGGATGCGCCGGGGAAGGCCGGCCGGCGGCACCGGCCGGGCCTCGCGCGCGGGGCCGGTGGCTGCCGGAGTGCCGCCCCGTCCCGCGTCGCCGACGCCGGGGCGGGACGCCTCGGCGGAGCGCCGACGGGCGGGCAGCGGCGGTCCGGGTGACCATGCCCGTGCTGGTGCGGCCCCCGCCCGCTCAGAACTCCTCGTCGCCGAGGAACTCCGTGTCCTCGCCCTCCTCCTCCAGCGCCTGCCGGACGACGCGCAGGGCGAGGCCCTCGCGGTAGCCCTTGCGTGCGAGCATGCCCGCGAGGCGGCGGATGCGCTTGTCACGGTCGAGCCCGCGGGTGGCGCGCAGCTTGCGGGCGACCAGTTCACGCGCGGTCTCCTCCTCCTGCTCGGAGTCCAGCCGGGAGACGGCCGCGTCGACCAGCGCCGGGTCGACGCCCTTGGTGCGGAGCTCACGCGCGAGTGCCCGCCGGGCCAGCCCCCGGCCGTGGTGCCGCGACTCCACCCAGGCGTCCGCGAAGGCACTGTCGTTGATCAGTCCGACCTCCTCGAACCGGGACAGCACCTCCTCGGCGGCATCGTCCGGGATCTCCCGCTTGCGCAGGGCGTCGGCCAGTTGTCTGCGGGTGCGCGGGGTCCCGGTGAGCAGGCGCAGACAGATGGCCCGCGCCCGCTCGACCGGGTCCCCCGGAGGTTCCTCCCACTCTGCCCTCGACGAGAAAGAGGCGCCCCCGTCCGCCGCGGCCGCGTCGCCGAAGGACCGGCGCCCGCGCCCACGTCCACCGCGCGGCCCGCCGTCACGCGAGCCGCCCGCCCGTGCACCGCCGCCACGCCGCCTGCCGTCGCCGGAGGCCGCTTCCCGAAGGCCGCCGCCCGCGCCGGCGCTGTCGTCGTACGCCGCATCACCGCCCGCGGCTGAGCCCCGGCCGCCCGCGGTACCCCTCCCCCGTGGGGCGCCGGAAGCGTCGAACTCGTACTCGACCCAGTCGGTTCGTCGGGTCACGGGTCAGCTCTTGGCAGCCGCGGCCTTGGACTTGGAGCCCTTGGCCGCCGGGGCCGGTACCGCGGCCGGCTCGGCCGGGCTCACGGCGTCCGCGCCCTGCTCGGCGGCGGGGTCCTCCGGCCGCACACCAACGCCCAGCTTCTCCTTGATCTTCTTCTCGATCTCGTTGGCGAGGTCGGGGTTGTCCTTCAGGAAGTTACGGGCGTTCTCCTTGCCCTGGCCGAGCTGGTCGCCCTCGTACGTGTACCAGGCGCCGGCCTTGCGGACGAAGCCGTGCTCCACGCCCATGTCGATCAGGCCGCCCTCGCGGCTGATGCCCTGGCCGTAGAGGATGTCGAACTCGGCCTGCTTGAAGGGCGGCGCGACCTTGTTCTTGACGACCTTGCAGCGGGTGCGGTTGCCGACCGCCTCGGTGCCGTCCTTGAGGGTCTCGATGCGGCGGATGTCGATACGCACCGAGGCGTAGAACTTCAGCGCGCGGCCACCGGTCGTGGTCTCCGGGGAGCCGAACATCACGCCGATCTTCTCACGGAGCTGGTTGATGAAGATCGCGGTGGTCTTGGACTGGTTGAGCGCGCTGGTGATCTTCCGCAGGGCCTGGCTCATCAGGCGGGCCTGCAGACCCACGTGACTGTCACCCATCTCGCCCTCGATCTCCGCGCGCGGGACGAGCGCGGCGACGGAGTCGATGACGATGAGGTCGAGGGCGCCGGAGCGGACCAGCATGTCCACGATCTCCAGTGCCTGCTCGCCGTTGTCCGGCTGGGACAGGATCAGGTTGTCGATGTCGACGCCGAGCTTCTTTGCGTACTCGGGGTCGAGGGCATGCTCGGCGTCCACGAAGGCGACCTGGCCGCCGGCCTTCTGTGCGTTGGCCACCGCGTGCAGGGTCAGGGTCGTCTTACCGGAGGATTCCGGTCCATAGATCTCCACCACACGGCCGCGCGGCAGACCGCCGACGCCGAGGGCCACGTCGAGCGCGGTCGACCCGGTCGGGATGACCTCGATGGGCTCCTTCGACCGCTCGCCCATGCGCATGACCGCGCCTTTGCCGAATTGCCGTTCAATCTGTGCGAGCGCGGCGTCGAGCGCCTTCTCGCGGTCGGTTCCTGCCATGGGTTCCACCCGGTTTGCTTGAGTCGATCGCTTCACGTCAAAGACGCTAACGCCTGCCACTGACAACGCGCCCCGACGCACGTCCGGCCTGTGGACAACATGGGCGCCTTTCCGCCCCAACCAGGACAGAAAGCCCTTCGTTGAGCCTCACCGGCGCTCCCATAAGAATGGATGTTCGATTTTAGTGTCAAGCCGCGCCCCGCGGCACCCGCGGCGGGCGGCCGGAGTGTTCAGGAAGCCTCGGTGTCCGCGTCACCGGCGCGCGCCGCGCCCGGCCTGCCGATCCACAGCCGACGGGCGCGCAGGAGCATGCGCGGCCCGTCGCCGGGGCTGCGGTGACCGTGCACACGGGGGTCGTCCGTGACGTCGTACCGCTTCACATACGCACCCAGGAACGCCTGGAGGGTGGCGACGGCGGGAATGGCGATCAGCGCCCCCACCGCGCCCAGCAGAGCGGTGCCCGCGACGACCGAGCCGAAGGCGACCGCCGGGTGGATGTCCACGGTCCTGGCGGTCAGCTTGGGCTGGAGCACGTAGTTCTCGAACTGCTGGTAGATCACCACGAAGATCAGCACCCACAGCGCGTACCAGGGGTCGACCGTGAAGGCGATGAGCATGGGCAGCGCGCCCGCGAGATACGTGCCGATGGTGGGGATGAACTGCGACACCAGGCCCACCCACACGGCCAGCACGAGCGCGTAGGGCACCTCCAGGAACTCGAGCAGGACGAAGTGCGCCAGACCGGAGGCGAGTGCCATCAGTCCGCGCGAGTACAGATAACCGCCGGTTTTGTTCACCGCGATCTCCCACGCGCGCAGCACCTCGGCCTGCCGCGCGGGCGGCAGCAGGGAGCAGACGGTACGCCGCAGCCGCGGGCCGTCGGCGGCGAAGTAGAACGAGAACAGGCCGACGGTCAGCAGCTGGAAGAGACCGCCGAGCACCTGCGCGGACACGTCCAGCACCCCGGTGGCGCTGTTCTGGACGTAGGTGCGCAGCCAGTCGGAGCGCAGCAGGCCCTCCTGGATGTCCACCCGGCGCAGTTCGGTGTCGAAGTGGGTGTTGATCCAGTTGATCACGGAGTCGAGATAGTTGGGGAAGTCTTCGACGATCTTGACGATCTGTCCCGCGAGCAGGGACCCGAGCAGCGTGACGAAGCCCGCCCCCGCGATCAGGATCCCCAGGAAGACGAGGAAGGTGCCCAGGCCCCGGCGCACCCCGCGCGCGGCCATCCAGCTCACCGCGGGCTCGACGGCGAGCGCCAGGAAGAACGCGATCAGGACGTTGATCAGCAGACCGGTGAGCTGGTGGAAGGCCCAGCTGCCCAGCTGGAACACGGCGAACAGCGCGAGCGCGAGCACCATGGCGCGCGGCAGCCAGCGCGGCATACGGGCGCCCGGCGCGGCCGTGGGGCCCACCGGAGGCTCTGCGGGCGGCGGCGCGCCGGGCGGGGTGGGATGCCGGTCCGCCGGCCCGGTCTCGTCAGTGGGTGCCACGGCTCAAGTCTCACCCACATGGTGGCGGCCGTGCGCATCCGGGTGGTCTCTGTGACGATCAGCGCATTTCCCGGGGAACGTCCATCACCGTGCAGACCACCTGCCAGACGTCCTTGGCGTCCCAGCCGGCCGCCAGCGCCTCGTACACGGTGCGCTCGCCGAGCTCGGACATGACATGGTCACGCGCGAAGGTGTCGGCGTAGCCCGCGCCGAAGTACTCCGCCATCCGCTCCCAGAAAACCGTCAACCGCATGCCCCCAGTATCCCGCCTGTGGGGGTGGCCCCGGTCCACCGAGCCTGCCGGCGCCGCTTTGCGCCTACGGTCGGTCCCATGGCCGACACCGGAGCTGCCCCACCGCCCCCGACGTCCCCGCCGCACGGCGCGCTCGCGCGGGCGGAGCGGTTCGTCTGGCTCACCGCGCGGGTGCTCGAGCAGCATCTCTTCGCCCACCACTTCCGCGGCGGCGGTGCCGCTCCGGTGGAGCGGGCGCTGGACGCCTATCGCAACGACGACGGCGGATACGGCCATGCGCTGGAGCCCGATCTGCGCGGCCCGGTCAGCCAGCCGCTGCACACCGCCCGCGCGCTGCGCGTGCTGGACGCCGTGGGGGGCTGCGGTGGCCGGCGCGCGGAGGACGTGTGCCGCTATTTGACGTCCGTGTCCACGGCGGACGGCGCGCTTCCGGGGATCCACCCGAGTCAGCGCGGCTACCCGGCGGCGCCCTTCGTCCCGGTGGTGGACGACCCGCCCGGCGAGCTGCTGGCCACCGGGCCGGTGGTGGGGCTGCTGCACCGCAATGAGGTGTGGCACCCCTGGCTGTTCCGCGCCACGGACTTCTGCTGGCAGGCCGCGGAGTCGCTGGAGAGGTCGCACCCCTACGAGATCGAGGCAGCCGTGGCCTTCCTGGACCACGCGCCGGACCGCGCCCGCGCGGAGGCCGCCGCCGAGCGGCTGGGCCGTCTGGTGCGCGAGCAGCGGCTCGCGGCGCTCGACCCGGACGACCTCGACGCGTACCCGGTCGCCGCCGGCTACGCCCCCGGCGAGCACCACTTCCCGCACGACTACGCGCGGACGCCCGGTTCCCTGGCGCGCCCGTGGTTCACCGACGAGGAGATGGCACGCTCCCTGGACTTCCTCTCGGCCGAGCAGCGGGAGGACGGCGGCTGGCCCGTCCGCTGGCGCCAGTGGGCCGCGGGCCCGTCCCTGGAGGCCCGCTCGCTGGTGACGATCGAGGCCCTGCGCACCCTGGTGGCGTACGGCCGCGCCGTCGACTGAGCGGACACCATGGCTGCCGGGGCCGGGTTCCACCTACCGGCGCTCGCCGGGGTGCCTTCCCGACTCCCGGCTTCGCTCGAGCGGTGGGACCCCCATCGCCCTGGGGGCACGTCCCAGGCCCTCAAGGCACTGAGGGAGGCACGACTGCCCGCAGCTACCGGGCCGTCTCACCCGCCCAGTGCCCGCACCCCCGCCGTCACCACGACCGCCGCCCCGACGACGAGCAGGAACGGGGCGCGCAGGATCAGGGCGACCGCGGCCGCCGCCAGTCCGGCCGCGCGGGCGTCCAGCACCAGGGCCTGGCCGTCGGAGAAGGTCTGCTGGGCCGTGAGGGCGGCGAGCAGGGCCACCGGCAGCAGCGCGGCGAGACGCCTGACCAGGGGCCGTTCCAGGACCCCGGCGGGCACCAGGAGCCCCGCGAGTTTCACGGCGTAGCAGCCGAGGACGGTTACGCCGATCGCGATCCAGATGTTCAACGCTTCTTCTCCCTCATGTCACCGCGCGGCACGCTTCTGCGGCCCTCGGCCCACAGGACGGCCGGTGCCGCGAGCGCGGCCACCAGGACCGGCACCCCGGCCGGCAGGACGGGCAGCAGACCGAGCCCCAGCAGGACGGCGAGCCCGGCGACGGTCCGTTCGGTACCGGACCGCAGCATCGGGGCGAGCAGCGCCAGGAAGACCGCCGGGCCGGCCGCGTCCAGCCCCCAGGCGTTGGTGTCCCCGATCGCCTCCGCGCCCAGCGCGCCCAGCAGCGTCGTGAGGTTCCACAGGACGTACAGGGTGAGGCCGGTCACCAGGAAGCCGATGCGTGCGCTGCGCCGGGTGGGCTGGGCGAGCGACACGGCGGCCGTCTCGTCGATGACCCACTGCGCGGCGAACGGCCGCACCGCGCGGGGAAGCGCCAGCAGCTGCGACAGCCGCAGCCCGTAGAAGGCGTTGCGCACGCCCAGGAAGAAGGCCCCCGCGGCGGCGGTGAAGGGCCCGCCTCCGGCGGCCAGCGCTCCCACCAGCGCGAACTGGGAGGCGCCGGTGAACACCAGCAGGCTGAGCGCGCAGGTCTGGAGCAGGCTGAGCCCACTGCCCGCCGAGGTCACTCCGAAGGCGAACCCGGAGAGTCCGACGGCGATTCCGACGCCGAGCGCGTCCCGTACGACGGCGCCGTCCGGCTTTCCTCCGCTGTCGTCCCGTACATCTGCGTCGTCCCGTATGTCTGCGAGTGCTGTTGTAGTCCGTTCCACTGCCACGTCCTGGACGGTACGAGAAGGCGGTCCCGCGCGTCTTGTACGTTCTTGCGCTCACGCTGGTAGGCGCCCGGCGGCACGCCGACGATCCGGCTGAAGTGCCGGTTGAGATGGGGCTGGTCGGTGAATCCCACCGCGAGGGCGGCCTCCGACGGCGTCGTCCCCGCGTCCAGCAGCCGCCGTGCCCGCCGTACCCGCGCGTCGGTGAGCCAGGTATGCGGGGGCATCCCGTAGGTGTCCCGGAACGCGCGCAGCAGCGCGAACGGGCTGGTGCCGAGTTCCGCGGCCAGCCGCTCCAGGGTCGGTGGCGCGGCCATCCGCTCCTCCAGCACGGCACGCGCGCGTGCCGCCATCCGGGCGCCGGCCGTGCGCACCTCGCGTCGCGGCAGCGTCCCGCCGTTCAGCCGCAGCAGCCGGGTCACCGCCACGCGGAGCAGCGTGTCGGCAGCCAGTGCGTTGCCCTCGTCGGTGGCCCGCAGCACCCGGTGCACCAGCCGCACGGTGTACGGATCGTCGAGCACCGGCGTCACGAATCCCGGCGTCCCGCGCAGCGTGGTGGTCTCGGCGGCGATCGCGGCCACCACCTCCGGCGACGGATACACCGCACCGTACTGCCACCCCTCGGGGACACCCGCCCTGCCGGTGTGCGGGGTGTCCGGGTTGACCAGGGCGAGCGCTCCGGCGCCCGCGTACACGTCGCCGGAGCCGTGGTGGAAGACCTCGACCCCGTCGGCGATCGCGGCGATCACGAAGTGCTCATGGGTGTGCCGGACGAACGTCTTGTGTATGTACCGCGCACGCAGCAGATCGACACCGGGCAGTTCGTCGTACTGCCAGTGCCGTGCACGCTCCTTGCGCGATTCGGTCATATGACCATTGTCACGCGGGCCCGGCCGCGGACCGTCCACCGGGCCCGATTGTCAGTGGCTGGGTGCACGATGGATGACATGGTCAGCGATCCGCACCGAGCCTTGGACGGCTTCTCCCCCGCGACCCGCGGCTGGTTCACGGGGGCGTTCTCCGCGCCCACCGCCGCCCAGGCCGGGGCGTGGCAGGCCATCGGGGAGGGCTCGGACGTGCTGGTGGTCGCCCCCACCGGGTCCGGGAAGACCCTGGCCGCCTTCCTCGCCGCCCTCGACGATCTGGCCTCCGCACCGCCGCCCGCCGACCCCAAGAAGCGGTGCCGCGTCCTGTACGTCTCGCCGCTGAAGGCCCTGGCCGTCGACGTCGAGCGCAACCTCCGCAGCCCGCTGACCGGCATCCGCCAGGAGTCCGTGCGCCTGGGCCTGCCGGAGCCCGAGGTGAAGGTCGGCATCCGCTCCGGCGACACCCCGCCGGCCGAGCGGCGCTCCCTGGCCACCCGGCCGCCGGACATCCTGATCACCACCCCGGAGTCGCTGTTCCTGATGCTGACGTCCGCCACGCGCGAGGCGCTGACGGGCGTGGAGACGGTGATCCTGGACGAGGTGCACGCGGTCGCGGGCACCAAGCGCGGCGCGCATCTGGCGCTCTCCCTGGAGCGCCTGGACGAGCTGCTGCCCCGCCCGGCCCGTCGCATCGGCCTCTCCGCGACGGTGCGCCCGGTGGACGAGGTCGCCCGGTTCCTCTCCCCGCGCCGCAAGGTGGAGATCGTGCAGCCGGAGTCGGGCAAGGAGTTCGACCTCTCCGTGGTCGTGCCCGTCGAGGACCTGGGGGAGCTGGGCGGTTCCCCGGTCGCCGAGGGTTCGGAGGGCGCCGAACGGCCCTCGATCTGGCCGCATGTCGAGGAGCGGATCACCGACCTCGTGCAGTCGCACCGCTCGACCATCGTGTTCGCCAACTCACGCCGCCTCGCCGAGCGCCTGTGCAACCGGCTCAACGAGATCGCCTACGAGCGGGCCACCGGGGAACCGCTGGACGAGCACCACTCCCCCGCCGAGCTCATGGGCGGCTCCGGGGCCGCCCAGGGCGCGCCCGCGGTCATCGCGCGTGCCCACCACGGTTCGGTGTCCAAGGAGCAGCGCGCCCTGGTCGAGGAGGATCTCAAGGCGGGCCGGCTGCCCGCGGTGGTCGCCACGTCCAGTCTGGAGCTGGGCATCGACATGGGCGCCGTCGACCTGGTGGTGCAGGTGGAGTCCCCGCCGTCCGTCGCCTCCGGCCTCCAGCGGGTCGGCCGCGCGGGACACCAGGTGGGCGCCGTCTCCACGGGCGTGGTGTTCCCGAAGTACCGGGGCGACCTGGTGCAGGCGGCCGTGGTCACCGAGCGGATGCGCACCGGGGCGATCGAGTCCCTGCGGGTCCCCGCCAACCCTCTCGACGTCCTGGCCCAGCAGCTCGTCGCCATGACGGCCATGGACACCTGGCAGCTGGACGACCTGCTCGCCCTGGTGCGCCGGGCGGCGCCCTTCGCCTCCCTGCCCGAGTCCGCCTTCACGGGCGTCCTGGACATGCTCGCCGGCCGCTACCCGTCCGACGCCTTCGCGGAGCTGCGCCCGCGCGTGGTGTGGGACCGGGTCACGGGCGAGATCACCGGCCGCCCCGGCGCCCAGCGCCTGGCCGTCACCTCCGGGGGCACGATCCCCGACCGTGGCCTCTTCGGGGTTTTCCTCGCGGGCTCCGACCCGAAGAAGGGCGGTGGACGGGTCGGCGAGCTGGACGAGGAGATGGTCTACGAGTCCCGCGTGGGCGACGTCTTCACCCTCGGCACCAGTTCCTGGCGCATCGAGGACATCACCCGCGACCGGGTCCTCGTCTCCCCGGCTCCGGGAGTGCCTGGTCGGCTGCCGTTCTGGAAGGGCGACCAGCTGGGCCGGCCGCTGGAGCTCGGCCGCGCGGTGGGCGCCTTCCTGCGCGAGGTGGGCGCGCTGTCCAAGGACGACGCCCGGTTGCGGCTCCTCGCGGCGGGACTGGACGCCTGGGCCGCGGACAACGTGCTGGCCTATCTCGACGAGCAGCGTGAGGCCTGCGGCCACGTGCCCGACGACCGCACCATCGTCGTGGAGCGCTTCCGCGACGAGCTCGGCGACTGGCGAGTCGTCGTCCACTCCCCGTTCGGTGCCCAGGTGCACGCCCCGTGGGCCCTCGCGCTGGGCGCCCGCCTCTCCGAGCGGTACGGCATGGACGCCCAGGTGATGCACGCCGACGACGGCATCGTGCTGCGGCTGCCGGACGCCGACCTGATGAGTCTCGACCTCCTCGACCAGGACCTCAAGACCGGATCCGAGTACGACGCGGACCAGGCCCCCGTGGGAGCCGCCGACGTCGTCTTCGACAAGGGGGAGGTCGACCAGGTCGTCACCGACCAGGTGGGCGGCTCCGCCCTGTTCGCGTCCAGGTTCCGCGAGTGCGCCGCCCGCGCGCTGCTGCTGCCGCGCCGCAACCCCGGCAAGCGCACCCCGTTGTGGCAGCAGCGTCAGCGTGCCTCCCAGCTGCTCCAGGTGGCCGGGGAGTTCGGCTCGTTCCCGATCGTCCTGGAAGCCGTCCGCGAATGCCTCCAGGACGTCTTCGACGTTCCCGGACTCGTCGAACTGATGGGCGACCTGGAGTCCCGCAAGGTGCGGCTGGTCGAGGTCACCACCCCCGAGCCGTCGCCCTTCGCCCGCTCCCTGCTGTTCGGGTACGTCGCCCAGTTCCTGTACGAGGGCGACTCCCCGCTCGCCGAGCGCCGCGCCGCCGCCCTCTCGCTGGACTCGCGGCTCCTGGCCGAGCTGCTCGGCCAGGCGGAGCTGCGCGAGTTGCTCGACGCCGAGGTGCTGACCGAGCTGGAGCGTGAGCTGCAGTGGCTCACCGAGGACCGGCGCGTCAAGGACGCGGAGGGCGTGGCCGACCTGTTGCGGCTGCTCGGCCCGCTCACCGATGCCGAACTGGCCGAGCGCGGCGCGGATCCGTCGTGGGCGCGGGAGCTCGCCTCCGCGCGGCGCGCCATCCGGGTGCGGGTGGCCGGCGCCGACCACTGGGCGGCCGTCGAGGACGCCGGCCGGTTGCGCGACGCGCTGGGCACGGCGCTTCCGGTCGGCGTGCCGGAGGCGTTCACCGAGCCCGTCAAGGACCCCCTGGGCGACCTCCTCGCGCGCTACGCGCGCACCCACGGCCCGTTCACCTCGGCCACGGCGGCGGCCCGGTTCGGCCTGGGCGTGGCGGTCACCGAGGGCGCCCTGCAGCGGCTCTCGGCGGCGGGCCGGGTCGTCCAGGGCGAGTTCCATCCGGCGGGGATCGGACAGGAGTGGTGCGACGCCGCCGTGCTGCGCAGGCTGCGCCGCCGTTCCCTGGCCGCGTTGCGGCACGAGCTGGAGCCGGCGCCACCGGCCGCGCTCGCCCAGTTCCTCCCCCAGTGGCAGCACATCGGCAAGGGGCACACCCTGCGCGGCACCGACGGCCTGGTGCGCGCCATCGAGCAGTTGCAGGGCGCGTCCGTGCCCGCGTCCGCCCTCGAGAAGCTGGTCCTGCCGTCCCGGGTGGCGAACTACACCCCCGGGATGCTGGACGAGCTCACTGCCGCCGGAGAGGTGGTGTGGGCCGGTGCCGGTGCGCTCCCCGGCAAGGACGGCTGGGTCTCCCTCTACCTCGCGGACACGGCCCCTTTGCTCCTGCCGCCTCCGCACCCGCTGGAGCTCACCGCGCTCCACCAGTCGATCCTGGACACCCTCGCGGGCGGCTACGGCCTGTTCTTCCGGCAGATCGCCGACCAGGTCCGCGCCACCACCCATCCCGAGGCCACCGATCCCCAGCTGGCCGACGCGCTGTGGGACCTCGCCTGGTCCGGGCGGCTCACCAACGACACGCTCGCTCCCTTGCGCTCGCTGCTGGGCTCCGGCCGCACGGCGGGCTCCACCGCCCACCGCGCGAAGCGCTCCGTCCCGCGCGGGCGCTACGGCTCGCTCACGGCGGCCGCCCGGACCGCCTCACGCACCGGTCCGCCGACCGTCGCCGGACGCTGGTCCCTGACCCCCGCCCGGGAGGCCGACCCCACGGTCCGCGCGCACGCGCTGGCCCACACCCTGCTGGACCGGCACGGTGTGGTGACGCGGGGAGCGGTCGCCGCTGAGGGCGTCGAGGGCGGCTTCTCGGCGACGTACCGCATCCTGTCGGCGTTCGAGGAGACCGGACAGGCCCGGCGCGGCTATGTGGTGGAGGGTCTGGGCGCCGCCCAGTTCGCGATGGACGGCGCCGTGGACCGCCTCCGCGCGGCGGCCAACGCCCGCGAACGGGGGGAGGCGCTCCCGGCCGCCCCGGACGGCGACGGCTTCCCCGGCCCGGACGACGGCCCGTACCCGCGCCTGTCGCCGGGCGACTACGTCTCCCCGCGCGACCTCGCCCCGCAAGGACGTCCGTCGTACGACCCCTTCGCCGGCCGTCGTACCGGCCCCGACGCCACCGGGCGGGCCGTCGTCCTCGCTGCCGCGGACCCGGCAAACGCCTACGGTGCCGCACTGGGCTGGCCCGAGCCCCCGACCGGTGCCGGGCACAAGCCCGGCCGCAAGGCAGGCTCCCTCGTGGTGCTGGTGGACGGCGAGCTGACGCTCTACATGGAACGCGGCGGCAAGACGCTGCTGGCCTGGCCCGCCGCCCCCGACGGCGAGCCCACCGAGGATCCCCGCCTCCCGGCCGCCGCCGAAGCCCTCGCCGCAGCAGCCCGCGCCGGCTCCCTCGGCACGGTCACGGTGGAACGCATCAACGGCGCCTCGGCCCTGACCTCCCCCCTCGGCGCCCTCCTGGAAACCGCGGGCTTCGTGGCCACCCCCCGCGGACTCCGCCTCCGCGCCTGACCCGGCCGACGGCCCGGAACCCCGCGTTCCAGCGCCCGAGCGCGCGTGCAGGCCCCCGCCCCCCTGGCAGAACGGTGGACGTCCGTCGTACTGGCCCCGACGCCACCGCGCGGGCCGTCGTCCCCGCGGCCGCGGACCCGGCGAACGCCTACGGAGCCGCGCTGGACTGGCCCGAGCCCCCGACCGGCGCCGGGCTCCCTGGTGGTACTGGTGGACGGCGAGCTGACGCTCTACATGGAACGCGGCGGCAAGACACTGCTGGCCTGGCCCGCCGCCCCCGACGGCGAGCCCGCCCAGGATCCCCGCCTGCCGACCGCGGCCGAAGCCCGCGGCCCCCGGAGGGTGAGCCCGCCGAGGATCCCCATCTGCTGGCCGCCGCCGAAGCCCTCGCCGCAGCAGCCCGCGCCGGCTCCCTCGGCACGGTCACGGCAGAGCGCATCAACGGCACCTCGGCCCTGACCTCCCCCCTCGGCGCCCTCCTGGAGACCGCGGCGGACTGCGCGCCTGAGTGGGCCGACCGGCCCGGAACCCCGCGTTCCAGCGCCCGAGCGCGCGTGCAGGTCCCCCGCCCTCAAGAGGATCCCGCGGTCTCCACTGCCGACCGGGAACGGCCATGACCGCCGCCGCCCACCTGCCACAGCACCCCGCGAGGCCCAACAGCCCCGCCGCACCCCCTGCACCCACTGCTGGACCGCGTCGACGGCCTGCCGCCCTCCCACGACGGCCCGACGTCCGCGCGCTGACCCAGCCAACCGTCCCGAAACCCAGGCTCCAGCGACCCGAGCGCGCGCCGCCCACCGGGAACGGCACCGGCCCCGCCCACCTGTCACAGCACCCCGCGGCGCCCAACAGCACCGCCGTGTCCCCTGCACCCACTGCTGGACCGCGTCTGGACCGCATCGACCGCCTGCCGCCCTCCCAGACCCCCCGGCGTCCGCGCGCCTGACCCCGCCCGTCCGACGTGCCACCCTTGACGCATGCCCGAAGGAGATACGGTCTGGCAGGCCGCGCGGCGGCTGCATGATGCCCTGGCGGGCAGGGTGCTGACCCGCAGCGACCTCCGGGTGCCCCGGTACGCCACGGCCGACCTCACGGGTCGCGCGGTGCTGGACGTCATCCCGCGCGGCAAGCATCTGCTGACCCGCATTGAGGGCGGCCTGACCCTGCACTCTCATCTGAAGATGGACGGTTCCTGGCGGGTGTTCGCCGACGGGCAGCGCTGGAACGGCGGTCCGGCGCACCAGATCCGCGCGGTGCTCGGCAATGCCGACCGCACCGCCGTCGGCTATCGGCTGCCCGTGCTGGAACTGATGCGCACCGGTGACGAGGACCGCGTGGTCGGCCACCTCGGACCCGACCTCCTCGGCCCGGATTGGGATCCAGACCTTGCGTTGGCCAACCTTCTGAAGGACCCGGCCCGCCCGCTCGGCGAGGCCCTGCTCGACCAGCGGAACCTGGCCGGTATCGGCAATGTCTTCAAGAGCGAGCTCTGCTTCCTGCTCGGCGCCACGCCCTGGCTCCCCGTGGGTGACCTGCCCGCCGACCGCACGGCGAAGCTGCCGGAACTCGCTCGGCGACTGCTGGAGTTCAACCGCGAACGCCTGATCCGCAGCACGACGGGCCGGCGCGGCCAGGACCTCTTCGTGTACGGCCGCGCCCGCAGCCCCTGTCTGCGCTGCCGGACGCCCATCCGCGTCGCCGACCAGGGCGACGGCTCCCGCGAGCGCCCCACGTACTGGTGCCCCGCCTGCCAGCCGGGTCCGGCCCCCGCCCGGTCCCGCTGACCGGACCGGTCACACAGATCGCGCACCGCGCGGTCAGTGCCGCTCGTGCGGTGTCCCGGCCCCCTCCGCCCGTGCTTTGGGCGTGCAGTGCACCGGCAGCACACTGAGCCCCCACCCGCCGGCCGCGACCGCCCCTTCCAACGCACCGGCGTCGGGCACCAGCAGCAGCCGCAACACCGCCCACCACCACAGCGCCCCGAGCCCCAGAACGGCCGTCCGGCGCACCGCCCCTGCCGAGGGGCACCTGGCCCCCACGGCCGGGTCACCCGTTCTCGGCCTGGAACATCCAGTGCTGCTTCTCGAGGTCCGCGGTGATCGTGATGAAGATGTCCTGGGTCACCGGGTCCGGCTCCCCGGTCGACGTGACCCGCTCGCGCATCCGGGCGATCACCGCGCCGAGCGCGTCCACCATCGTGCTGACCGCCGCCGAGTCGTCGACCCAGCCCTCCGGCGTCACCCCGATCCCGCTCGCGACGGCCACCGTCGCGGCCCGCCCGTCGGGAGAGACACCGAGGGCCGCCGCGCGCTCGGCCACGGTGTCGGAGTGCGTGCGTGCCAGGGCCACGACCTCGTCGAGCTGGAGGTGCACGCTGCGGAAGCGGGGTCCGACCACGTTCCAGTGGATCTGTTTCGCCACCAGGCCGAGGTCCACCAGGTCGGCCAGGGCGCCCTGCAGCGCCTCGGACACGGTCTTCAGGTTCTCGTCGGACAACGGGCTCTTCACGATGTACATCCGCACCTCCGTGGCTGACCCCCGCCTCGTCCTTCAACCATGACGGCCCCGTCCCGCACCGGCAAACGCACACCGGGCGCACCCCGGAAGCGCCCGTGCACGCGAAAAACCCCGGCGGCACCCCTCCGGATCTCCGGAAGGGCCCCTACCGGGGCATCTCACACCTTCATACCGCGCAGGTGCCGGGCACCGTGCTCACGCGGCGACGACGTCCACCGCCTCGGCGGGCGCCTTGATGGTCACCCGTTCCGGTGACACACCGGTCACCGAAACAGAACCCAGCATCGGACGAACCGGCGTGGGTACGGGCTCGCTGGGGGTCGCTGCAGCAGACTGGGCCAGCTCGGCGAGGGCGAGCTCGTCGCTCACTTCCCGCATGAGCTCGGACATCCGTACGTCCAGCGCGTCGCAGATGGCGGAGAGCAGCTCGGAGGAAGCCTCCTTCTGCCCCCGCTCCACCTCGGAGAGATAGCCGAGTGAGACTCGGGCGGACGAGGAGACTTCGCGCAGAGTACGGCCCTGGCGCTGGCGCTGCCGACGCAGCACGTCACCCAGCAGGCGACGGAGCAGAATCATCGGTGGCTCCCTCCTCGGACCGCGTAGCCGCATCCTTCTCGCCCCACCGTACCGCCTCGCGCTGCGGCCGTGCGGGGAGCGATGTCGTGTTCACTCAGGGCTGCAAACATCAAAACCCCCCGTTCCGTTCCGTATCCTGTGCCCGCTCATTCCTGGTCTGTTCGCCCGCAAGCTCCGTCAGAAGCAGTGCGAGTACGCTCCGTACACTCTCCATACGAATTTCCGCGCGGTCGCCGTTCAACCGCAGATGCTCCACTTTTCCGCCGGCGGCGGAAAGGGAGCCGGGACCGGAAGGCCCGTCCACGGCCACGAACACCGTTCCGACGGCCTGTCCGTCCTGGGGGTCCGGACCGGCGACGCCCGTGGTGGCGATGCCCCAGTCGGCGCCGAGCGCCGAACGGACACCGGCCGCCATCTGGGCCGCCACCTGCGCGTCCACCGCTCCGCGCTGCGCCAGCAGAGTGGCGTCCACGCCGAGCAGTCGCTGCTTCAGGTCGGTGGCGTAGGCCGTCACCGAGCCCCGGAAGACCTTGGAGGCCCCTGGCACCGACGTGACCTCCGCCGCCACCAGGCCACCGGTCAGCGACTCGGCGACGGCGAGGGTTCCGCCGTTGACGGTGAGTAGTCGGACCACTTCGGTGGCCGTGGAACTCACGCTTCCGTCTCCTCCAACGCCGCCTTGCGCTCGGCGATTCCCCGCCTGCGGAGCACAATGGCCTGTTTCACATAGTCGAGTCCGGTCGCCACGGTCAGCACGACCGCCGCGGCCATCACCCACCACCGCAGGGTGGCCAGCCACCCGGTCAGCGCCAGCACGTACATGCCGACCGCGATGCCCTGGGTGAGGGTCTTGAGCTTGCCCCCTCGGCTGGCCGGGATGACGCCGTAGCGGATGACCACAAAACGCAGCAGGGTGATGCCGAGTTCCCGGCCGAGGATGACTCCGGTCACCCACCACGGCAGATCGCCCAGCGCCGAGAGACAGATCAGCGCCGCTCCCATGATCGCCTTGTCGGCGATGGGGTCGGCGATCTTCCCGAAGTCGGTGACGAGGTTGTAGGCGCGCGCCAGATGCCCGTCGAACAGGTCGGTGATCATGGCGATGGCGAAGGCGGCCCAGGCGAACGACCGCCACGCCGGGTCGTGACCGCCGTTGGCGAGCATCAGCATCACGAACGCCGGCACCAACAGCAGCCGGAGCATGGTCAGCAGGTTGGCGATGTTCCAGACGCTGGCCTGATTGACGGCCGCCGCCGCGATCTTCGCTCCGCGCGGGGGCTTCGTACCGTCCCCGGAGTCGACGCCTTCGTGGGACGAGGTAGCCGTCTTGTCGCCGTGCGCCTGGGCGCCGCCCGGGCCGCGGCCGGACGTACTCCGCCGGGCCGGGCCCCCGCCGGACGATCCCGGAGCCGTGCCCCTCGCCTCACGCGCGACCGCGCGGCCGGACCCCGGCAGTCCGGGCACGGCACCCGCCGCCCTCCTCGCGCCGGAGGGGCCACCCGCCGCCGATGCCGGGACACCCGTCATCTGCCCGCCTCCTCACTCCACGCGAGCGAACCCTGGAAGAGCGGCTCGGCCACCAGGTCGACACCTTCCGTGCCCACCACCTTCGCCTCGACCATACGGCCGACGCTCATCCCCTCGCCGCTCGTGAGCAGCACCTGGCCGTCCGTCTCGGGAGCCTGGTGCGCCGCCCTCCCGTACACGCCCTCCTCCTCGTCCACGGACTCCACCAGCACGTGCACGGTCTCGCCGACGCGCTCGTCGGCGCGCTGGGAGACGAGCTCCTCGGCCAGCCGGGAGACACGGGCCAGCCGCTCGGCGACGATCTCCTCGTCCAGCTTGCGGTCGTACGTCGCCGCCTCGGTGCCCTCTTCGTCGGAGTAGCCGAAGACGCCGATGGCGTCGAGCCGCGCATGGTTCAGGAAGCGCTCCAGCTCCGCCAGGTCGGCCGCGGACTCGCCGGGGAAGCCGACGATGAAGTTGGAACGGACACCGGCCTGGGGCGCCTTGCTCCGAATGGTGTCGAGCAGTTCGAGGAACCGGTCGGTGTCGCCGAAGCGGCGCATCGCGCGCAGCACATCGGGTGCGGAGTGCTGGAAGGACAGGTCGAAGTAGGGGGCGACCTTCGGGGTGGAGGTCAGCACGTCGATCAGGCCGGGCCGCATCTCGGCAGGCTGGAGGTAGCTGACCCGCACCCGCTCGAGGCCGTCGACCTCGGCGAGCTCCGGCAGCAGGGACTCCAGCAGGCGGATGTCGCCCAGGTCCTTGCCGTAGGAGGTGTTGTTCTCGGAGACCAGCATGATCTCCTTCACGCCCTGTTCGGCCAGCCAGCGCGTCTCGTTGAGCACATCGCTGGGGCGGCGGGAGATGAAGGAGCCGCGGAAGGAGGGGATGGCGCAGAAGGAGCAGCGCCGGTCGCAGCCGGAGGCAAGCTTCACGGAGGCGACCGGGGAGCCGTCGAGCCGGCGGCGCAGGGGCGCGCGCGGGCCGGACGCCGGGGCGAGGCCCTCGGGAAGATCCACCGGGCCGTGTCCCGGGAGCGCGACGGAGGCGGCGGAGTCCTGCCGCTCGGCCGGGCTGATCGGCAGCAGCTTACGCCGGTCGCGCGGGGTGTGGGAGGCGTGGATGCCGCCGTTCAGAATGGTCTGGAGGCGGTCGGAGATGTCGGTGTAGTCGTCGAAGCCGAGCACGCCGTCGGCCTCGGGCAGGGCCTCGGCGAGTTCCTTGCCGTACCGCTCGGCCATGCAGCCCACGGCGACGACGGCCTGCGTTCTTCCATGTCCCTTGAGGTCGTTGGCCTCCAGGAGGGCGTCGACCGAGTCCTTCTTCGCGGCTTCGACGAATCCACAGGTGTTGACGACGGCGACGTCGGCGTCCTCGGCGTCCTCGACGAGCTGCCAGCCGTCCGCCTCCAAACGGCCTGCGAGCTCCTCCGAGTCCACCTCGTTACGGGCGCAGCCAAGGGTGACGAGTGCGACGGTACGGCGTTCAGGCATGGACTCAAGACTACTTCGTCCCACCGACACCCCACGTCGACGGGGTTGGCCGATCATGACCGACCCCGTCGCCGATGTGCGCTTCGGTACCGCTTATCCGGCCTGCGGGTCGCCCTTGGTGTAGGTCAGGCGCTCGACGGCGCCCGGCTGCCAGTCGTCCTCGATCTTCTTGCCGTTGACGAACAGGTCGATCGCGCCGGCGTCACCGAGCACCAGGTTGATCTTGGAACTGTCCTGGAACGTCTTGGAATCGCCCTGCTTGAGCAGTCCGTCGAACAGCAGCCGGCCGTTGTGGTCCTTGGCCGAGATCCAGCTGCGTCCGTCGGCGGCGGTGACCTGGACCGTCACCTTGTCCTGCGGTGCGGCGGCGATGGCGCTGTCCGACGGCTTCGGCTCGGGGTCGACGGGCTTCTTGGACTTGGGGGTGGGTGAGGCGGACTTGCTGGGTGTGGCATCGCCGGCGACGTTCGTCGTGCCGCCTTCGTCCTCGCCCTTGACCATCGTGAAACCGACGAAGCCGATCACGACGACGATCGCGGCGACCATGGCCGCGGTCCAGTTGGGTCCGCGCCGCTCCGGACGGATGCGTTCCGCCTCGAAGAGGGGGGCGGCCGGCGTCGGGGCCGGACGGCCGCCGCCGTGCTCGGTCTCGAACTGGGCGATCAGCGGGGCGGGGTCGAGGTCCACGGCCCTGGCCAGGGTGCGGATGTGCCCGCGTGCGTAGACGTCGCCGCCGCAGGACGTGAAGTCGTCCGCCTCGATGGCGTGCACGATGCCGAGACGGACGCGGGTGGCGGTACTGACGTCGTCGACGGTGAGCCCGGCCGCGATGCGTGCCTGCTGCAGCGCTCGGCCGACGGAGGGGCGGGCTTCCTCGGAAACGTCTTCGAACGGACGCTCGTCTTCAGGGGAGTTGCCGATGGACACGGGGGCGCCTTTCGAGCGTGTAGCCGCCTGTGCTGGAGGTTCAGTCTAGGAGGGGTACGAGAGGGTGGGGCAACCGGGCGGTCGGATTTTGTACGCCATCGGAATGGCCCGACATCCCGATGGTGGGCCTGCGGTTTGCGGTTTCCCTCAACTTGACGTATGCCGACGGGAAACGGTTGCTCAATGATCCACTACAGCTGGGTCACGGTCGACCACCCGGGTGCCCCGAGGTGACGGCCGTGACCCGATCGCTACCCTTCAGACTCCCCACGGATCAGCGCGAGCACGCCATCCAGCTCGTCAGGCTTCACAAGAACGTCACGAGCCTTCGAACCCTCGCTCGGTCCAACGATGTTCCGGGACTCCATGAGGTCCATAAGCCGGCCGGCCTTGGCGAAGCCGACGCGCAGCTTGCGCTGAAGCATGGACGTCGACCCGAACTGGGTGGAGACGACCAGCTCGGCCGCCTGGCACAGCAGGTCGAGGTCGTCGCCGATGTCCTCGTCGATCTCCTTCTTCTGCTTGCTGCCCACGGTGACGTCGTCGCGGAAGACGGGCGCCATCTGGTCCTTGCAGTGCCGGACGACGGCCGCGACCTCCTCCTCGGTCACGAAGGCGCCCTGCATACGCGTCGGTTTGTTCGCGCCCATGGGCAGGAACAGTCCGTCGCCCTTGCCGATCAGCTTCTCGGCGCCGGGCTGGTCCAGGATGACCCGGGAGTCCGCCAGCGAGGACGTGGCGAACGCCAGCCGGGACGGCACGTTCGCCTTGATCAGACCGGTGACGACGTCGACGGACGGCCGCTGCGTGGCGAGCACCAGGTGGATGCCGGCCGCCCGCGCGAGCTGGGTGATGCGCACGATGGCGTCCTCGACGTCGCGCGGGGCGACCATCATCAGGTCGGCCAGCTCGTCGACGATCACCAGCAGGTACGGGTACGGCTGAAGCTCCCGCTCGCTGCCTTCGGGCGGCTTGGCCTTGCCCTCGCGCACCGCGCGGTTGAAGTCGTCGATGTGCCGGTAGCCGTAGGCGGCGAGATCGTCGTAGCGCAGGTCCATCTCGCGGACGACCCACTGCAGCGCCTCGGCGGCCCGCTTGGGGTTGGTGATGATCGGCGTGATCAGGTGCGGGATGCCCTCGTACGCCGTCAGCTCCACCCGCTTGGGGTCTACGAGGATCATCCGGACGTCCTCCGGGGTCGCCCGCATCATGACCGAGGTGATCAGGCAGTTGATGCAGGACGACTTGCCGGAGCCGGTGGCGCCGGCGACCAGCATGTGCGGCATCTTCGCCAGCGAGTCCATGACGTAGCCGCCCTCGACGTCCTTGCCGAAGGCGACCAGCATCGGGTCGTCGTCCTCGGCGGACTCCGCGAGCCGCAGTACGTCACCGAGGTTGACCATCTCCCGGTCGGTGTTCGGGATCTCGATGCCGACCGCGGACTTGCCGGGGATCGGGCTGATGATCCGCACATCCGGGCTGGCGACGGCGTACGCGATGTTCTTGGTCAGCGCGGTGACCCGCTCGACCTTCACGGCCGGGCCCAGTTCCACGACATAGCGGGTGACCGTCGGGCCGCGGGTGAAGCCGGTGACGGCGGCGTCCACCTTGAACTCCGTGAAGACCTTCCGCAGCGCTTCGACTATGGCGTCGTTGGCCGCGCTGCGCGCCTTGCCGGGCCCGCCGCGGGTGAGCAGGTCCAGCGAGGGCAGGGAGTAGGTGATGTCGCCGGCCAGCTGGAGCTGTTCCGCGCGGGGCGGCAGGTCCCGGGGTTCACGGGGCGGCTTTTTGGTCATGTCCAGGACGCCCGCCGGGGGCTTCTCCTGCTTGGGCCTGCCCGCCTTCGGCTGCTCCTGATGCGGGCGGGCCGCCGGAACCGGCGTCGGCGTGGTCGGCTCGCGGTCGCCCGTGCTCACGCCCTGGGTCAGGTCGGCGACGATCGGCGAGGGCGGCATGCCGTGCAGCACGGCACCGTCCAGCGCGGCGGCCGCCGCGGCGGCCACGTCCACCGCGTCCATCGGCCGGTCCACGCCGGGCTGCGGCACCGCGGACCTGCGGGGCCGGGAACGGCGCCGGGACAGTGCCTCCTCCTCCGCGTCGTCGGGGTCGTACTCCTCGGGGGTCGGCCGTCGCCGGCGGCGGCTCGCGGGCAGCGCCTCGCGCCACTGCTCGTCGTAGCGCGCGTCGTCGTCGCCGAACTCCTCAGCCTCGTGGACGAGTCCGAGCCGTACGCCGAGCTGCCGCAGCCGCTGCGGGATGGCGTTGACCGGTGTGGCCGTGACGACCAGCAGACCGAAGACGGTGAGCAGCACCAGCAGCGGCACGGCGAGGACGTCGGTCATGGTGGACGACAGCGGTGCGGCCGCGGCCCAGCCGATCAGACCGCCCGCGTCCCTTATGGCGTGCATACCCTCGCTGCGGGCGGGCGACCCGCAGCCGATGTGGATCTGTCCGAGCACGCCGATGACGAGCGCGGACAGACCGATGACGATCCGTCCGTTGGCCTCGGGCTTCTCCGGGTGCCGGATGAACCGTACGGCGATGACGGCGACCAGGATCGGCACCAGCAGGTCCAGCCGGCCGAAGGCACCGGTGACCAGGATCTCCACGAGGTCGCCGACGGGGCCCTTGAGGTCGGCCCAGGTACCGGCGGCGACGATCAGGGCGATGCCGAGCAGGAGCAGCGCGAGGCCGTCCTTGCGGTGCGCCGGGTCGAGGTTCCTGGCGCCCTGCCCTATGCCGCGGAAGACCGCGCCGACGGCGCGCGCGAGGCCCAGCCACAGGGCGCGTACGAGCCGGTACACGCCGCTGGTCGGGTTCGGTGCCGGTTGGGGGGCCGGCTTCTTGGCAGCGGCCTTCTTCGCCGGGGCCTTCTTGGCAGCGGCCTTCTTCGCCGGAGCCTTCGCGGAAGCGGCCGCCTTCTTCGCGGGCGGCTTCTTGGCTGCGGAGGGACGTGAGGCCATAGGTGTGAGATTACCGGTGGAGACGGCAGGGGACACGCGTGGCGGATGCTTCACCCGTTCGTGTCGCCCTTGTCAAGGCGCGGAGTTGACGCGGGACGGCCCGGGACACGCACAGCAATTGACGTTCTCTCAGGTCCGGGCCCCCGGCCGGGGGTCCGGCAAGACCCCTGTGTCCGGGATCAGTTCTGCGAGGGCACCGACGACGCGCTGCCGGTTCCCGGCTCCAGGGCGTCCAGTGCCCGCCGCAAACCGGTGAGCTTGCGCTCCAGATGGGCCGCCGTGGCCACCGCGGCCGCGTCGGTCGACTCGTCGTTGAGCTGCTTGGTCAGCGCCTCGGCCTGCTCCTCGACGGCCGCGAGCCGCGCCGAGAGCTCGGCGAGCAGTCCCGCCGGCTCCTTGGCCTCGCCGGCCTCCTTCTCGCCGCCCTCCAACTGGAGCCGCAGCAGCGACGCCTGCTCCCTCAGCTGGCAGTTCTTCATGTACAGCTCGACGAAGACCGAGACCTTCGCCCGCAGCACCCACGGGTCGAACGGCTTGGAGATGTAGTCGACCGCTCCCGCCGCGTACCCGCGGAAGGTGTGATGCGGGCCGTGGTTGATCGCGGTGAGGAAAATGATCGGGATGTCCCGGGTCCGCTCCCGCCGCTTGATGTGCGCGGCCGTCTCGAATCCGTCCATGCCCGGCATCTGGACGTCCAGCAGAATGACCGCGAAATCGTCCGTGAGCAGTGCCTTGAGCGCTTCCTCCCCGGACGATGCCCGCACCAGCGTCTGATCGAGCGCCGAGAGGATCGCCTCCAGCGCCAGCAGATTCTCCGGCCGGTCATCGACCAGGAGGATCTTGGCCTTCTGCACCATGGCCCGCCCTCCTCGCCCCGGCTTGGGGCCTCCCCTGTCCGCAGGACCTGGGGATGTACCCGTGGGTACCGCCCCAGGGGACGGCTCCCTTGCGCCGCCCGTCCTTGTGCCGGTCATCGTAGCCGCACCCCGCCTGTCGCCACACCCTGTCACCGTGATGTCACTGTGCACGTAGCAGAAACGCGGCGGGAGACCAGAAGGTTCCCCGAATCCCGTACTTCTACACGACTTCGCGCGCACCGCCTCAGCAACTCCGGGTGAACACCGAGGCTTCCCGTCACCTTCGCACACCCTCCAGCCGGTCTCACTCCCCCGGCATCCACTGCTCCATCACCGACAGCAGGTGATCGGGATCGACCGGCTTGGTCACGTAGTCGGAGGCGCCCGACTCGATCGCCTTCTCCCGGTCACCCTTCATCGCCTTGGCGGTGAGGGCGATGATCGGGAGTCCGGCGAACTGCGGCATCCGGCGGATCGCCGTGGTCGTGGCATAGCCGTCCATCTCGGGCATCATGATGTCCATCAGTACGACCGCCACGTCGTCGTGCTGCTCCAGCACCTCGATGCCCTCGCGGCCGTTCTCCGCGTACAGCACGGACAGGCCGTGCTGCTCGAGGACGCTGGTGAGCGCGAAGACGTTGCGGATGTCGTCGTCGACGATCAGCACCTTCTGCCCGCCGAAGCGGATACCGCGGCGCGACGAGCGGGGCACCGGCTCGTGCTGCACGTCCGGCCACTGCTCCGGCTCGGCGGCGGGCCGCTGCTCGAGCGAGATCCTGCGACGGCGCCGGAACAGCGCGGCCGGACCGTTCTGGGTGGCCCGGTACGACGTCACCTCTGCCGGCGTCTCGGCCTGCGGAGCGGCCGGCTCCGCCGACGCCACCAGGTCCCCGGCCTCCAGCGGCGGCATGGGCTGGGCGTAGCCGTGCGGCGGCAGCTCGCTCGGGTGCAGCGGCAGGTACAGCGTGAACGTGGAACCGCGCCCCGGCTCGCTCTGGGCGTGGATCTCACCGCCGAGCAGCTGAGCGATCTCCCGCGAGATGGACAGCCCGAGCCCCGTACCGCCGTACTTGCGGCTGGTGGTGCCGTCGGCCTGCTTGAACGCCTCGAAGATCACCCGCATCTTGCCGGCCGCGATGCCGATGCCCGTGTCGCTCACCGAGAACGCGATCAGGTCCGCGTCCGGGTCGGTCAGCGAACCCGCCTCCAGCAACTGCTCCCGGATGGCCTGCGGGACATCGTCCCGGGCGGGCCGGATGACCAGCTCGACCGATCCGGAGTCGGTGAACTTCACCGCGTTGGACAGCAGGTTGCGCAGCACCTGCAGCAGCCGCTGCTCGTCGGTGTGCAGCGTGGCGGGCAGCTCCGGCGAGATCCGTACGGACAGGTCCAGGCCCTTCTCCGCGGTCAGCGGCCGGAAGGTGGCCTCCACGTAGTCCACCAGCTGGACGAGCGCGATACGCGTCGGGGAGACGTCCATCTTGCCCGCCTCGACCTTCGACAGGTCCAGGATGTCGTTGATGAGCTGGAGCAGGTCGGACCCGGCGCCGTGGATGGTCTCGGCGAACTCCACCTGCTTGGGGGACAGGTTGGCGTCGGCGTTGTCGGCGAGCAACTTGGCCAGGATCAGCAGCGAGTTCAGCGGCGTGCGCAGCTCGTGCGACATGTTGGCGAGGAACTCGCTCTTGTAGCGCATGGACACGGCGAGCTGCTCGGCGCGCTCCTCCAGGACCTGCCGCGCCTCCTCGATCTCGGTGTTCTTCACCTCGATGTCGCGGTTCTGACGGGCCAGCAGCTCGGCCTTCTCCTCCAGTTCGGCGTTGGACGCCTGGAGCGCCTTCTGCCGCTGTTCCAACTCCGCCGACCGCTCGCGCAGTTGTTCGGTCAGCTCCTGGGACTGCCCCAGCAGCCGCTCGGTCTTGGTGTTGACGGAGATGGTGTTGACGCTGGTCGCGATCATTTCGGCGATCTGGTTGAGGAAGTCCTTCTGGATCGCCGTGAACGGCGTGAACGACGCCAGTTCGATGACGCCGAGCACCTTCCCCTCGAACACCACCGGAAGCACGATCACCTGGGCCGGGGGTGCCTCCCCGAGCCCCGAGGAGATCTTCAGATAGCCGCTGGGCGCCTTCTCCACCAGGATCGTGCGCTTCTCCGTGGCGGCCGTCCCGATGAGCCCCTCACCGGGCTGGAACGACGTCGGCATGGACCCCATGGAGTAGCCGTACGAGCCGAGCATGCGCAGCTCGAACTGGTCGTCGTCCGCCGCGCTCAGGTCCTCGCCGTCGACCAGCGGCATCGCCAGGAAGAACGCGCCGTGCTGCGCGGACACCACCGGCGTCAGCTCGCTCATGATCAGCGAGGCCACGTCGTCCAGGTCGCGGCGACCCTGCATCAGCGCGGAGATACGGGCGAGATTGCCCTTGAGCCAGTCCTGCTCCTTGTTGGCGATCGTGGTGTCGCGCAGGTTGGCGATCATCTTGTTGATGTAGTCCTGGAGCTCCTGGATCTCCCCGGACGCGTCCACGTCGATCTTCAGGTTCAGGTCGCCGCGGGTCACCGCGGTCGCCACCCGGGCGATGGCACGCACCTGCCGGGTGAGATTCCCGGCCATCTCGTTCACCGACTCGGTCAGGTCCCGCCAGGTCCCGTCGACGTCACGCACGCGTGCCTGACCGCCCAGCTGGCCCTCGGTTCCCACCTCGCGGGCGACCCGGGTGACCTCCTCGGCGAACGAGGACAGCTGGTCCACCATCGTGTTGATGGTCGTCTTCAGCTCGAGGATCTCACCGCGCGCGTCGATGTCGATCTTCTTCGTGAGGTCGCCCTTGGCGATGGCCGTCGTCACCATCGCGATGTTGCGCACCTGGCCGGTCAGGTTGGACGCCATCTGGTTCACCGACTCGGTGAGGTCCTTCCAGGTACCGGCCACGCCCGGCACATGCGCCTGACCGCCCAGGATGCCGTCGGTGCCCACCTCGCGGGCCACCTTGGTGACCTGCTCGGCGAACGCGCTCAGCGTCTTCACCATGGTGTTGATGGTGTCGGCGAGCTGCGCCACCTCACCGCGCGCCTCGATGCTGACCTGCCGCGTGAGGTCGCCGTTGGCGACGGCCGCGGACACCTGCGAGATGTTCCGCACCTGCGTGGTGAGGTTCTTCGCCATCAGGTTGACGTTGTCGCTCAGGTCCTTCCAGATGCCCGTGACACCCGGCACATGCGCCTGGCCGCCCAGGATGCCCTCGGTGCCCACCTCGCGGGCCACCCGGGTCACCTGCTCGGCGAACGACGACAGCTGGTCCACCATCGTGTTGACGGTGGTCACCAGCTCGAGGATCTCACCCTTGGCATCGACCGTGATCTTCTTCGACAGGTCGCCCTTGGCGACCGCGGTGGTGACCTCGGCGATGTTGCGCACCTGGAGCGTCAGGTTGTTCGCCATGCCGTTCACGGACTGCGTGAGGTCCTTCCAGGTGCCGGAGACACCCTGCACCTCGGCCTGACCGCCGAGGATGCCCTCCGTACCCACCTCACGGGCCACCCGGGTGACCTCTTCGGCGAACGACGACAGCTGGTCGACCATCGTGTTCAGCGTGTTCTTGAGCTCGAGGATCTCCCCGCGCGCGTCCACGGTGATCTTCTGCGACAGGTCACCGCGTGCCACCGCCGTCGCCACCTGGGCGATGTTGCGCACCTGCCCGGTCAGGTTCGACGCCATGCCGTTCACGGAATCCGTCAGGTCCCGCCACACACCGGCGACGCCGGGCACCTGCGCCTGACCGCCCAGCCGGCCCTCCGTACCCACCTCACGGGCCACTCGCGTCACCTGGTCGGCGAACGACGACAGCTGGTCCACCATCGTGTTGATGGTGTTCTTCAGCTCGAGGATCTCCCCGCGCGCGTCGACGTCGATCTTCTGCGACAGGTCACCCCGCGCGACGGCCGTCGTGACCTGCGCGATGTTGCGCACCTGCCCGGTGAGATTCGAGGCCATGGAGTTGACGGAGTCGGTGAGTTCCTTCCAGGTGCCCGACACGCCGTCCACGCGCGCCTGACCGCCCAGCCGACCCTCCGTACCCACGTCCCGGGCCATCCGCGTGACCTGGTCGGCGAAGCTCGACAGCTGGTCCACCATGGTGTTCACGGTGTTCTTCAGCTGGAGCATCTCACCGGAGACGTCCACGGTGACCTTCTGCGACAGGTCACCGTTGGCGACCGCCGTCGTCACTTGGGCGATGTTCCTCACCTGTCCGGTGAGGTTGCGGAACGCCGTGTTGACGGAATCCGTCAGGTCCTTCCACGTCCCCGCCGCGCCCGGCACCTGCGCCTGGCCGCCCAGCTCACCCTCGACACCGATCTCGCGCGCCACCCGCGTGACCTCGGCACCGAACGCGGACAGCTGGTCCACCATCGTGTTGACGGTGTTCTTCAGCTCCAGCATCTCGCCGGCCACGTCCACGGTGACCTTCTGCGACAGGTCACCGTTGGCGACCGCCGTCGTCACCGCCGCGATGTCCCGCACCTGAGTGGTCAGGTTCCGGAACACCGTGTTCACGGAATCCGTCAGGTCCTTCCACGTCCCCGCCGCACCCGGCACATTCGCCTGACCGCCCAGCCGGCCCTCGGCCCCGACCTCGTTGGCGACCCGCGTGACCTCGTCGGCGAAGATCCGCAGCGTCTCGGTCATCTGGTTGATCGTCTCGGCGAGCTGCGCCACCTCACCGCGCGCCGGCACCGTGACCTTCCGCGACAGATCACCGTTGGCGACCGCGGTCGTGACCTCGGCGATCCCGCGCACCTGAGCGGTGAGATTGCCGGCCATGGTGTTGACGGAGTCGGTGAGCTCCTTCCACACGCCGTCCACCCCGGGCACCTGCGCCTGCCCGCCCAGAGCGCCCTCGGTGCCCACCTCGCGCGCGACCCGGGTCACCTCGGAGGAGAACGCGGAGAGCTGATCCACCATCGTGTTGACGGTGTTCTTCAGCTCGAGCATCTCGCCCTCGACATGGACGGTGACCTTGCGCGACAGATCACCGCTCGCGACGGCCGTCGTCACCAGCGCGATGTCCCGCACCTGCGCCGTCAGCCGCTCCGCCATCGTGTTGACGGAGTCGGTCAGGTCCTTCCACGAACCGGACATGCCACGCACCTGGGCCTGTCCGCCCAGCTTGCCCTCGGTGCCCACCTCGCTGGCCACCCGGGTGACCTCGTCGGTGAAGGTCGACAACTGGTCGACCAGGTTGTTCACGGTCCGCGCGACCTTGAGGAACTCGCCCCGCAGCGGATGCCCGGCCCCCTCGGGCGCCGCCTGCGTCCGCAGCTCCATACGCGGCGACAGATCGCCCTCGGCCACCGCCGACAGCACCCGGCTGACCTCGGAGACCGGCCGTACGAGGTCGTCCACCAGCGCGTTCGAGTTGTCGATCGCGGTCGCCCAGGAGCCCTCGGAGGCCCCCGTCTCCAGCCGCTCCGTGAGCTTTCCCTCACGGCCGACCATGCGCCGCACCCGCGCCAGCTCACCCGTCAGGTGGAGATTGCGGTCGGCCACCTCGTTGAAGACCGCCGCGATCTCCGACATCACGCCGTCGCCGGACACCGTGAGCCGTTTGCGGAAGTTGCCGTCCCGCATCGACACCAGCGCCACCAGGAGACGGTTCAGGGCCGCCGTGTCCACCGTCGTGGTCCCGCCCCGCGCCTTTCCCGGCTTGCTCAGGGACTGTCCGCCTTTCGCGCGCGTCGTCTTCGTGCCCCGCGTCGCTGCGCCAGACTCCACTGTGTCCCTCCCGCAGGGGTCGACCGTTACCGCTGTGCCCGGGCGCACCACCAGGGAGGCGTCCCGTTTACTACTGTGCTTTTTCCGTACTACTGCGATGTGTTGCCCGACGTTCCAAGGTGCCGCCAGGAGGCTGCTGCCCACCCGGCGCGGAAGACACACGGCCTGCCCGGACCTTCACCCCAAGCCTGCCCAGTGTTTCACCCCCGCCGAACCAGGCCATAACAGTTCGGCAGCTTCGCACATCGTCCGCACACCCGCCGGATGGCGAACACCTCCGGACGGAATCACAGCAGACCGGCATCCGCTCGGACGGCGAAGGTAAGTAACCTTGCATCCTGCTGTCCAGCCACGCCGGTCCGTCCGGCCTGGGCGGTGGCAGGAGAAGAGCGGGCATCGGAGGGCGGCCGCACACATGACGACCGGACTGATCCCCGGGGAACAGCCCCCGGACCCACGGCCGAGCGACGGCCTGCCGCACCAGCGGCACGAGCCGGTCGGCGAGGGAGCCATGCCCGTCGACAACCGGTCGAGGAGTTCTGTGATCACCGCGCGCGCGGCCGCCAGCTTCGAGCCCCTGGGGCGGTCGGTCGCCGGCGCCCGCTCGTTCGTCCGTGACACCCTGCAGGGCTGGGGCTTCGGCGACATCGTCGACGACGCCGTGGTGCTCACCAGCGAACTGGTGACCAATGCCGTGGTGCACGCCGGCACCGCCGCCGACCTGCTCTGCCTGCGCAGCGACGACGGCGTACGGATCGAGGTGTCCGACCGCTATCCGGAGCGGGAAATTCCCCTCCAGGGCTCGCCGGTCGACATGGGCAGCCCCGACCGCGAGGGCGGCCGCGGGCTCCAGCTGTGCGCCGCCCTGGCCGGCCACTGGGGAGTGGACTACACACCCACCCACAAGACCGTCTGGTTCCAGCTGGACCTTCCCGAGCGCGCGGTCGGCACCCGCGCCGCCGGCCCCGCCCTGCCGGCCCACCTCCTCCCCCTCGCCGACACCCGGGTCCGGGTCGCCGTCGTACAGATCGACCGCACCGGCGCCATCAGCGCCTGGAACGAGGACGCGGATGAACTGTTCGGCTATACCGCCGAGCAGGTCACCGGCAAGCCGCTCACCGACCTCGCGGCCTGGCCGCACACTCCCGGCACCGGCACCGGCATCGCCGACGCGCTCCAGCTCTCCCGCTGGGAGGGCAGCTACGGCATCAGGGGATCCCACGGCAGAGTGATCCCCGTGTACGCCTCCCATCTGCGGGTCCGCGACACCGATGGCGAACCGTCAACCGTGTGTCTGCTGGTTCGGGACCACGAACGGGCGGTTCTGCAGAGCCCGTTGCGCGGCCCCTCGACCGACTCGTCCGGCGGCTCCGAGGGCCAGAGCACCGACCCGTTCGAGGTCTTCATCGGCTCCCCCGCGCCGGACGACCTCGACGGCCTGCTCCAGCGCACCGTGGAACGCGCCCGCGACATGCTCGACGGCGACTCCGCCTTCCTGCTCCTCGCCACCGACGACGAGACCGAACTCGAGGTCCGCGCCTCCACCGGCCTCCCTTCGGCCCGTCAGCGCTTCGCCCGCGTCCCCGTCGAGGCCGGCCCCGGCCGCTACGGCTCCGCCCGCATGCCGGCCGTCCACGAGGATCTCACCGCCGTCTCCGGCGCGGTCCCCCTCCTCAACGGCACCGGCATGCGCTCGGTCGTCACCGTCCCGCTGAAGGTGGAGGGCCGGCTCACCGGCTCCCTCGGCGTCGCCGCCGAGGCGCCCGGCAGATACTCCAACGAGGAGGCGCTGCGTCTGCAGTTCGCGGCGGACCGGATCGCGCTCGCGGTGGAGTCGGCCCGGCTGGGCGAGCTGGAGCGCCTGCGCCGCGGTTCGCTCAGCTTCCTCGTCGAGGCCTCCGACCTGCTGGCCGGCACCCTGGACCGGGACCAGACCCTGGCCCTGATGGCCCAGATGACCGTCCCCACCCTCGCCACCTGGTGCGCCGTCTACACGATCGCCGACCAGGCCTCCGAGCCGTACCTCTCCTACGTGCTCCACGAGGACGAGGAACTGATCGACGGCATCAAGTCCCTGCTGTCGAAGATCCCGCCGCCCGACCCGGTCCCGACTCCGGGTGCCCGTGTCTGGTCGGCACCCGCGGAGGTCGCCCACCAGGCTGCCCTGCGCACCTCCATGCGCAGTCTCGGCCTCAGCGGCGGCCCGACCCGGCATGTCACCACCGGCATCGGCCCCACCCTCGCCACGGCCTCCGCGCTCGGCGGCGAGACCGTGGTCCTTCCCCTGGTCGCCCGTAACCGCGTCATCGGCATGCTGACGCTCGGCAAGCCGACCGATGAGCACTTCCGCCAGGAGATCCTGGAACTCGCCGAGGACCTCTCCCGGCGGGCCGCCCTGGCCCTGGACAACGCCCGCCTGTATTCCGAGCGCACGGCCATCAGCCAGTCCCTCCAGCGCAGCCTCCTGCCTCCCGAGCTGCCGACGATCGACGGCGTCGAGGTCGAGGTGATCTACCGCGCGGCCGGCGAGGGCAACGAGGTCGGCGGCGACTTCTACGACCTCTTCCCGATCAGCGACGGCGCCTACGGCTTCGCCATCGGCGACGTCTGCGGTACGGGCCCGAACGCGGCGGCCGTCACCGGTCTCGCCCGGCACGCGCTCCGTCTGCTCGCCCGCGAGGGCCTCAGCGGCCCGGCGGTCCTCGACCGTCTCAACTCCGCGATCCTCGACGAGGGCGCCCGCAGCCGCTTCCTCACCCTCCTGTACGGCGAGATGCGGCCGCAGGCGGACGGCAGCGCGGAACTGAAGGTCGTCTGCGCGGGCCATCCCCTGCCGCTCCGGCTGCGTCAGGACGGCACGGTCGAACCGGCCGCCGAACCGCAGCCGCTCCTCGGCGTCTTGGAGGACTTGGAGCTGTACGAGCAGACCGTCACCCTCGACCCCGGCGATGTCCTTCTCTGCGTCACCGACGGCGTCACCGAACGCCGCGAGGGCTCCAGGATGCTGGGCGACGATGGCCTCGCCGAGGTTCTGACGACCTGCACGGGACTGACGGCCGGGGCGGTCGCGGCCCGCATCATGCGCGCGGTGGAGCGCTTCGCGACGGACGCCCCGTCCGATGACATGGCCATCCTCGCCATGCGCGTTCCGGGCCTGCAGAAGGAGTAGCTCACGAGAACATGAAGAAGGCCCCGCCCGAATGGGCGGGGCCTTTCTCTCGGAGCCCCCAAACGGAATCGAACCGTTGACCTTCTCCTTACCATGGAGACGCTCTGCCGACTGAGCTATGGGGGCCTGTCGCCGGGTTCGAGGTTTCCCTCGCGGCAACGGAATAGATCATACCCCGTCCAGACCGGTGCTCCCAACCAACCTCAGAAGGCAGGTACGACGACCTCGTCACACGCGCCGGCGTCGGCGGGCCTGAGCAGTGCAGCAGTACTCATGGCAGGGATGCTGATTGCGCCACGTGACCTTCCCATGACGCCAAACAAAAAAGGGTTGGACCCGGAACCGAAGTTCGGGGTCCAACCCTTTCAATGATTGTTCGGCGGCGTCCTACTCTCCCACAGGGTCCCCCCTGCAGTACCATCGGCGCTGTAAGGCTTAGCTTCCGGGTTCGGAATGTAACCGGGC